>NZ_SGXD01000001.1:600000-900000 GCF_004216915.1 Motilibacter rhizosphaerae
CGGTCACCGCGCCGACCGCGGCGAGCGGGCCGAGCGGGCGCCGCCGCCACGGGCCGGCCTCGGCGAGCAGGGCGACGAGCGCGGCCAGGACGACCACGAGCCCGAGCACGGCGAGCGCGGGGACGCTCGACCGCTCCCACGGCAGCAGGTCCGCGAGGAAGGTCGCCGCCGGTACGCCGCCGAAGAGCAGTCCTCCCACTCGCGCCGCGCGCAGTGCGGTGCTCCGCGTGCGCTCCCCGCCCCAGGCGCGGCCGAGGGCGACGGCGACCGCGACGTAGAGCAGGAACTGCAGCACGAGCAGCACCGTCCAGAAGCCGGCCTGCGCGCGGCGGGCGCTCTGCTCGTCGTCGTCGGCCTGCACGAGGTGGGCGACGGCGGCCGCGGCAGCGGGGCGCGCGGCCCCCGGCCGCTGCGGGGTCCCGACGAGCTCCTCGGGCTCGGCTGCGCCCGCGTGGCGCAGCACCGTGACGGTCGCATCGGTGAGCTGGGAGAGCGTCGGCCTGCGGGTGGAGCGGCTGGTGAGCCAGTGCCCGGCGGACCCCGGCGCCCGCAGGGCGGCGACGCCGAGGTGCGGGGTGGTCGTCGTGGGGTCGCCGGACACGCTGACGAGCAGCACGTCAGTGTCGCCGGCCGCGCCCAGCGCAGCGCCGGCCGCGCGGTCGAGGTCGGCGGGCGTCGTCCCCGCCGCGGCGAGGTCGACGAGCGTGACCGGGCAGCGCCGTACGTCGTCGGCCGTGAGCTGCGAGGGGTCCGCGCGGTAGTCCGGCACCGCGCCGTCAGCGAGGGCGAGCGCGAGCGCCGCCCCCGGCCCGACCGCCAGGGCGCAACCCCGGCGGGCGAGCGCGTCGCCGAGCAGGCCGGGCGTCGCGCCGTAGTCGGAGTGGCGCGAGAACGACGTCAACGACGCCCAGTCCTCCACGCGGCCGCCCGACACCGCGACGGTCGTGGTCGGGCAGCGCTCCTTCGACCCGGGCCGCCCCTCGTGCGCGACGGCCTGGGCGCGTACGCCCGTGCCGAGGCTCAGCCAGCCGTCGGGAGCGCAGGTCACCGGCCGCGCCGTACGCGTCACGAGCGACCCGATCGCGGACTCCCCGACGAGCGACCACAGGTGCGGGGTCGCCGTCGGGCTGAGCTCGGACCAGCGCAGACCGGGGGCGCCGAGCACGACGAGCGGGCGGGATGCGGGCGCAGCGGCGGCAGACGGGGCCACGAGCAAGAGCCCGAGCAGCGTCGCGACCAGCACGCTGACTCGTCTCCCGACCACGGCCGGAAGGCTACGGCGTCGGGCGGGTCGGGCACCCCTGCGTACCCTTGCGCCATGCCGGACCCGAGCCCCAGCGCGCTCCGGACGGCGCCCTGGTGGTGGTGGTCGCTCGGCCTCGCGGTGCTCGCGCTCGGTGTCGGGCCGGCGCTCGTGCTCGCCCTCGACGTCAACGCCTGGCAGCGCGAGGTCGACCTCGAGGTCTACCGCGCGGCGGGGCAGTCGCTGCTCCACGGCCGCGACCTCTACACGCACCTGACCGACGTGCCGAACCTCCTGCCGTTCACCTACCCGCCGTTCGCCGCGGTGCTCGCGGTGCCGCTGGCGATGGTGCCGTTCGGCGTCGCCCAGGGGCTCTGGGCGGCGGCGCAGGTCGCCATGGTCGGCGTCATCGTGGCGCTGAGCGCCCGCCCGCTGCTCGACCGGTGCGGTGAGACCGCTCCCGTCGCCTGGGCCGCGCTGGTGACGGCCGCGGTGTGGACGCTGCCGGTGAGCGACGGGCTGTTCTTCGGGCAGGTGGGGGTGCTGCTCTGCCTGCTCTGCCTGCTGGACGTACGCCGGGTGGTCTCCGACGCGCCCGGCCGCCCGCACCCCGGCGCGCTCTCGGCCGTCGCGGCGGCGGTGAAGCTGACGCCGGCGCTGTTCGCCGTGCAGTACCTCCTCGCGCGGAAGTGGCGCGCCGGCCTGACCTCGGCGGCGGTCGCCGCGGGCATCACGCTCGGCGCGGCGGTGCTCTTCCCGCGGGCGTCGATGACGTACTGGGGCACGACGGTCTTCGACTCCAAGCGCATCGGCGACCCCGCGATCACCTACAACGGCTCGCTCGCCGGCATGGCCGACCGGCTCGGTCCGCACGGTCCCGAGGGCTCGTACCTCTGGGGGCTCATCGGCGCGCTGGTCACGGCGTACGGGCTGTGGGTCGGCGCCCGGCTGCTCCGCTCGGGCGAGTCCGTGCTCGCGGTCGCGGTCGTCGGCATGCTCACCGTGCTGCTCAGCCCGATCGCCTGGCTGCACCACATGACGTGGTTCGTCCCCGGCATGCTCGGGCTCGTCGGCGACGCCCGCTCGAAGGTCCGGGTGGCGCTCGCGGGTCTGCTCTGGCTGGTCCTCGACATGCCGCTCGAGCTGCCGTGGCGCGGCTCGCGCTGGCTCGCGAACGGCGAGGTCCCCCGGCTGGTCGCCCGCCTCGCCCAGTCGTCGTTCCCGATCTGCGCGGTGCTGCTCATGGTGGCCGCGCACCTGCTCGTGCTGGTCCCGCAGGGCAGGCGCGCCGAGCCCGCCTCGCCGGCTGTCGTCCCCGAGCCGGTTCCGGTCGCCTGAGGCGGTCTGCCGCCGGGCACGGCCAGTACGATGCGGCGCGTGCCGACGCCCGATGCCTCCACCGCCGGCCAGCTGGCCGTCGCGGCCCTCGCCGTCGCGGTCGTCGCCCTGCTCGTGGCGCTCGTCGCGCTCGTCCGGCTGCGCGCTGCGCGCCGTACCCTCGCCGCGCTCGGCGCCGATGACCGCACGGACCTGCTCGGAGTCCTCGGCCGCCTGCAGGCCGACATCGGCCAGGTGCGCACCGAGACCGAGGCCGCGATGGTCGAGGCCAAGCTCGGGCGGGCCGAGGTCGCCGACTCCCTGCGCCACGTCTCGGTCGTGCGCTACGACGCGTTCGGCGACATGGGCGGGCGGCTGTCGTTCAGCGCCGCGCTGCTCGACGACGGTGGCGACGGGCTCGTGCTGACCTCCATCAACGGGCGCACGGAGACGCGGACCTACGCCAAGGGCGTCAAGGCCGGCCGCAGCGAGCACACGCTCTCGCCGGAGGAGGAGCAGGCCGTGCAGTACGCCTCGCGCGGCCGCCAGTGACGACGTACGCGTACTTCGGCCCCGCCGGCACCTTCACCGAGGCCGCCACCCGCTCGCTCCCGCTCGGCGCGGACGACGAGCTGGTGCCGCTCGCGACGGTGCCGCACGCGCTGGCCGCGGTGCGCGAGGGGCGCGCCGACCGCGCCGTCGTCCCGATCGAGAACTCCGTCGAGGGCGGCGTCCCCGCCACCCTCGACGACCTCGCCTCGGGCACGCCGCTCGTCATCCTGCGCGAGGTGCTCGTCAACGTGCGCTTCGCGCTGCTCGTGCGGCCGGGCACCACGCTCGCCGACGTCCGCCGCATCGGGACGCACCCGCACGGCGAGGCGCAGTGCCGGCGCTGGCTCGCCGAGCACGTCCCGCAGGCGGCGTACGTCGCGACCTCCTCCACTGCCGCGGCCGCGGCGGCGCTCGCTGCGGGCACCGCGACGTACGACGCCGCGATCTCCGCGCCCATCGCGGCGCAGACCTACGGCTTGGAGACGCTGGCCGAGGGGGTGGGCGACAACCCGGACGGCGTGACCCGTTTCGTCCTGGTCTCGCGCCCGGTGCCCCCGCCGCTGCCGACGGGCGCGGACCGCACGACGCTCGTGCTCTCCATGCGCCACGACCACCCGGGCGCGCTGCTGCAGATCCTCGACGAGCTCGCGGTGCGCGGGGTCAACCTCAGCCGCATCGAGTCGCGGCCCACGGGCGAGCGGCTCGGCGACTACCTGTTCAGCGTGGACTGCGACGGCCACGTCGACGACGCCAACGTCGGCGAGGCGCTGATGGGGCTGCGCCGGGTGTGCGCGGACGTGCGCTACCTGGGGTCGTACCCGAAGGCGGGGCAGGTCCCGGCCGACCGCGAGCGCGCGGTCGCCGACGCGCGGTTCCGCGACAGCGCCGCGTGGCTCGCGCGCATCCGGGAGTCCGGGACCGCCTAGCCGCCCGTCGTCGGGCAGGCCGCGGCCGAGGCGCCGGTCGTCATCGCGAGCGCGGCGCAGGCCGCCTTCTGCACCGTGGCCGGGTCGGGGCTCGTGGAGCCGCCCGAGGAGCCGTGGTGGCCGAGCGCGAGCAGGTTCGCCACCAGCACGACCAGCCCGAACGACATCGACAGGGCGAGCGCGCCGCGCGACGTGCGCTGCGAGTGCATCGTCGAGGCGAGCCTGATGACGCGGAGCACCTTGGCGGCGAGCGGCACGACGAGCAGCGCGGCGGCCGACCAGCCGCTCGAGCCGGTGAGGCGCAGCAGGACCAGCGCCAGGACCGCGCCCGCGACCGCGCAGCCCGCGACGACCGGGGCGTCGCTGGGGCGCGCCGGCGCCGGCACGGTGATCGGCGGCAGCGGCGCCGGAGCCGCTGCGGCCGCGAAGTAGTCGTCCGCCACGTCCTCTCGTCGGGCGCGGAGCGCGACGACTGGTGGGCGCAGCGTCAGCTGTCACCCGTCTGGAGCAGCCGGTCGAGCAGGGCGAGCGTCTCGGCGACGTCCGTGTGGTGCACACCGGTCATCCCGACCGCGTCCGCGGCGGCGACGTTCTCCGCCCGGTCGTCCACGAAGACGACGGCCGCGGGCTCGGCGCCGAGGGCGCGCGCGGCGGCGAGGTACGCCTCCGGCCGCGGCTTCGCGATCCCGAGGTCGGCGCTGAAGGTCAGCGAGGTGAACGCCTTGGCCCACGGCTGGCGCTCGAGGGCACGGGCGAGCGGGAAGGGGGCGTTGCTGAGCAGGCCGACGGGGACGCCGCGCTCGTGCAGGCCGGGCAGCACGCCCGTCATCCGCTCCTCGAGGTGCAGCCAGCCCGCGGTGTCGAGCTCGACGAAGCGCCCGACCTCGGCGGCCGTCGGCTCGCGGCCGAGCACGGAGGCGAGGTAGACGTCGTCGGCCATGCCCTCGTCGTAGGCGAGCCGCACGTCCCAGTAGCCGCGCCAGAAGTCGGCCGGAGCGACGTCGGGGGCGACGGACTCAAGGGCGCGTACGGCGTCGGGAGGCTGGGGCAGGCTCAGCACGCAGCCGTAGTCGAGCAGCAGGGCGCGGGTCACGCTGCGCATGCTGCCACGGGCCGCCCGGGCGCTACCGGGCGCGGGCGACGACCACGACCGCGCGTCCGGCGCACCCGGCGCCGGCCAGCAGCCCGAGGGTGCAGACGACGAGCAGCGGGCCGGAGGTCCAGGAGACGCCGACGCTCGCCGGCAGGGCCAGGGCGGCGGCGGCCGCGAGCAGGGCGAACGCCCGGAGGCGGTCGTGCTGGCGGAGCAGGTCGGGCACGGGTCCTCCTCGGTCGACGGTCCGGGGCGGGCCGTCGGCTGCCCCTTCGGCAGCTGCGCCGCCTGACTGGAGCCTGACCGGCCGGCGTGCTTTCGGGTGCGCTTCGCCGCAGTGGGGAACGATGCTCCACCGTGCCTCCTCTCGACCGCCGCCGCTTCCTCGGCCTCGCCGTCAGTACGGGCCTGCTCGCCGGGTGCAAGGGCGGCACGACCTCCTCGTCCGCCGCTGCCGCTCCGTCGTCTGCTCCAGCGACTTCGGCTGTGCCTCCGGCCGCCTCACCGTCGGTCGTTGCCACCCCCGCGGCCTCTCGGGCTTCCGTGCGGGTGACGTCGGCACGCGAGATCGGGTCGGGGCCGCGTACGGTCCCGCGGGTCGCGCTCACCTTCCACGGCGCGGGCGACCTCGCCATCGCGCGCCAGGTGCTCGGGGAGCTGCGCCGCGCGCACGTCCAGGCGACCGTGCTCGTCGTGGGCAGCTGGCTCGGCGAGTACCCGGCCGCCGGGCGCCTCGTCCTCGACGACGGGCACGAGATCGGCAACCACACCGAGCACCACAAGGCGATGCGCGGGCTGGGCGCGGCCACCGCGTACGCCGAGGTCAAGGGGTGCGCGGACCGCCTGCGCAAGCTGACCGGCAGCGAGGGCGCGTGGTTCCGCCCGTCGGGCACGCAGCACACGACGCCGACGATCCGGCGGGCGGCGGCGAGGGCGGGCTACGCGGAGTGCCTGTCCTACGACCTCGACTCGCGGGACTGGACGGACCCGGGAACGCGGGCCATCGTGCGTACGGTGGTCTCCGGCGCCCGGCCGGGCTCCATCGTCAGCCTCCACCTGGGTCACCGGGGGACCATCGCCGCGGTGCCCGCGATCCTCGAGGGCCTGCACGCGAAGGGCCTCGCCCCCGTGTCCGTCTCGACCCTGCTCGCCTGAGAGGACGTCCGTGCTCCGACTCCCCGCTCGCTCCACCGCCCTGGCCGGGGTGGGGCTGGCCCTGCTCGCCGGCTGCACCTCGGGGTCGACGCCCTCGTCGTCCGGGGCGGCGGCGTCGAGCGGCTCGGGCAGCGCGATGAGCGGTGCGGCCAGTGCGAGTGCCGCTGCGCCCTCCCCGTCACGCGCGGCGGTGAAGACGGCGTCGGCGACGGGCCTGCTGCCCGGGATGCCGCCCCCGCTCTCGCCGGGCGACGTGTGGGCGGCCGACCGCCCGGGCGCGCTGGTGCCGGCGACCAAGGGGATCAAGCCGCTCGTCTACGTGCCCAACAGCAAGAGCGACACGGTCACGGTCATCGACCCGGCGACCGGCAAGGTGCTGCGCACCGTCAAGGTCGGGCACGAGCCGCAGCACGTGGTGCCGTCGTGGGACCTGAAGACGCTGTGGGTCAACAACGACCTCGGCAACTCGCTGACGCCGATCGACGCGCGCACGGGGAAGTTCGGCAAGCGGGTCGCGGTGGCCGACCCGTACAACCTGTACTTCACGCCCGACGGGAAGTACGCCGTGGTCATGGCGTCGATGCTGCACCGGCTCGACTTCCGCGACCCGCACACGATGAAGCTCGAGAAGTCCGTGCACGTGCCGTGCGCCGGCGTGAACCACGCGGACTTCTCGGCTGATGGCAGGTACTTCCTCGTCAGCTGCGAGTTCTCCGGACAGATGCTCAAGGTCGACACCGCGAAGCTCAAGCTCGTCAGCGTGCTGCGCCTGCCGCACCGCGCCGGCAAGATGGCGCCGAAGCCGCAGGACGTGAAGGCCGCGCCCAACGGCAAGACGTTCTACGTCGCCGACATGATGAGCGACGGCATGTGGGTCATCGACGGGCCGAGCTTCAAGGTCACTGGCTTCATCCCCACCGGCCGCGGTGCGCACGGGCTCTACGTCACGCGCGACTCGAAGGACCTGCTCGTCACCAACCGCGACGAGGGCTCGATCTCCGAGTACGCGTTCGCCGGGATGAAGCTGCTGCACAAGTGGAAGCTTCCCGGTGGCGGCAGCCCGGACATGGGCGGGCTGTCCGTCGACGGCACGCAGTTCTGGGTCAGCGGCCGCTACAACGGCGTGGTGTACGCCGTCGACATCCGCACGGGCAAGCTGCTGCACAAGATCAAGGTCGGGGCGGGGCCGCACGGGCTGTGCTTCTGGCCGCAGCCGGGGCGGTACTCGCTGGGGCACACGGGAGTCATGCGCTAGACGCGGCGCCCGGTCAGCCCGAGCAGCCGGTCGAGCACCTGTGCGTCGTCCGGGACCGGCACGGCAGGCCCGAACAGCCCCGGGATGCCCTGCGGTGCGTGGGCGACGAGCAGCTGCACCCACGCGTGGGCGAACTCCACGAGCCGCTCGTTCGCGGCGTACGGCTGTCCCCCGGCGGTCGCGAGGTCCCAGCTGTGCACGAGGACTTCGTCGGCAGCAGCAGCCGCGGCGTCGCGCGCCTGCATTTCGACCCCGCCGACCCGCGTCATCCCGTCCCACGCCCGCTCGTCGCGCTACGCGTCGGCGAGGGCGGACAGCCGCTCGGGTACGCGGTCCCGCCACCCGTCCGCGAGCGTCAGCTGCTCGAGCGGGGTGCCCGACCCCGTCGGCCGCTTGCCGGCGGCCGCGGCGAAGGCGGTGGCGAAGTCCTCCAGGTGCGCCACCAGGGCGGCGACCTGGATCCCGACGCAGGGCGTCGTTGCCTCGAGCTGCTCGTCAGGCACGTCGCGGACGAGTCCGGCGAGCGCCCGGGTCGCGGGCTCGAGGTCGATCTCCACCGTCGTCGGCTGGGCGTCCACATGTGCCTCCGGGTCGTGGGAGTCGTCGTGTGGAGGACGGGTCTCGGCGGGCCGACTCATCGGCACCGCACGCGTCAACCGGTCAGAGGCGGGCCGCCATCCGCTGCGCGGCGTGCTCGCGGAAGGCGATCGTCGCGCGCTTGTCCACCGGGCCGGCGAGGCCGAGGGCGGCGACCTCGTCACCGCGCCGGACGAGGATGATCCCGCGGCCGCCCTTGACGCCGTACGCCGGACCGAGCACCAGCGCGTCGTCCCGCACGCCGGGCACGGACTCCCCGGCGATGAAGCGGTACCTCGAGCAGGAGGTCCGGACCAGCGCGCGCACGCGCGCCATGTAGCGCGCGCCCTGGCCGGGCTGGAGCCGGCTGATGTTCTCCCAGCTCGCCTCCACCTTCCGGGGGTCCTGGCCCGCCGTGACGTACGACGCGGTGCGCCCGGCGACGACGGCGAAGTCGACCGGCTGGCACTTCGCCGTCCCGCCCTGCGCGCCGTCGTCCACGCCGCCGGAGAAGAACGTGCCGCTTCCCAGGCGGCGCCAGCCGCGGCCGAGGTCGTGGGCCGTGAGGACGGCGCTGGTCGCGGGCGCGCGGCGGGAGGCGTCCACGGGGAAGTCGACGGCGCCGGGGGGAGGCGTGATGCCGGCGAGGCGGTCCACCGACGCCGTCTCGAACGCGTCGAGTGCGGCGCCTGCCGCTCGTACCTCGGCGGTGGACCCGGCCGTCTCGACGCGGAAGACGCCGACCATGCTGCCGCTGCGGACGACGATCTCGCGGGCGAGGTTCTCGGTGAGGCCCACCGGCAGGCCCGACGGCAACGTCGTGGCCTGGAACACCGTGCGCTCGGTCGCGCCGTCGGGCGAGGTCGTGTCCGTGGTGCTGCCGTGGAGGAAGCTCGTGGAGCAGGGCAGCTGGCCGAGCAGGAACTGGTAGCCGGTCTCGGCGGACACCGCGTCACCGAAGCGGTAGAGGGACTGGTCGAGCGACCAGACCGGCGCTGTGCCGAGCCGCTCGCCGATGGTCAGGCTGTACGCCTGCAGCCCGGCCGCCGCGGCCTCGTCGAGCTGCGGCCCCGCAAAGGGTGGTCCCGACGTGATGTGCCAGTTGCCGGCGAAGTCCGCCGGCGACAGGCTGTGCGAGCGGGCGACGTCGGGGAGCTCAACCTGGACCGGGTCGTACCTGCACGGGCTCGGCGGCAGCCCCGACGCCGCGGCGCTGCTGGCTGCGGGGACGCCCGCGGCGGCGACGCAGATCACGAGAGCGGTGGCGCAGCGACGCACGAGACCTCCAGCAGTCCGGCCGACGGCTGGATCCTCGCAGGTCAGGGCGGGCTGGTCGAGGTTCTCGCGGGATGTCTCCGTCAGCCGCCCAGACGACCCAGCATCCCGCCGATGCCGCCGGCGGCACCGCCGCCGCCACCCGAGCTCCCGCCGTGCTTGGGGTTCTCTGCCGGCTGCACGATGACGAAGCCCTGGCCGCTGAAGCCGAGCTGGAACGCCTCGCCGGACGTCCGCCCGATCAGCGCGCCCGGCTTGAACCCCCCGGAGCGGATGCCGGTCTGCAGGCCGGCTGACCAGGCGACGACTGCGTCGGTGTCGACGAAGGTGGGGGCATCGACCTGGAGCACGACGGGCGTGCCCTTGGTGGTGATGGCGACCTTGCCGGCGCCGGTGAAGACGGTGTTGAAGAGGCCGCCGCCCAGCATGCCTGCGTTGCCGATCATCTTGATGTCCCAGGAGAGCGACGGCTCGAAGGCGAGCACGTTGGCCCCGTTGACCGAGAGCCCGTCGCTGCCGTCGAGCTCGAGGACGTGCACGTCGGCCGCCGCATCGCCGAAGAACACGTCACCGCTGCCGGTGCAGCTCATGACGTCGAGGCCCTCGCCGGTCACGGCCTTCTTGATGACCTTTCCGATGCCGCCGGCGCTCTGGTAGTCGAAGCGCACGTCGCCCTGGAACGCGACCATCGAGCCCTGCCGCGCCATCACGGTCCCGCCCTGGAGCGTGACCTTGAGCATCTTGGAGTTCTGCAGCGCGAAGCCCTCGGGGGCGGACCGCTCGAGGTACTCCTGGCTGAACAGCTGGCTGCGCATGGGCTCGCTTCCATGTTGGTGTCGGGACCCCGGATCCTGGCAGGTTGGCCCGCGCGCGACCAGGAGCGGCATGCCCGGCCTGCCCGAAGGGGAGGAGGCCGGCATGACCGAACCTGCACACGACCACGAGCTCGAAGTCCTGGAGAGCGACGAGACCGTGCCGCCGCGCCCGGAGGAGGCCGCGGCGGACGCCGCCGACAGCAAGGTGACGCCGCCGGAGAAGGGCGACGTCGAGTAAGCCTGCTGTGAAGCGGCACCGAATGCGGGCGGCGATTCATCTCCCGCGGAAGCGGCTCACCCCGGCCGGTTCCGTTCCCCGACGTGCACCTTCAGCGCAACGCGCGTCGAAGGCTCAGACTCAAGGAAAGGTCCCAGCGGGGTATGTAGCCCGCAACTCCTGAGCCAAATTCGCCAGATCAGGATAAATGTCGCCGCGCCGAAAGCCGCAGGCTGCGATCTCTCGCGCCATCCGGGCGACGCTGTCTTGAGGTATTTCAATTCGCTGCAAGAACTGGCTGCTTTTCGAATGCGACTCCAGAGGGCCGCGGCTAGAGTGGATGGTGAAGCACCCTTGCTGCACGAACATCCGCATGTCGACTTCCGTCGCCATCGCAGCCATGTAGCCGCCTGGCTCAGGTAAGCGGTCCGTGAACGCTGGACGAAGCATGTCTCGGCACTTGTCGGCCTCAAGCGCGGGGGTGTGAGTACCTCGCCCTTCAACCGAGTTCAGTCCATGCGGTCGGAGTGCCCAGATGACTGCCGGTCCACTCGCGTCTAACTGAGGGCTTTCGACGTGCTCTTCTAGAGCGAAGTACGCCGCAATCAGAGGAGATCGCGACCAATCGAGCAGTCTCGTTGGGAGACCATAATGCTGCATCAGGCTAAGCCAATACGCATAGTGCCGGTATTCAGGCACTGATGCTCGCCGAGTATTCGCGCGCGAGCGGAAGCGGTTAGTCAGATTCCGTTCGTCTTCCGGAGTGTAGTCCCGGTGCCCGGAGGGTGTAACCGTCCACTCCGGGGAGCGGTGCCCTCGGTACCAAACAATGTGGGTCGGGTCTGGGATGGCGCGACTGACGAGCTCTGCCAACTCACCCACGCTGTGCACGACCGGCGCCTCTTCGCCCGAGAACAGCTCTACCACGTGCCTCGCCCTCCTTCTGGTAAGAGCCGCGCTCGCTCGTGGGCGCCAGCACCAGTCAGCGACGGTGCGGGTCGTCGTCCGTTCGAACTGGGCCACGCTTGCGGTAGGAACGCTGCCACTGTTGCGGACAGTGTGGTCGGTACTGAGAGGCCCACAGGATCACGGCGACCCCACACTCGTCCAGGGCACTCATGAGCAAGCAGCGTCTAGGTCGTACAGCCTCTCTAAGAATTTTTTTAGACGAGGCTCGAAGGAGGTAGTGGGCGAGCCAGATAGGCTCAGACCCGTGATCGACCTGCGGCTGCTGCGTGAGGACCCCGACCGCGTACGCGCGAGCCAGCGTGCCCGCGGCGAGGACGAGGGGCTCGTCGACACCCTGCTCGCCGCTGACGCCACGCGTCGCGAGGCGCTGCAGCGCTTCGAGACGCTCCGCGCGCGGCAGAAGGCGCTCGGGTCGCAGGTCGCGAAGGCGAAGGGCGACGAGAAGGCGGCCCTGCTCGCCGAGACCAAGCAGCTGTCTCAGGACGTACGCGCCGCCGAGGCCGAGTCGAACGCCGCCGGCGAGGCCGCGGACCGCGCGCTGCTCGCGCTGTCGAACATCGTGGACCCCGCGTCGCCGGTCGGTGGCGAGGAGGACTTCACGGTCCTCGAGGAGATCGGCGAGATCCCGACGTTCGACTTCGAGCCGCGCGACCACGTCGAGCTCGGCCGCATGCTCGGCGCGATCGACCTCGACCGCGGCGCCAAGGTGTCGGGCTCGCGGTTCTACTTCTTCACCGGCGTCGGCGCGCTCCTGGCCAGCGCGCTGGTGCGCTACGCGCAGGACTACGCAGTGCGCGAGGGCCTGACCCCCGTTCTGCCGCCGGTGCTCGTCCGCCCGGAGGCGATGGAGGGGACGGGCTTCCTCGGCCAGGCCGCGGAGAACGTCTACCACCTGGGCGACGAGGGGTTGTACCTCGTCGGCACCTCGGAGGTGCCGCTCGCGGCCTTCCACATGGACGAGATCCTCGACGCCGGCGAGCTGCCGCTGCGCTATGCGGCGTACTCGCCGTGCTTCCGGCGCGAGGCCGGCGCGCACGGCAAGGACACCCGCGGCATCATCCGCGTCCACCAGTTCGACAAGGTGGAGATGTTCGTCTTCTGCAAGCCGGAGGACGCGGACGCCGAGCACCAGAAGCTGCTGGCGCACGAGAAGGCGGTCCTGCAGGCGATCGGGCTGCCGTTCCGCGTGATCGACGTGGCGACGGGGGACCTCGGGGCGAGCGCGACGCGGAAGTTCGACTGCGAGGCGTGGGTGCCGACGCAGGGGAAGTACCGCGAGGTGACGTCGACGTCGAACTGCACGGAGTTCCAGGCGCGACGGCTGCGGACGCGGTTCCGCGACGAGGGTGCGACGCGTCCGGTCGCGACGCTCAATGGCACGCTCATCGCCGTGCCGCGCGTGCTCGTCGCGATCCTCGAGAACTTCCAGCAGGCCGACGGCTCGGTCGGCGTGCCCGAGGTGCTGCGCCCGTACGTCGGCCGCGACGTCCTCACCCCGATCCCGGGCCGCTGAGTTGCCGGTCCCGGAAGGGTGGCGCCCGCGCCTCGTGGCGCTGGACCTCGACGGGACGGTCGTCGCGCCGGACGACACGGTGCCGGCCGAGGTCTGTGCTGCCGTCGGTGCTGTTGTCGCGGCCGGCGTCCCGGTCGTGCTGTCGACCGGGCGCTCGGTGCACCACACGCGCCCAGTCGCCGAGGTGCTCGGCCTCAGGTCCGGGTGGTTGGTGTGCAGCAACGGCTCGGTGATCGCGACCATCGACCCGCCGGTGGTCACGGACACGATGACGTTCGACGCCGGCCCGGCGGTGCGCCTGCTGCAGAAGCACCTGCCTGATGCGCTCGTGGCGGTCGAGGAGCTCGGCGTCGGCTACCGGGTGACCGCGCCGTTCCCCGAGGGCGAGCTCGCGGGGGAGCAGGTCGTCATGGACGTCGACGCCTTGGTCCGTGAGCCGGTGACGCGCGTGATCCTGCGCAGCCCGGGCGAGGAGCCGGACCACTTCCTCGACGTGGTCGGGAAGCTCGGGCTGCAGGACGTGTCGTACGCGGTGGGCTACACCGCCTGGCTCGACATCGCGCCGAAGGGCGTGTCGAAGGCGTTCGCGCTGTCCTCGGTGGCACGGCGGCTGGGTGTGCCTGCTTCTGCTGCCCTGGCGGTCGGGGACGGGCGGAACGACGTGGAGATGCTGCAGTGGGCCGGTGTCGGCGCGGCCATGGGCCACGCCCCTGCGGAGCTCCAGGACGTCGCTGACGTCGTGACGGGTTCCTTTGACGAGCTGGGTCTGGTGTCGCTGCTGCGCCGGTGGTTCCCGTGATCCGACTGATCGCGTCGGATCTCGACGGGACGCTGCTGAACTCTGCTGGTGAGGTGTCTGCTCGTACGGCGGCTGCGGTGCAGGCTGCGGAGGCGGCGGGCCTGATCGTCGTGTTCGTGACGGGGCGGCCGCCGCGGTGGCTGGGGTCGGTCGCTGCGGCGACGGGTCACACCGGGCTCGCGATTTGCAGCAACGGCGCGCTGGTCTACGACCTGCACCGCGAGGAGGTCGTGGAGGCGTACGCGATCCCGGTAGAGGTGGCGCGGTCGGCGGTGTCTGCTGTGCGCTCGGCTTTGCCTTCGGTGACCTTTGGGGTGGAGACGGCACACGGTCACCGGCAGGAGGAGCCGGGGGTCGAGCTAATCAAGGAGCCGGTGGCGAAGCTGCTGGTGCGGTCGGCGTCGTTGGACTCGGATGCACTGCTGGCTGCGGTACGCGACGTGCTCGGCGACACGGTCGAGGCGACGCACTCGTGGAACGGGCCGGGCGGACTGGTCGAGATCTCGGCGGCTGGCGTCACGAAGGCGACGTCGTTGGCGAGGTTCTGCGGGGAGCGGGGCATCACGGCGGACGAGGTCGTCGCCATCGGTGACATGCCGAACGACCTGCCGATGCTGGCGTGGGCTGGCACGGCGTACGCGGTGGCGAACGCTCATCCGGAGGTGCTGGCGGCGGTCGGGCAGTCCACTGCGAGCAATGATGAGGATGGGGTGGCGCAAGTCCTTGTGGGGGTTCTTGTGTGACAGCATTCCCCTGTGACAGACGGTCGGACGCCGGCGCAACTCCAGGAGGTGTCCCAGCGCGGCGGTCCAGCCCGCGGCTCAGCCACACCTCCTCGAGATTGACCCGCAACGGGACTGTAGAAGCGGTCGCGAAGGCAAAAGGCCGCATGTTGTTGGCTCATTGAGGGGGGCACTGACGCTAGACGAGGTGCGGAGCGCCCTGGTCTTGCAATTTGCAGAGTTCCGACTTCCCAAGGTTAAATATGACGACTCGTAACCACAGGAACCGCAGTCAACAGATGTGGGGCTGGCTGCCGTTCGTCGCCGGAGCTTATACGCAGACTGCACGCTCCTTCAATCAACTGATGAGCTGCCCAGCGACCGTCGACGATAGGCGCGAACAGTAGCGCCGACCCCAAAAAACTCATCAGGCCTTCAGGGCCCGAGAGCAGGTCGTGCCCAATGAAGTGGTAAGAGCGCCCTGAATTCAGCAGCCATCCCCTCTGCTTCAGGACTGTCAAGTGATCGAGCACCAGCTCCTCGTTCTCAGGCGAAACCTTAACTCGGTAGTCCAGCATGGGGATGTGCCACTCACGGGCGTCGTAGCCGACTAGCCGCGAACTTAGCGTTAGAATTTGCCCGGGCGTCAGATGGCCTACTTCTTCGGCCAACAGGGCCTCGACTTGCGCCGGATTTTTCAACGGAATTGGCCTGCTGCTCGACACCTCAGCCATGGCGTGGTGGTATCTGGCCTGAGTGAGGACGTCCACTCGAACTTCGGGTGGTTGCCCGGAGAGCCGACTAAACAACGCATCCCAGAAGGGGCGATTAGTTTCGCTCTTGTCAGCCTTCGCAGCGGCCACTAGGTTCGCTGTCCCGGTAGTCCGCGCTCGCTTCTGCATTCTTCCAGCAACCGTGAACCTGTGCACTTGCGCCGTTGCCATGTCGAATGTTGTGAGTATCCGAGGGAGCTCTTCAAGGATGGTAATCGTGGCGGTCACGCGAGGCTCCCAGCGGTCGTCGTCAACAACCAAGCGTAACCTTCCGCCCGGGAATCCCTCAGATCCAACCTGCGACGCCAAAAGACGCGCGAATGCTCGTTGAAGTCCGGATTAACCCGGCGCCCTAATGTGAGGATTCCAATCACACTTATCCCAGCGGCACCTAGAGTTGCCGCTGCGGTTTGAGCTCTTGCGCCACTTACATAGGCGTCCTCGAGTAGCAAAACCCGGCCTAGAGGCAGTGTAGGTTCGACCATGAACAGGCCAAGGTCGTACCTCCGGTGTTGTCCGGGAACGCCTGTGGACCGAAGGCCGTGGCACACCGTCATCCCCGCACTCGCCATCACGTCCCCGACGCCTAGGCCAGAGCGCCGGCGAGTGGAAGGAATCGGAACTGCAACGTCCCAGTCCGAGCCGAAGTAGTTCGCGACGGCGGGCTCGTACTGGCTCATGAAGCTGGAGAGCATTGCTGCAAGTGCTTCCGACTCATGCGCAGCGTTCATGCGCTTGTATTCTGTAAGGGCGTCCCTGACTTTTGAGGGCTTCGCGAAAAGGGTGATGGGCAGCACAGGTGTGAGCGAAGACAGCGTTCCCGCCGCGTTGGTGCAAGTTGGACAAGCTGAACCGGACTCATCCGTCCAACTGTGACATGTCGGGCAGCTGTCGCTGCTGGGGAACGGGAGCACCGGAGCCCAGGCCTGCCAGACCTCGTTCCAACACGGTTGCGTCTTCATGTCAGGAAGAGTATGTGGCCCATCTGACAAGGCGCTGAACGGCCAGCGCGACAGCGTCGGTGTCAGGCTGCGCTAGTGCTTGCCAGTGCCGCTCCGCTTCAGCAACGCTGTCTCGTGGGACGGGTATCCTGCTAGCGCTCAGGCCGGCCCTCCATTCAATCAGCGCCGTGCCGGCAGTGATGGCAACGGGGATGACGGGCAGACCCTGTTCTCTTGCGGCGTCGACCTCGAGTCGCGTCCGACTTCCACCACCAAACAACAAGAATGCGCGAACGTCCTGGAGAGCTGATGCGCGTAGATCCTCGACGCTATCCTGAGTGTGAATCCGCGTGCCCATCAACGCATGAGACTCCTTCTTTCGCGCGCCATCAGGGAAGAAGAAGCGAATCTTCTCAGGGGCGTCCGACACGCCTCGTTGACGCAAGGTGCGAGCAAAAGCGTGCGAAATCTTGCCAGCGTATGTCCCGGCCAGGGAAGCTAAGGATATATCCAATTCCGCCAGGCGAGATCCAATCGACCGCGCCAACGCGTCCAACGGAATGCGGCCGTCCTCCTGAACGCTCCCAGAAACGAACAAACTCGGAGGGCGAAGTCGCAGTGACAGCTCTCCCAGCAGGCCGTCGAGTTCCGCGTACTCGGGTATCTCCACTACCTCCACTCCAGAAGACTCGAGATCCTGGACGCGAAGTTCATGCGCCCGCAAGTCGAGCCCTCCACTCGGGCGCCGCATGACCGTGAAGTGTTGCTCGGCCGCTTGCAGGCTTCGTGCAAGCCGGAGCATCACATTGATATTAGGGTCGTCGAAACTGAAACCAAGGAACAACATCTTCTGGGTTAAATAAGTGGACTTCAAGAGATTCCAGATGAGCGGTCGCCGCTGCTCGTATTGTTCGTAGTCACGTCGGGTCAGCACGGGGTCAACGAACTCTGCGGTGCGGCCGACCCCTTGAATCCCGCCGTGCATCTTGATCAAACGCTTACCCGGTGTCGCTCTGCACGCGACAAGATCCGAATCCGTGGCTATAACAACCGGACTGCTGCCCGTCGCCTGCATGGCCCGCTCAAGTAGATCGTCGTAGTTCTGAGTCCACAGGTGCGTCATGGGCATTCTCGCCAGAAGCTCGTGCCCCTTGCTCGGTGCTTGACTACCCGACTTCGCGGTAATTAGCGCACCGACCCGGGCCTGCAGGCGGTCGCGGCCCAGGGCTACGTCTTGCGAGTAGTACTCAGCTACTAGGGGCAGGTCTCGAACGGAGGCCGGGACCTTCGCCTCCCGCCGCGGGCCCTTCATCAGGTCATTCCAGTCGGGCAAGCCAGCACGGCGTGAGAGCCCAGCACCGACTAGTACCGTTGCATTGCCCGCGTCAGCCGCACCACCGAAGCGGCTGACAAATGTTTCGCGGTCGACCGGCATCGGCTCCCCCACTTCACGACCTTGACGTGGGCACCCTAGTCGCTTCCATCGCTCGGCGCAGTCGGAGCGGCGGACTAGTCGGTCGCCCCCACGAATGCCGCGCGCTGCCGCATCTAAGCGGTTGAGCCCGCCGGTTGTCGATCGGCCAACGACGCAGGTTCGAGGCTTGCGCTTCCGCATGCGCAGCCTGTAACCCTTTTTGACCGCCCCGACCGGCGGTGGCCCCCGCAGGCGGCCTTCTAGTCCGGAATGGTGCAGTCTACGCCCCGGCGTCGTTCGACCCCGCGGGTCCTAACGCACACTGCCGCCAGTTTCAAGAGGGTCATCGTGCCTCCAGTACTGGAGGGCCGGCGAACGGCAATGGTGGCAGAGCAGCAGAGCCCCGGGCGCCGTACCGACGCCCGGGGCTCCTGCTACCGCGTACGGACTAGCTGACGGGGATCCCCTCGATCGCGGGCACCCGAACCGCACCAGCCGTGCCTGGGTTCAGCTCCGCCGCCTGGTCGACACCAGCCGGCGTGAGCACGTCGATAATCTTCGGCAGCTGGTCCAGCGGCACCGAGCAGATCGGGCTCGAAGCCGTCGCCGCGCTGCACCGCTCGAGCTGGTAGCCCTGCGGCGTGTCCGAGAACCCGCGCGCCTGGTCGGACGAGAACCCGTCCTGCCCGTGCAGCGTGACGGCGAACTTCCAGCCGGCCGTCGGCGTACCGCCCAGTGCCGCCTTCGGCACGACCACCGTGATGGTCTTGGCGATCTGGCTCGGGATCACCGAGACAGCGCCCTGGTTGTTGCCGGCAGCGTCGACGAACACCGGGGACGTGAAGCCCTGGATCTCCAAGCGCCGGCTCCAGGCGGAGTCGGGCGCGATGGTGAAGTTGCGCGACGGGTAGCCGGGCGACGTCGAGGTGACGCCGGCACCGGGCTCGGCGACGTAGATGTCGAGCAGCTGCGCGCCGATCGGCGAGCCGAAGGTCGGCGTCAGGTCACCCACGGTCGTGCGCAGGACGATGTTCGCCCCCGTGTCGATGACCTCGAAGCGGCGCAGGTCGAAGGCGCCCGCGTGGAAGTCCGACGCGGTCGGGTACCCGTAGGTCCCCGGGCCGTTGTCGTCGCCCGCCGGGTCGGTCACGTCGAGCACGGTCGTGCCGGCGATGAAGCTGGAGACGACGCTGGCGCGCGCCGTACCCGTCGCGTTCCCGAGCGAAGCCGCGGCCGCGATGTCCGTCGTGCCGGTCGGCGTGGGCACCGAAGCGCTGAACGCGCCGTTGCCGTCAGCCGTGACGACGACGTCCGTCGTGCCGGTCGTGCCGCCCTCGAGGAGCGCCTGCACGGTGACGGTCGCGCCCGGCGTGGTCGTGCCGGTCACGGTGGTCGTGGCCGCGTTGACCTCGCTGCTGTCCGCCGGGGACGTGATCGTCACCGGGAGGGACGCGATCGGGCCACCGGCGTACCGCGCCTTCACGATCGACGGCTGCTCGACGACCGTGCCGGTCGCGATGCTGCGCGCGAGGCGCACCTCCTCGGCCTGCGCCCAGGTCAGCGGCGAGGCGCTGCCCGCGGCGTGGCCGTTCTGGAAGCCGATCGAGGCGACGGCCGGGTCGGTGCCGTACGGCGAGGCCGGCAGGTCGGGGTCCTCCCACACCTGCTCGGGCACGAGCCCGACGCCCGACGCGGAGTTGATCATGAAGAGCAGGCGGTCGGTCGCCGTCTGCGGCTGCCCGAGCGCGAGCTCCTGCTCACCGTGCTCTCCGGAGAGCACCGGCCACAGGTGGCCCGAGCCCTTGTCGGTCGTCGGCCACGGCTGCCCGTTGACCGCGCAGTCCGTCGGGTCCGGCACGTAGCAGTCGCCGTAGCCGTCCTCCGAGCCCGGGTCGTTGGTGCCGTAGCGGTAGTAGCCCTGGCCCGTCGACGTCGTGCGCCCGATCGCCGAGTCCAGCAGCGGCAGCGTCGCGAGGACGTCGGGGTCGTTCGCCGGCAGGACGCCGAGGCGGGTCAGCTCGAGGAAGCCGCCGTCCAGCACGTTGCGCTGGTCGGTCGTGATGCTGCCGTTGCCGAGGCTGTAGGTGATCGCCGCGTTCGGGTCGCCGGTCTTCGACAGGCGGATGAAGTAGCGGCCGCTGCCGAGCGAGCCGGTCGTCGTGACCGTCCAGCCCTTGATCTGCCGCTGGTACGAGTCGGCCGTCGCCGCGTAGACGCGGGCCGAGGCGCTGTCACCGTTCTGGTCGGCGATGGCGGCCGCCGCGACGAGGCCGGCGATCTCCGCCGCGATCGTCGACGGCGAGTAGCCCGCCTGCTCCTCCCAGCGCTCGTTGCCGTACGACGGGCCGTGCGCCACGACGAAGTCGGCCGCCGGCTTGATGTGGTCCTTGTAGAGGGCCGCGTCACCGCCGAGCCCGGCCTGCCACGCCGCGAGGACGGGGAAGGCGTTCTCGTCGAGCTGCACGCCCTGGCTGTCGTAGTTCAGCGCGCCGTTGAGCAGCGAGTTGCGGGGGAAGCTGCCGTCGGGCTGCTGCTGCACGTCAAACAGCCAGCGCACGATCTCCTGCTGCGTCGTCTTGTCGCCGTCAGCGAGGAAGCCGGTGAACGCCTCGTACAGGTCACGGGAGAAGATCTCGCGGTACGACCCGAACCACGGCGCGAGGTGCGTCGTCGGGTCCGCGGTGCCGGCGCTCACGTCCTGGCCCCACGGGCTGGCGAGCGACGCGACGACCGCGCCCTTGTAGGTCTTGTCCTCGCTGGCCTTCAGCACGTTCGCCGACAGCCAGTACTGCGCGGCGGCGTTGGCCGCGACCGCGTCGGTCTGCCTGGGCAGGTGCGCCGGCGGCTGGTTGAGCCGGCTGTCGTACTTCTTCCAGTCCTTGAGGTAGTCCCCGCGGACCTGGTCGAAGGGCAGGTGCGCACTCTGGTACGCGGTGTGCGCCGCGCGCCCCTCCCGCCGCGAGTCGTAGCCCAGCGCCAGCGTGAAGGCGCCGCTGCTCACGTCGACCTGACCCGTCTGCACGACGTTGCCGTGCAGTGCCGGGGACCGGTCGTTGGTCAGCGCGTGCTGCGCGTCGAGCTGCGTGAGCCCGTCGCTCGCACTGCCGACGAAGCCGCTGTTGACCGCGAGGAACGGCTTGTCGGCGGCGATCGCGCCGAACACCGCCCCGGCGTACGTCCGGTTGACTGCCTGCGTCGCCGTCGAGGTGTCGCCCGTGACGAGCGCGCCGGTCGAGGTGTCGTACGTCGCGTCGTCGGCGCCCGCGTTGTCGGTGCCGCCGCCCCCGTTGCCGTTCGCCGTGCCGTCGTAGCGCACGAAGACCTTGAGGTCCTTGCGGTTCGTGACGATCCGCGTGTGCATGATCACGCTGTCGTTGCGGGGGTCGGTGATGTACTCCGTGACGAGCGAGTAGCCGTGCGCCGCCGACGTGCTGGTGACCTCGCAGGACATGCCCGTGAGGTCCGTCGTGCGGACCGTGTAGGTCGTGTCGCGGGTCTGCAGGTCGGTGAAGCTCGACCCGTCGGTGACGACGTACTGCAGCGTCTCGACGTTGGTGTTGTCGATCGTCGGCCAGTAGACGTCCGAGAGGACGCCGCCGGCGACCGTGAACCACACCTTCGAGCGGTCGGTCGCTGACGTGCCCAGGCAGTCCTTGCGGGCCAGGTCGTAGTGGGACAGGGTCCCGGGTCCGCCGGTCACGCTGGGTGCCGGGGGCTTGGTGGACGCGGATGCAGCACTGGGAGCAGCAAGAGCTCCCGAGGCCAGCGCACCCGCAACTGTGAGGATGGTCGGCGTCAGCCGACGACTCGTGCGCATGGGCACAACGAAGCACGCCGGAGGCCGCTCGGCAAGAGGAGAGCTGATGGAATCTTGCAGATGACGTCAGCCGCTTGCAGGGCTCACGCTCGATCGCGCTCCGCCTCGAGCGCAGCGACCTGCTGACGTACGCGCTCGCTGAGCCCGGCGAGGACCGCGAGCTCCTCCCGGCTGAGCAGGTCGACCACGGCCGCGCGTACCACGGCCACGTGCCGGGCGGCGGCGGTGCCGATCAGCTCGCGACCACGCGGAGTGATCGCCGTGACGGAGCCGCGGAGGTCATCGGCACAGGGCTCGCGGGTGACGAGACCGCGCCCCTCCATGCGGGTCAGGTGCTGGGAGAGCCGTCCCTTCTCCCAGTGCAGCAGCTGCTGCAGGGCGCGGGGGCGCAGCCGGCCGTCCGGCGCCTCGCTGAGGTGCACGAGCACCCGGTAGTCGGCGGTGGACAGCCCCGAGTCGGTCCGGAGCCGGCGGTCGAGGAACTCGGCCAGCCCCTCGTGCATGTCGATGATGCTGCGCCACGCCCGTGACTCGTCCTCGTCGAGCCAGCGCGGGTCCTCGGTCACGGCTCGATGGTAGGCGCGACGGACGATGGTTGACGTGTGAACCTCAGGTGGGTAGCGTCGCTGATGTTCACACGTGAACCACCTAGCGGAAGAAGGCCGGCCGTGCCCGTCGCCACCCTCGCCACCCACCTGCCCGCCCTCGACGATGCCGGGCGCCGACTGCTGTTCACCGAAGCGCGGACGGCCAACAGCTTCTCCGACGAGCCCGTCACCGACGCGCAGCTGCACGAGATCTACGAGCTCATGAAGTACGGCCCGACGTCGGCGAACACCAGCCCGCTGCGCATCCTCTTCGTCCGTCAGGGCGAGGGCCGGGATCGCCTGCTGCGGCACGTGAACGAGGGCAATCGCGCCAAGACCGCGAGCGCACCGGTCGTCGCCGTCCTCGCCAACGACGCGGACTTCCACGAGCGGATCCCCGAGCTGCTGCCCTTCCGCCCCGCGCTGCGCGACGTCTTCGCCGCCGACGAGACGCTGCGGCACGCCACCGCGGACTACAACGGCGCGCTGCAGGCGGCGTACGTCATCCTCGCGGTCCGCGCCGTCGGTCTCGCGGCCGGTCCGATGAAGGGCTTCGACGCGGCCGGCGTGGATGCCGAGTTCTTCACCGGCACCAGCTGGACCTCGCACCTGCTCGTCAACATCGGTCATCCCGGCGTCGACCCGTGGTTCGACCGCCTGCCGCGCCTGCCGTACGACGACGCCGTCCGCTACGCCTGACGCTGGAGAGGAGGCCGTGACCCGGGCTCAGTGCTGGTGCGCGGGCTCCGCCGGCTCGCGGTGCCGGTGGCCGTGCTCGTCCTCGCTCGCACCCTCGTCGGTGTGCTCGGCGTGGAAGAGCGCCTCGGCCAGCAGCCGGCGTACGTGGACGTCGGCGGCCTTGTAGTAGACGAACGTCCCCTCGCGGCGGCCCTTCACGAGGCCCGCGAGGCGCAGCTTTGCCAGGTGCTGGGAGACCACCGTCGGGTTGGCCCCGACGAGCTCGCCCAGGCAGGCGACGGACGACTCACCCTGGAGCAGCGCCCAGAGGATCTTGATCCGCGTCGGGTCCGCGAGCAGCCGGAAGGACTCGGCCGCCAGCTGGGCCTCCTCCTCCGCCGGCATGGCGAAGTCGGGGTTGTCGCGGTGCACGCCCCGATCCTACTGAGGTGCATGCCTGCATGGATGCGCAGGTACGCTGTCGTGCAGACCCGCACGCACCTCGGAGGGCCTCCCCGTGACCTCGACCCTGACCGCGCCTGCCGCCCCGCAACGCGGGGACGTCCACCCCGAGCCGCTGCTCGTCCGCGCCGCGCAGCTGCCCGAGGTGCGCTGGGCCGCGCTCGCGACGGGGCTCTTCGCGCTGGGCGGCCTCGCGCAGCTGGGCGGGACTGCGGCCCTGGCCTGGGCGCTGTACTTCGCCTGCTACGCCGCGGGCGGCTGGGAGCCCGGGCTCGCCGGGCTCCGTGCGCTGCGCGAGCGGACGCTCGACGTCGACCTGCTCATGGTGGTCGCCGCCGTCCTCGCGGCCTCCATCGGCCAGGTGCTCGACGGCGCGCTGCTCATCGTCATCTTCGCCACCTCCGGCGCGCTCGAGGCGGTGGCGACGGCGCGGACGGAGGACGCCGTACGCGCCCTGCTGACCGTCGCGCCCGAGACCGCGACGCGGCTGCGGGACGGCGAGGAGGAGGTGGTGGAGGCGGCCGACCTCGCGGTCGGCGACCTCGTCCTCGTCCGCCCCGGCGAGCGGCTCAGCGCCGACGGGACCGTCGTAGACGGGACGAGCGAGGTCGACCAGGCGACCATCACCGGCGAGCCGCTCCCGGCGCTGAAGCAGCCCGGGTCGGCGGTCTTCGCCGGCACGCTCAACGGCGCCGGAGCCCTCACCCTCCGCGTCGACCGGCCGGCCACCGACTCCGTCGTCGCCCGGATCGCCGCGCTGGTCGAGGAGGCCTCGGCCACGAAGGCGCGGACGCAGCTGTTCGTCGAGGGGATCGAGCAGCGCTACTCGCTCGGCATGGTCGCGGCGACGCTCGCCCTGCTCGTCGTCCCGCTGCTCGCGGGGGCGGAGTTCCAGCCCACCCTGCTCCGCGCGATGACCTTCATGATCGTGGCGTCGCCCTGCGCGGTCGTCCTCGCGACGATGCCGCCGCTGCTGGCCGCCGTGGCGAACGCCGGGCGCCACGGCGTGCTCGTGAAGTCCGCTGTCGTCATGGAGCAGCTCGGGACGGCGACCGTGGCGGCGTTCGACAAGACCGGCACGCTGACCGAGGGCACGCCGCAGCTCGTGGACGTGCAGCTGCTCGCGGGTCTCTGCCGCGACGAGGTCCTCCGGCTGGCGGCGGGCGCGGAGCGGCCGAGCGAGCACCCGCTCGCGCGGGCGGTCGTGCGTGCCGCGGTCGACGCGGGCCTGCCTGTGCCCGCAGCGAGGGACTTCTCCTCCAATCCCGGCCGGGGTGTCAGCGCGGTCGTCGAGGGCCGGTGGGTGGACGTGGGACGTCCCGAGCAGCGGCCGGTCGCGGAGGAGCGGACCGAGGTCGTCGTCTCCGTCGACGGCACGCCCGTCGCCGTCCTCGCGCTCACGGATCGGCTGCGCCCCGCTGCGACCGAGGCTGTCCGGGAGCTCAAGGCCCTGACGGGCGCGGACACCCTCCTGCTGACGGGTGACGCGCACGGCCCCGCGCGAGCGGTCGCGCGAGAGGCCGGCGTCGACCGCGTACGCGCCGGGCTGCTGCCGGCGCAGAAGGCCGACGTCGTCCGCGCCGAGCAGGCCGCCGGCGCCCGGGTCCTGCTCGTCGGCGACGGGGTGAACGACGCCCCGGCCCTCGCGGTCGCGGACATCGGCATCGCCATGGGCCGGCACGGCTCAGACCTCGCGCTCGAGACCGCCGACGCCGTCGTGCTCGGCGACGACCTCGCCACCGTGCCCGCGCTGGTCGCGCTCTCGCGTCGGGCGAGGCGAGTCGTCCTCGCCAACCTCGGCATCGCCGCCGCCTTCATCACCGTGCTGACGGTGTGGGACCTGCTGGGTGACCTGCCACTGCCCCTGGGGGTCCTCGGGCACGAGGGGTCCACGGTCATCGTCGGGCTGAACGGACTGCGGCTGCTGCGGCGAGGAGCCTGGAGGGCCTAGCCCGCCTCGTGCTTGTCGCGGTACATGTCGAGGTCGGCCCGCCGCAGCGTCTCCGTGGGGTCCTCGCCGGGCACCCACTCCGCGCACCCGACCGCGACGTCGATGCCCGCCGACGACCGCAGCCGTGCGAGCAGCCCGGGGGCCGCGTCACCCGCCGCCCCGGGGAGCGCGATCGCGAACTCGTCGCCGCCGACCCTGGCGAGGATGTCGCCGGCGCGCAGCTGCTCGCCCCAGCTGCGCGCGGCGCGCTGCAGCAGCGCGTCACCAGCGGCGTGGCCCTCGCTGTCGTTGACCTGCTTGAGCCCGTTGAGGTCGAGCGAGAGCGGGGCGCCCGTACGCTCCGCGACCGACGTGAGGTGCGCGACCATCCGGTCCCACCCGCGGCGGTTCGGCAGCTGCGTCAGCGGGTCGTGCGTGGCGTCGTCGCTCAGCTGCTCGAGGAGCTCGGCCCGGGTGATGACCTCGCCCGCGGCCCCGGCCAGCAGGGGCATGAGCTGCTCCGCCCGCTCGGGCAGGGAGCCGTCCGCCTCGTGCCAGGCGATGAGGAGGACACCGCGTACGGCGCCGTGGAGCAGCACCGGCTCGAAGAACGCCGTGTGCAGGCCGTACTCCGACGCCCGCTCCTGCGTGGCCGGCGGAGAGGTGCTCGAGGCCGCGACGTAGCGGCGCTCGCCCGTCCGTGCGGTCTCCGCCGCCGGACCGGGATCGCCCACGGGGATCCGCAGGGGTGCGTCCCTGGTGGTCTCGTCACGGTGGGCGACCGCGGTCTCGACGAGCTCGCCGTCCTTGCGCTCGAGCAGGAAGACCGCGTCGGCGCGGGCGATCCGCAGCGCGGCGGAGCAGAGGTCGTGGCGAGCCCGGTCGGGGTCGAAGTGGGCCAGCAGGGTGCCGACCGCGTCGGCGACCGCCTGGAAGGCGGCGGCGCGCTCGCCGTTGCGCTCGGCCCGGTCCCACAGCGCCGTGACGTCGGCGGCCTGGATGACGACGGCGTCGCCAGCGAGCGGTGCGACCGTCATCCTGATGTGCCGCCACGGTCCGGCGTCGTGCGTCGCGTCGATCTCGCGCGTGAGCGTCACCTGGTCGCGGTGCGCCGTCACGAGCATCGGCGCGATCAGCGACGGCGCGCCGAACACCTCGTGCACCGTCTGCCAGGGCCGCCAGGCGACCAGGGGTGCTCCGACCGCTGCTCCTGCGTCGTTGACCGCCGCGAGGCGGAACTGCCCGTCGCCGGCCAGCTGCCAGACGGCGACGGGGTCCGGGGAGAGCGCGAACAGCGGCCCGAGTCTCCGCTCGACCTCCTCGGGCGTCCACCCGTGCGCGGGCCCGTCGTCAGGGGGCGCCTCACCCGTGCTCATCCCCCGTGCCTCCCCGTGCGCCGTCCCTGTCACGGGCGGCGGTCGACCGACAGACTCGTGTCGGCCTACCCCGCTCCGCTGCAGGTCACGCCACCGGGTGCGTCAGTGGGCGGCGCCGCGTACGGCCGCGAAGTCCTGGGCCCGGATCAGCACCAGCGCGAGGACCCCGGCCACGACGGCCACGGCGGCCGACACCAGCAGGATGCGGTCGAGCCCCGACGTGAAGGCGGCCTTCGCCACTGCGGCGACGTGCTCGCGCTGGTCGGTGGGGAGCCGCTGCAGGACCGGACCGAGGCCACCCGAGCGCGTCGCCGTCGCGATCTCGTCCGCGTGGCCCGAGAGCCCGGGGGAGGAGGCGAGTCCGGACGTGATGCGGTCGGTCAGCGCGCTCGTGAAGACCGTGCCGTAGACCGCGATGCCGGTGGTGATCCCGACCTGGCGGAACGTCGAGTTGATGCCCGACGCCATGCCTGCCTGATGCGGGGCGACGACGCCGACCGCCGTCGAGGCGAGCGGCGGGTTGACCATGCCGGCGCCGACGCCGGCGACCAGCAGGCCGGGCAGCAGGTGCGTCCACGACGACGAGGCGTCGATGCCGCGCATGAGGAACAGGCCCGTACCGACGATCAGGAGGCCGACGCCGACGAGCGCCCGCGCGGGCAGGTGCGCGGAGAGGCGGCCGGCGACTGTCGCGGTGACGAGGATCGCGCCAGACAGGGCGAGGAGGCGCACCCCGGTCTGCAGGGCGTCGTAGCCGAGCACGTCCTGCAGGTAGAGCACGAGGAACAGCAGCATCGCGAAGACCGAGCCGTTGATGCCGAAGGCTGCGACCGCGCCGCCCGTGAACGTCGGCTTCCGGAAGAGCGCGAGGTCGAACATCGGCGCGCTGCTCCGTGCGTCGATGGCGACGAACACCGTCAGCAGCAGGGCTGCCGCGACGAGGCTGGCGATGACGCTACCGTCGCCGAATCCGCGGTCGCCGGACTCGATGAGGCCGTAGACGAGGGCGGTGAGCGCGGTGGTGAAGACGACCAGGCCGGGCCAGTCGGGGCGGCGGCTGGAGGGGGCGCGCGACTCGCGCACCTGCGCCGCGGTGAGCGCAACGGCGGCGACGCCGATCGGCAGGTTCACGAAGAAGATCCACCGCCAGGACAGCGCGCTGGTGAGGACACCGCCCAGCAGCGGACCGACGGCGACGGCCAGACCGGTGACCGCACCCCACACGCCGAACGCCGTCCCGCGCTCCTTGCCGTGGAACGCGCCGGCCAGCAGGGCGAGGGAGGTCGCGAAGATCGTGGCCCCGCCGATCCCCTGCAGCGCTCGCGCGACCTGCAGCAGCAGGACGTCCTGCGCGACGCCGCACAGCGCCGACGCCACCGTGAAGACGGTGAGTCCGACGAGGTAGACGCGCTTGCGCCCCAGCAGGTCCGCCAGGCTGCCGGCGGTGAGCAGGAGGGCGGCGAGGGTGAGCGCGTACACGTCGACGATCCACTGGAGCGGGGTGAAGCTCGCGTGCAGCGCCGCCTGGATGTCGGGCAGGGCGACGTTCACGATCGTGAGGTCCAGCAGCAGCATGAACGTACCCAGAAGGAGTCGCTCCTCGTCGACCGGTGGGACTCCATGATCGAGGAGCTGCAGCAGGTGCTCACCGACCGCGCGGTCGACCCGGTGGACGCCGCCCTCGGGCTCCTCGAGGCCGAGGTGGACGTCCTGCTCTCGCCCTCGTGGGCGACCTACCTCGGGTCCCCCCTCGTCTGCGTGGCGCGCTTCGGTCTGCTCATCCGCACGACACCGGCGCTACGGGCCCACGAGCGGGAGAGCCTGGAGCGGGTGTCCGAGGTGCTGGCGGACGCCCTAGCGCAGCGCGGATTCGACGGCCCGGAGGGGTGGGTCACGGCGACGGCCATCACCGGGCTCTGGCCGGTCTTCTACCGCAGCCTTCACCGGGAGGTGCAGGTCGAGGGCGCGAACATCGACTCGGTCCGATCCGCGGTCATGAGCGATGTACGCCGGGCAGCTGGCCGGCTGCGCAGCGGCATCTAGTCCGCGCGCCGCAGCACGAGGGCGGCGTGGGCGCGTACGTCGTCGCTCGCGTCCCTTTGCTGGCGCTCGATCTCGACGAAGCCGTTGCCGGACAGGCGTTCCGCGAGCTGGTCGACCGGCCACCGCCACGCCGGGACCACCTTGTGCGCGAACGCGTCGTGCTCTATGCCGTCGAAGAACCCCAGCACCAGCAGGCCATCCGTTTGCAGGACGCGGCGGAACTCCCCCAGGGCCAGAGCGAACTGGCCGTCATCGAGGTGGATCGTCGAGTACCACGCGAGGACGCCGCTGAGTGAGCCGGTCGGCGCCGGAAGGTCGAGCATCGAGCCGAGCTCGTACGGGACCCCCGGGTGCGCGGCGCGCGCGTGCGCCACGAACTCCGGCACGAGGTCGATGCCGCGGGCATCGACGCCCAGTGCGCGGAGATGCGCGGTGTAGTGGCCGGGGCCGCAGCCGATGTCGAGCACGGGCCCCTCGAGGTTGCCCAGGTGCCGGACGACGAGGTCCACGTCGTCGGGGTGCAGCTGCTCGATCATCCCGAACAGATCGATGTACGCGGTGGCCAAGCGGCCGTACGCTCGCTGCACCTCACTGGGCTCCACGGCCCGAGGCTAGAGCGGAGGGGTGACGGTGCGGTCGGCTCGGCTCGCGGGACTGGCGCTCGTGGTCGTGCTCGTCGCGTACGGCGCGGTGCGGGTCCACCGCTCCATCGCCGAGAGCCGCTGCTTCCCTCCTGTTATCCAGGCGTCGCCGCTGGCCGTGGCCGCTGGTGGGACGCTGGCCGTCGACCGGGGACCCGCGGAGTGCCGGGCGAGCCGGTGGCCTGGCGCTTACGAGCTGGTGCTGCAGGGTCCTGAGGGCGCGCGGCCGCTGGGCGCCGGGCGGGCCGGGAGTCGCGGTGAACTCCGTCAGGTCGTGACCGTCCCCGCCGATTGGGCGGGGGGACCGGCGTGGGTAGAGGTACGCGGGGGGACCGAGCCCAGGTGCCCGCGCGGGTCGAAGTGCGCAGATCTCGGTGTGGAGGTGCAGATCCGACCTCGTGCGCAGTAGCGTGCGACGAAAGCCGGCTCACGGGGGCCACGTGACCACAGAGACGAGCGCATCCGCCGACAGGTGGAGTCGCCACCCCCTGCCCGACCGGCTGCTCGCTCTGGCCATGCTGGGCACCGCGACCATCGAGGTGGTCTTCCTCAGCGAACCGCCCGTGGGTGCGCGATCGCTGGCGCTGCGGGTCTTCGTCGGCACTGCGCTCGTGTTCCACACCCTCGCGGGCGCTTGGCTGCTCGCCACGGCGGGCCACGCGCGGGAGTGGTGGACCCGGATCGCCCTCCTGGAGGCCGACGTCCTCCTCCTGGCGGTGCCCTACGTGCTGGCGGCGGTGACGGTGCCGGCCATCCTCGTCATGCTGCTGGCCCGGCTGCCCCTCATCGTGACGGTCCTCCCGCGCCGCCAGATGCTCGTCGCGCTGGCCACCGTCGTGCTCGCGCCCTCCGTCGCGGAGGTCCCCCGCTCGGTGGGCGACCTGCCGTGGGGGCTGGACGCCGAGTGGTCGTTCCTCGTGGCGGTCGCCGTGGTCGCGGGCAGCACGCACCTCGTCGTCCGCGAGCTGGCCACGGCGCAGGCGGAGGCGCAGGAGCACGAGGAGGCCGCGCGGCGCTCGGAGACGCAGGCCCGCGCGGAGACCGCCCGGGCGCAGCGGCTGGCGCTCGAGGCGAGCGAGCTGGCGGAGCAGGCTCGCGCCCTGGCCGCCCGCCGCGAGTACGACGCCCTCCACGACCCGCTCACCGGCCTGCCGAACCGCACCCTCTACCGCGACCGGCTCGCGGCGGCCGTCGCGCACGCGAGCCGGACCGGCGGTGACGTCGCCGTCCTCCTGCTCGACCTCGACCGCTTCAAGCTCGTCAACGACAGCCGTGGGCACGCGGCCGGTGACGTGCTGCTCCGCTCGCTGGGGGAGCGGCTCGCCGGCCGGCTGCGCGGCAGCGACACGCTGGCACGCCTCGGGGGCGACGAGTTCGCCGTCGTGCTCCAGGACGTGGACGACCCCGTAGACGCCGAGGGGGTTGCCGCGCAGCTCCTCGACGCGCTGCGCGAGCCGTTCGACCTCCGCGACCCCGAGAGCGGAGCGGCGACCGCGCTCTACATCACCGCCAGCTGCGGCATCGCGTTCGGGCTGGGGCGGCGCGACGACCTCGGTGCCGTGCTGCGCGAGGCGGACACGGCGATGTACCAGGCGAAGGCGCGCGGCCGCGGACTGGTCGAGGTCTTCGACGCGAGCCTGCGCCACGTCGCCCAGCGCCGCCTCGACCTCGAGAACCAGCTGCGGCATGACCTCGAGACCGGCAGCGGGGCGCTCTGCGCGTGGTTCCAGCCGGTCGTCGAGCCGCGTACGGGCCGGATCGTCGCGCTCGAGGCGCTCGCGCGATGGACGTGCGCGGGGTACGGCGCCGTGCCGCCGCCCGAGTTCGTCCACGTCGCCGAGGACTCCGGGCTCGTGCACGAGCTCGGCCGGCGGATGCTCGCGCTCGCGCTGGAGAACGCAGCCAGGTGGGTGCGCCTGCAGCCCGAGCTGGAGATCGCCGTCAACGTGAGCCCCGTGCAGTTGCAGCAGCCCGGGTTCGCCGAGGACGTGCTGTCCGCGCTGGCGCGCGCGGAGCTCGACCCGGGCCGGCTGTGCCTCGAGATCACCGAGAGCACCCTGCTCGACCCCGAGCAGCACCACGTCGCCACCCTCCACCTCCTGCACGAGGCGGGCGTGAAGCTGGCCGTCGACGACTTCGGCTCGGGCTACTCGTCGCTGGCGCAGTTGCGGAGCTTCCCGCTGGACAAGCTCAAGGCGGACAGGTCGTTCGTGGACGACCTGCCGATCCTGCAGGCCGTGTCCGACCTGGCCCAGGCCCTCGGCGTGGTCCCGCTCGCCGAAGGAGTCGAGACCGTGGAGCAGGCGCGGTTCGTGGCGGCCCTCGGCTACCAGGAGGCGCAGGGCTACCTGTGGTCGCGTCCACGGCCCCCTGGGGACATCAGCCACCTGCTGCAGGGCGCCGTGATCCCCGTACCGCTGGAGCTCGACGGGGTGGAGGGGCCCGTCGGGTGATCCTGCGGCCCCGGGTCTCGCCGGGGCTGCGGGCTCGCCGATGGGGTGGCGTGGAGTCCGGGCGGGTCGTCGACGCGCTCGTGCTCGGGCCGCACCGGCGACGTCGCCGGATGACGAAGGCGCTGCGGCAGCTGGACTTCGCCGACGCTCCGCCTCCGGCGTCGCGGCAGCACGTGCCGCCGCCGCGCCGCTCTGGTCGGCAGCTCGTGGCCGTTGCGGTGGTGGTGACCTGCTTCGCCGCCCCCGTGCTCGTCCCCCGACTGCTGCCCGCCCGGGCGGCGGACGTCGGAGAGCCGGTCCCGCCGCCGGGCGCTGGGGAGCGGCACCACCGACTGCTGCCGCCGGTGGTCGCGCCCGCGGGCGTGGGCGGCTACGTCTACGAGCTGACCCAGCCGCACTCGCAGCGCCCGGTGACGTACGACTCCTGCCGGCCGCTCCGCTACGTCGTCGGCCTCGAGCACGCGCCGCCTGGTGCGCGGCAGGTCGTGGACGAGGCGGCGGCGCGGGTGTCGGCGGCCACGGGGCTCGTCCTCGTCGACGAGGGCCTGACGGACGAGGTGCCGAGCCGCGAACGCGCGGCGTACCAGCCCGATCGCTACGGCGAGCAGTGGGCGCCGGTGCTCATCGCGTGGTCCGACCCGGTCGAGACGCCGGGGCTCGCCGGGCGCGTGGCCGGCATCGGAGGCAGCCGACCCTGGTCGGACACGCACGGACGGCTGACGTACGTGACGGGGACCGTCACCCTCGACACCCCGACGCTGGCACCGCTCCTCTCGACGCGGGCCGGTCGGGCGGAGGTCCGGGCCGTCGTCATGCACGAGCTGGGCCACGTCGTCGGCCTGGCGCACACGAAGGACCGGCACCAGTTGATGTACGCCGACAACACGGGTCGGACGGCGTTCGGCGACGGGGACCTGCGAGGTCTGGCCATGCTCGGCGTCGGCCCGTGCCGGCCGGACCTCTGACGCGCGCTCCCCCCGTGATCATGCAGATGTTGGTTGGAGGAGACGTACGTCGTGACGGGACTGGGCGGGCCGCCCCAGAAATCCCCGTGATCATGCACATGTTGGCCTGGTTGATGCGTGCGTCGTGACCGGATGGGGCACCGCTCCTGAATTCCGTGATCATGCACATCGTGGGCCCGCCGATGGCCCCATGTGATCGGGCTCCCCGATCAAGTGGTATCACGGTGCGTGGCCGAGGAGTGGCTGCATGGCAGCAGGTTCTGCTGACCCGACTCTGTCGGTGGTGGCTTGTACGGTGTCGGCATGAGCTCGAGCAGCAGCCCGTCGCGCGACCCCCGATCGGGGTCAGCGCGCGGCATCGCGCTGCTCGAGAAGCACGCGGCAATAGCCCGGCTGCAGGCGGAGTTCCTCGCCGACCTGGCGGAGTTCGATGCGGGCGGCGAGTTCGTGGTCGACAACCAGGTGACCGCGCAGGCGTGGCTCCGCCACCACGCCCGCATGGACGCGCTCGACGCCCGCCGCGCCGTGATGGCGGCGCGAGCCTTGCGCGACCTCCCGCAGACAGCGCACGCGCTCGTCGCGGGTGAGATCAGCGTGCGGCACGTCGACGAGATGGCGGCCGGGCACAAGCGGCTCGGCGCAGCCGTGATGCTCGAGGCCGAGGAGATGCTCGTGCCGCTGGCGAAGGCCGCTGCGCCGGCGGACGTCCGGGCCGGGGTCGCGCGGGTGGAGGAGGCGGTCGGCGCCGACGAGTCACGGGAGGAGAAGGCGCAACGCATCCACGACAGCCGCTACCTGCTGCTCTCCACCGGCATGGACGGCACCGTCCTCATCACCGGACGGCTCGACCGCGCCGACGGCATGCTGGTCCAGAAGGCGATCCGCGCCGGATCCCAACCCAACCCCGAGCCCGGGCAGACCGTCGACCCGCGCACCGCCGCACAGCGCCAAGCGGACGCGCTCGTCGAGATCGTCCAGACCCACCTCGGCTCCCAGCCCGGCGTCACCAGCCTGCGCCTCGACACCACCCTCGTCGTCGACCTCCCCACCCTGCGCGACGAGCTCAAGCCCGGCGACGGGCACACCGGGATCAGCGGCATCCTCGGCACCGCTTTCACCGCCGAGGAGCTCCGCTACCTCACCTGCACCGCCGACGTCAGCGTCCTGCTCACCGCGACGCTGAGCCCCCACGCGGGCCTACCAGCGCAGGACACCCAGATCCGCGTCGCGCCCGGCGTCCCCCTCGCCCTCGGCCGCGAGACCCGCCTCGCCACCCGCGCCCAGCAGAGAGCCCTCTGGGTACGCGACGGAGGCTGCATCGCCCCCGGGTGCCGCAACCGACGCGTCCAAGCCCACCACGTCATCCACTGGTCCGACGGAGGCCCCACCGACCTGAGCAACATGTGCCTGCTCTGCAGCCGCCACCACCACCTCCTCCACCAAGGAGGCTGGCAGCTCGAACCCGACCCCGACAGACCCGGGCGATTCAGCTGGCGACCACCCGACGGAGGACCACCCGTACCAGCGACGCACGCCAGCGACCGCAACCCCGGCACCACCACGGGCTTGTGGTGATGAGCGACCGCTCAGCCCAGGGCTGCCGCCGCCGCGCGCAGCTCCCCGAGCACGCCCAGCGCGTGCACGGCCAGCCCCCGCTCGTCGGCGGGCCCGGCCTCGACCCAGCGCGCGTACCCCTGCTTGAACGACAGCACCCCCAGCTCCGCCGCGAGATGTGCCTGCACGACAGGCACTCCTCGCGCCACGAGAGCATCGGTCATCGCGACCGCCATGCCGACGCTCTTCAGCGCGTCGCGCTCCTGCAGCTCGGAGCTCGCTGCGACCGCGGCCTTGATGCGTGGGCCGAGGTCGCGGTTGGCGGGGCCCATCGCGCTGGACGCGTTCTCCAGGCCCGCCGCGACGGCGTCGAGGGCGCTCGCCCCCTCCGGCGCGTCCGCGATGCCCTCGGCCAGCAGCCGGCTCAGCATCTCCTGCCCGGCGACGAGCAGCTCGCGCTTGTCGGGGAAGTGCCGGAAGAACGTGCTCTTGGTGACGCCGGCGCGCTCGGCGATCTGCGCGACCGTCGTCTCGTCGTAGCCCTGCTCCGTGAACAGGTCGACGGCCGCCACGACGAGGCGGTCGCGCGCACCTGGTTCCCAGCGGGCCATGCCCCCATCGTAGTGACGGGACACAAGTCCCATCACGGTGCTACGGTGATGGGACAAGAGTCTCATCACAGGAGGACCCCATGCACGTCTTCGTCACCGGAGGGACGGGCCTCATCGGCTCCGCCGTCGTCGCCGAGCTCCTCGCCGCCGGGCACACCGTCCTCGCCCTCGCGCGCAGCGAGTCCTCCGCCGCCGCGCTGCAGGCGGCCGGCGCCCAGCCGCACCCGGGCTCCATGTCGGACCTGGACGCGCTGCGGTCGGGCGCTGCCGCGGCCGACGGCGTCATCAACCTCGCCTTCGACCACGAGACCCCGACGCCCGAGCAGTGGCTTGCCTCCGTCGCGCAGGAGAACGCCGCGCAGCTCGCGATCGGCGAGGTGCTCGTCGGCAGCGACCGGCCGTTCGTCACGGTGTCCGGTACGCCGTGGATCCCCGGCCGCGCCTCCCTCGAGACCGACCCGCTCCCGCTCGACGGACTCGTGGGCGGCCGCGCGCGTACGGTCGGCGCGGTCCTCGCCCTCGCCGACCGCGGCGTGCGCAGCGTCGCCGTGCGCATGCCGCGCACGGTCCACAACCGGGGAGAGGGCGGGTTCGCCGGACTGCTCACCGGTATCGCGCGCACGACGGGCGTGTCCGGCTACCCCGGCGACGGTACGCAGCGGTGGCCCGCCGTCCACGCGCTCGACGCCGCCGTGCTCTTCCGCCTCGCGCTGGAGCAGGCGCCGGCCGGGACCGCGTGGCACGCAGTGGACGACGAGGGCGACGCCGTACGCGACATCGCCGAGGTCATCGGCCGGCGCCTCGGCCTGCCCGTGCAGTCCGTGCCGGACGAGACGTTCGGGCCGCTGGGCGAGGTCTTCGCGCTCGACCAGCCCGCGTCGAGCGCCTACACGCGGGAGACGCTCGGCTGGACGCCGACGCACCCGGGCCTGCTCAGCGACCTGGAGAACCTCCAGCCCTGACGCCCAGCAGCGACTGCAGGCCGGCAGCACCGGCCGGCGTCACGGCCACGGCACGGTGCCCGGCCGCGCGGGACACCCACTCCCGCCGGACGAGCTCCTGCAGCAGGCCGGCGGCGAGCGCGCCGCCGAGGTGGTGGCGGCGCTCGGTCCAGTCCAGGCAGGTGCGCAGCAGCGGGCGAGTGCCCACCTCGAGGGCGACAGGACCGAGCACGTCGAGGAACCACGTACGGCCAGCAGGAGTGAGCGCCAGGCCGTCGCTGCGCGCGACGAGCGACCGGTCGACCAGCGCGTCGAGCAGTTGCACGCCCAACGCTCCGGCGAGGTGGTCGTAGCACGTGCGCGCCGCTGCGAGCTCCTTGCCGGCCCGGACGGTCCGCAGCGAGGTCGGCCGCTCGGGAGCGCCGACCGCGGCGGCGAGGTCCTCGATGAGGTCGGCGGTCTCGGCGTCGGCGAGCCGGACGTACCGGTGCCGGCCCTGGCGCTCCTCGGCGAGCAGGCCCGCGGACACCAGCAGCGAAAGGTGCCCGCTGGCCGTCGACGCCGCGATCCCGGCCTGCCGCGCGAGCTCGCCCGCCGTCCAGGCCCTGCCGTCCAGCAGCGCCAGGCACATCTCGGCCCGGCTGCGGTCGGCGAGCAAGGAAGCGAACCCCGCCAGCGCCTCGGCGCGGACCGTCACCGGCGGCGGGTCAGCGCGACGCCGCACACCGCGAGGACGCCTCCGGCCAGGGCGAGGGCCGGGGGCGTCTCGCCGAGCAGCGGCCACGCGCCGAGCACGGTGAGCGGGGGGACGAGGTACGTCGTCACGCCGAGCCGCCCGGCGGGCATGCGGGACAGCGCGTACGCCCAGGTCCCGAACGCGACGGCGGTCGGCACCAGCCCGAGGTAGACGAGCGCAGCGACCTGCCCGGCGGACGCGGCCCCGAGGTCGGAGCCCAGCTGCCCCGCGAAGGGCAGGCACGCGACACCCCCGATGCAGCAGGCCATCTGCGTGACCTGCAGGGCAGGGAGCCTGCGCACCAGCGGCTTCTGCGCCATCACGCCGACGGCGAAGACCAGCGCAGCGGTGAGGCACAGCACGACGCCCCAGCCCTGCGTACCCGACCCGTCCGCCGTCGCGACGGCGATGACGACCACGCCCGAGAACGCCACGCCCGCCCCGATGAGGAGCCAGCGCGGGAAGCCCTCCCCGAGCAGCGCGCCGGCGAGCAGCGCGATGAGCACGGGGCCGACGTTCACGAGCATCGCGGCCGTTCCCGCGTCGACGCGCTGCTCGCCGGCGTTGAGCGCGACGTTGTAGATCCCGAACCACGCGACCCCGCACAGGACGAGCAGGCCCCACTCACGGGAGGTGGGGCGTACCCAGCTGCGGCGCGCGGCCACTGCGATGCTCAGCGCCAGACCGCCGACGAGGAGCCGGCCCAGGGCGAGCGCGCCGGGGGCGAAGCCGTCGCGTACGCCGCGGATCGCCAGGAACGCCGATGCCCACGCGCAGACCGTGACCGCCACCGCCGCGAGCACGGAGGCGGGCGGGCCGACCTGGACAGTCGGCTCCGGGTCCTGCAACGTCGTCATGACCGCAGGCTAGGCCGCCGACGCTTCGGTGCGCGCCGCAGTCTCCCTCAGCGCGTGCGCACGATCGTGAGGCCGCTCGTCGTCGGGACGAGGAGGTCCGTGCCCCGCACCGCCGGGGTCGCGAAGCGCGTGGTCGTCCCGACCGCGACCTGCGACAACGACCTGCCCGAGCGCGGGTCGAGGGCGTGCAGCACGCCGGCGCCCGGGTCGAGCGACCACACGCGGTTCCCCGCCACGACGGGCGAGCCGGTCGTGCCCGAGGCCGCGTGCCAGCCGAGGGACAGCTTGCCGTTGCTGCGGATGCTCACGGCGCGCAGCCCGTCGGCGCACGGGACGTAGACCGTGCTCGCCACGACGGCGGTGCCGCCGAAGCTGCGGCACACCTTGGCGCTGCTGACCTCTGCGCCGATGCCGCCCAGCGCGCGCTGCCGCACGACGTACGCGGTGCCGGACTTGCCGGCCGTGAAGATCCACTCCGAGCCCACGAGTGCAGGCCCCTGCGAGCCGAGGTCGAGGTCCGCCGCGTTGTCGGCCGCCCAGGTCGACGGGGAGTAGGAGCCCACGAGCGTCGTACCGCGCAGCTGGAGGATGCTGTCGCTGTAGTCGTACGCCGAGCCCGGGCCGTTCTCGCCGTTGCCCACCGCGACGTAGAGGTTGCCGGCCGAGTCGACGCTCGGGCCGGGCGGCGTCCAGATCCCGCCCTCGCGCGGCGTCGGCACCGTGTAGGCGACAGCACTCCCCTTGCCGTCGAGCGGGACCCCGACGACGCGGCCCTTGTAGCCGCCGCAGTCGCCGGCGAGACCGCCGAACGGCACCCAGACCTTCCCCTGCGCGAACGTCAGCGCGCCGCGCTCCTGCATCGCCTTCGTCTCCACACCGGGGAGGTCGACGGACTTCCGCCAGGCCACCTTGCCCGTCTTCGCGCTCAGCGCGACGAGCTCGTGGCTGACGGGCGAGCCGTGCTCGGCGACGAGGTAGACGAGCCCCGACGCCTTGTCGTACGCGGGGGTGCCCGTGATGCCGAGCGGGTCGATGTTGCCGCAGGGCAGCTCGCTCCGCTTCGCCGGCGACCCGAGCCTGGCACGCCACAGCTGGTGCCCGGAGCCGTCGAGCCCGTAGACGCTGTTCGCCTCCGTCGCCACGACCGTGATCCCCGCGGCGACGACCGGCGAGGCGTAGACGGCCGCGTCGAGGCGCACCTTGGCGCGGACGGCGAGCTTCGTGGGCGTGGGCATCGTCGCCGTGCCCGAGCGGCGCAGGTCGCCGTGGTAGGTCGGCCAGTCGCGGACGGCGCTCGCCGCCTCAGGCGCGCTCGCCGCCTCCGACGTGCTCGACGACGTGCTCGACGACGTGTTCGACGGCGCGGCAGGGTGCGTGCTCCCTCCGCCCGAGGAGCAGGCGACGAGAGCGGCGGGCAGGAGGAGCAGCAGACGCCTCATCGATCCGTTGTACCCCCGATCGCCGACGTCGACCGCCCGGAGCGGGCCTGGCAGCCTGGGGGCGTGCCCGCGCCGAGCTTCGCCCCCGTTCCCCTGGGGGGCGGCGTGCAGCTCCGGCTCGTCGACCCCGGGGACGCGGTGGCGCTGCTCGACGCGTACGTGCGCAACCGCGAGCACCTCGCGCCGTACGACCCGGACCGCGCGCCCGACTTCTGGACGCTGCGCGGCCAGCAGCTCCGCCTCGCCGGGCTGCTCGCCGCCCTCGACGCCGGCACGCTGCTGCCCTGCGTGCTCGCGGAGGGTGAGGAGATCGTCGGTGGTGTGACGCTGAGCAGCATCGTGCTGGGGCCGTTCCGCAGTGCCGCGATGGGCTACTGGGTCGACGGCGAGCGCACCCGACGCGGGCTCGGGACCGCTGCCGTGGCCGGGGTGTGCCGGGTCGCGCTCGAGGTCCTCGGTCTGCACCGCCTCGAGGCGGGGACCCTGCTCGACAACACGGCTTCGCAGAAGGTGCTGCTGCGCAACGGCTTCGTCGAGTACGGCCTGGCGCCGAGCTACCTCCAATCGCCGGGGCCTGGCAGGACCACCGCATGTTCCAGCGCGTCCTGCACGACGGGCCGCCTGCCTGACGCTGGTCGTGCAAGAGATCGACAGAGGTGCGCAAGCGCGTGGATGACCACTGCTGCTCCTCGCGCCCTAGGATGCGGCCATGACGCGGCGGATGGCGGAGGTGGCGCGCAAGGTCGGGGTGTCCGAGGCCACGGTGAGCCGCGTGCTCAACGGCAAGCCGGGGGTCTCCGAGGCCACCCGCACGGCCGTGCTGACCGCGCTCGACGTGCTCGGCTACGAGCGCCCGACGCAGTTGCGCGGGGAGCGGGCCCGGCTCGTCGGCCTCGTGCTGCCCGAGCTGCAGAACCCGATCTTCCCGGCGTTCGCCGAGGTGGTGTCCGGTGGCATCGTCCAGCGCGGCATGACGCCCGTGCTGTGCATCGGGTCCGCGGGCGGGATGAGCGAGCCGGCGTACGTCCAGATGCTGCTGCAGCAGCAGGCCTCCGGCGTGATCTTCTTCGGCGGCGCGCAGGCCGAGGACGACGCCCCGCACGACCACTTCGTCGCGCTGCACGAGCGCGGCGTGCCGGCCGTGCTCGTCAACGCCGCGGTCGAGGCGCTCGGCTTCCCGACCGTGTCGACCGACGACCGGGCCGCCGTGCAGCTGGCCTTCACGCACCTGCGCAGCCTCGGCCACGAGCGCATCGGGCTGGTGCTCGGACCGCTCGACCACGTGCCCTCCCGGCGCAAGGAGGAGACCTTCCGTGCGCTGTGCGCCGAGGAGGGGCTGTCGCTGGACGGGGCGGTCGAGCGCACGATGTTCACCTTGGAGGGCGGTCAGCTCGCCGCCTCCATCCTGCTCGAGCGCGGCTTCACCGCCGCGCTGTTCGCCAGCGACCCCCTCGCCCTCGGCGGCATCAAGGCCGCCCGGCGCGCGGGGCTGAGCGTGCCCCGCGACTTCTCCGTCGTCGGCTTCGACGACTCCGCGCTCATGGGCTGCACCGAGCCGCCGCTCAGCACCGTGCGCCAGCCCATCGAGGCGATCGGCAAGGCCGCGGTCGCGCTCCTCGTCGACCAGATCTCCGGTGCAGCCGGTACGGGCCGCGAGCTGCTGTTCGAGCCCGAGCTCGTCGTGCGCGCGACGACCGGCGCAGCACCGCGGCGATAGCCGCTCTACGCACGCAGCGGCGACAGCCGCCTCCACCTCGGCGCGGCTCCGGATGGAGCCGCCGCGCAGCATGCGCGTCACCACCACCGCGCCCTTCGGTCATCACGTTCATGCAACATCTCGTCGGACTCTTGCGTGGTCTCACGAGCGGCGCTACGTTCTGCACGTCCCGATCCGCCAGCTCCTCGGCGGATCCCCAGCAGACCTGAGCCGCTCGCTGCGGCGCGACAGGAGCTGATCCCCCCGTGGCAGTCGAGCCCGCCCTCCACTCCGCCGACGCGGCTGCCGGCGACTGGTGGCGCGACGCGGTGATCTACCAGGTCTACGTCCGCAGCTTCTGCGACGGTGACGGGGACGGCGTCGGGGACCTGGCCGGCGTGCGGGCGAAGCTCGGCTACCTGCGCGAGCTCGGCGTCGACGCCCTGTGGTTCAACCCGTGGTACCCCTCGCCGCTCGCCGACGGCGGCTACGACGTCGCCGACTACCGCGCGGTCGCCCCAGAGCTCGGCACCCTCGAGGAGGCGGAGCTCCTCGTCGCGGAGGCGCTCGCGCTCGGGATCCGCACGATCCTCGACGTGGTCCCCAACCACGTGTCCGACCAGCACCCGTGGTTCCGTGCGGCCCTCGCGGCCGCCCCGGGTTCCCCTGAGCGGGCGCGGTTCTGGTTCAGGCCGGGGCTCGGCGACGCGGGTGACACCATGCCGACGGAGTGGGTCTCGGAGTTCGGCGGCACGACCTGGACCCGCACGACCGACGCCGACGGGCGCCCGGGGGAGTGGTACCTCCACCTCTTCTCGCCGCAGCAGCCCGACCTCGACTGGCGCAACCCGACCGTGGTCGAGGAGCACCTGCAGGTGCTGCGCTTCTGGTTCGACCGCGGCGTCGCCGGCATCCGCATCGACTCCGCGGCGCTGCTCGTCAAGGACGAGCGGCTCCCCGCGGTGCCGGCCACCCCGGGACCGGGAGGCCACCCCTTCGTCGACCGCGACGAGATCCACGAGATCTACCGCGGGTGGCGGGCGGTGGCCGACGCGTACGAGCCCCCGCGGGTGCTGGTCGGCGAGGTCTGGCTCGAGGACCCGCAGCGCTTCGCGCGCTACCTCCGCCCGGACGAGCTGCACACCGCCTTCAACTTCGACTTCATGACCCGGCCGTGGGACGCGAAGGAGCTGCGCGACTCGATCGAGGCGACCCTTGCCAGCCATCGGCAGGTCGGGGCCCCACCCACGTGGGTGCTGGCGAACCACGACGTCACGCGCACGGTCACCCGCTACGGCCGCGAGGTCACGTCGTTCTCGTTCGGCAGCAAGCGCTTCGGTACGCCGACGGACTTCGCGCTCGGCACACGTCGGGCGCGCGCCGCGGCCCTGCTCGTCGCCGCGCTCCCGGGTGCGCTCTACGTCTACCAGGGCGAGGAGCTCGGCCTCCCCGAGGTCGAGGACCTGCCCCGCGAGCTCCTCCGCGATCCGATGCACGCCCGGTCGGGTGGCGTGGACCCGGGGCGGGACGGCTGCCGCGTACCCCTCCCGTGGAGCGGGGAGGAGCCGCCCTTCGGCTTCACCACGGGCAGTTCTCCCACCGAGCTCCCGCAACCGAGGAGCTGGGCTGCGCTGACCGTCGAGTGCCAGGAGCGCTACGACGACTCGATGCTCGCGCTCTACCGCGCGGCGCTGCGTCTGCGCCGCGGCCTCCGCGGCGCGGGGCTCGGCTGGGTCGACCTGGGTGACGGCGTGATCGCCTTCACCCGCGACGACCTGCTCTCCGTCACCAACTTCTCGACCGAGTCCCTGCACCTGCCCGCTGGAGACGTGCTGCTGCGCAGCGACTCCTCGCACCCCACTGCCGAGTCCCTCCCCCCTGACGCGACCGCCTGGCTGCGTCCCACCCGCTGACCCAGCACGACGAAGGAGCCAACGATGACGTTGCACCGCCGATCCTCCCGGCCCGCGGCCGTGGTCGCCCTGGCGACGGGGCTCTGCCTCGTCGCCGGCTGCGGCACCGCGGCGAAGAAGACGGACTCCGCCGCGAGTGGGGGGACGCAGACGACCACCGCCGCCACGGGCACGTCGAGCGCCCCCGCGGCCGCACCCGCCGGCCAGAAGGTCAAGCTCTCGGTCGTGTCCCTGCTGCCGGGGTCGACGAAGGAGGCGTTCAAGGCCTTCAACGACCAGGTCGCCATCTTCGAGCAGGCGCACCCCGACATCGACGTGCAGCCGCACGAGTACGAGTGGAAGGGCACGACGTTCGCCGCCCAGCTCGCCGGCGGGACGCTGCCGACGGTGTTCGAGGTGCCCTTCACCGATGCGCGCACGCTCATCGGGAACAAGCAGGTCGCCGACCTCACCGCCCAGGTGAGGCAACTGCCCTACGCCGGCACGTTCAACCCGAGCGTGCTCGCGCAGGGCCAGGACAGCAAGGGCGACATCTACGCCCTGCCGAAGGGGGCCTACGGCGTCGGCTTGCAGTACAACCGCGCGCTCTTCACCAAGGCCGGGCTCGATCCCGACAAGCCGCCGACAACCTGGGACGAGGTACGCGCGGACGCCAGGGCGATCGCGAGCAAGACGCACCAGGCCGGCTTCGCGCTGATGGGCAAGAGCAACACGGGCGGCTGGAACCTCGCGATGCTGACGTACGCGCTTGGCGGTCGGCTCGAGACCGTCGACAGCAGCGGGAAGGCGACCGTCACTCTCGCGAACCCGGGCACCAAGGCCGCGTTGCAGTGGCTGAAGCAGCTGCGGTGGAGCGACAACGCCATGGGCAGCAACTTCCTGCTGGACTGGGGGAGCATGAACCAGGCCTTCGCCGCGGGCAAGGTCGGGATGTACCTCAGCGGCTCCGACGTCTACACCAACCTCGTCCAGGCCAACCACGTGAAGCCCGAGACCTACGGCCTCACCGTGCTGCCGATGTCCGACTCCCCCGACGCGGGTCTGCTCGGCGGTGGCACGGAGGTCGTCGTCAAGGCCTCGGCGACCGACGCCGAGAAGGCCGCGGCGGTGAAGTGGATGGACTTCTACTACCTGTCCAAGCTGACCGACCAGCAGGCTGCCGTGCGCGACGCCAAGACCCTCGTCGCCAGCAAGCAGCCCGTGGGGACGCCGCAGCTGCCGCTGTTCGACAAGGCGACGCTCGACACCTACATGAGCTGGATCTCCTCCTACGTCGACGTGCCGCTCGGCCAGATGAAGGGCTTCACCGACAACATCTTCAACCAGAAGCTGCAGCCCGAGCCGCCGGTCAGCACGCAGGCGCTCTACGGCGTCCTCGACACCGTGGTGCAGAAGGTGCTCACCGACAAGGGCACGAACATCGACCAGCTGCTCGCGAAGACGACGCCGATCGCGCAGCAGGCCGTCGACAAGGCCAGCTGACTTCCGAGATGGCCGTCCCGACCATCGCCGGGCGCCGCCGCCCGCGTACCCCGCTCACGTGGGTACGCGGCGGTGGCCCCGCGAACCTCGCCTTCACCCTCCCGCTGCTCGTGGTCTTCGGGGTCTTCTCGTGGTACCCGATCGTCCGCGCGGTCGAGATGAGCTTCCAGCGCACCAACCTGGCAGACCCGGCCGTCTTCGTCGGGCTCGACAACTTCCGCGAGGTGCTCAGCGACCCGCTGCTCTGGACGGCGGTCAAGAACACGTGCTGGTTCGCCGGTCTGGCCCTCGTGCTCGGCTACCCCGTGCCGCTGCTCCTCGCGGTGCTCATGGCCGAGGCCCGCAAGCTGCGTGGGCTGCTCAGCGCGCTGGCCTACCTCCCGGTCGTGGTCCCACCCGTGGTCGCGGTGCTGCTGTGGCAGTTCTTCTACGACGCCAGTGCGACCGGGGTCTACAACACGGTGCTCGGCTGGGTGGGCCTCGGCCCGTACCCGTGGCTGCAGTCGACGACCTGGGCGATGCCCTCGCTCGTGCTCGAGGCGACCTGGGCCGCGGCCGGCGGTACCGTCATCATCTACCTCGCAGCGCTCGCGTCGGTGCCGCAGGAGCTCTACGAGGCCGCGGAGCTCGACGGCGCGGGGATCCTCCGCAAGGTCTGGAGCGTGACGCTGCCGCAGCTGCGCGGAGTCCTGCTGGTCACGCTGATCCTGCAGGTCCTCGGCACTGCGCAGGTGTTCCTCGAGCCCTACCTCTTCACCGGCGGCGGCCCCGACAACTCGACGACCACGGTCCTGCTGCTGATCTACGACTACGCGTTCGGGCAGAGCGCCGGCAGCCAGATCGGCGAAGCGACGGCGCTGAGCGTGCTGCTCGCCCTCGTGCTGGCCGCACTCTCCGCGGTCTACCTGCGGGCGACGAGGAGCTGGAGCAGCACGTGACGACCACCGAGACCGGCATGCCTCCGGCGAGCGTCGCTTCCGCCGTTGCGCCCGCGGCTGCTGCGGTCCGGCGCCGCCGCCCGAGCGGTGACGACGCCGGGCGCGGCATCGTCTCGCCCGCCGACCGGCGCGTACCCGCCGTGCGGCAGGGCCTCCGGCTGACGCACGGCCTGCTCCTCGTCGTGCTCGTCGTGGTGGGCCTCGGACCGATGCTCTGGCTCGCGAAGGCGGCCCTGACGCCGACGCAGGACACCCTGACCTCGCCGATGGCGGTCTTCCCGCACGGCGCGACGCTCAGCAACATCGACCAGGCGTGGAACGACATCCACCTCAGCCGCTACTTCTGGAACACCGTCGTGGTGGCAGCAGGGTCGTGGTTCGCGCAGCTGCTCGTCGCGACGACGGGCGGCTACGCCTTGAGCGTCCTGCGCCCGGCGTACGCGCGGGTGCTCAACGCCCTCGTGCTCGCCACGCTGTTCGTCCCGGCTGTGGTCCTCCTGGTCCCGCTCTACCTCACCGTGCTGGACACGCCGTTCACGCACCGGGACCTGGTCGACACGTACTGGGCGGTGTGGCTGCCGGCCGGGGCTAACGCGTTCAACGTCGTGCTGGTCAAGCGCTTCTTCGACAACCTGCCACGGGAGGTCTTCGAGGCCGCCGAGGTCGACGGCGCGGGCCCCGCGCGACTGTTCTGGTACGTCGTGCTGCCCATGTCGCGCCCCATCCTCGGCGTGGTCTCGGTCTTCGCCGTCCTCGCGGCCTGGAAGGACTTCCTCTGGCCGCTGCTCGTGCTGCGCAACCCCGACATCCAGCCGCTGTCCGTCCGCCTCCCCACCCTCGCGGCCTCCACGGACCTCGGCGTCTACCTCGCCGCGCTGTTCCTCTCGACGGCGTTCCCCATCGTGCTGTTCCTGCTGTTCCAGCGGGTGTTCCTCCGCTCCTCCGGTCTCGGCGGCGCGGTCAAGGGCTGATCGTCCCTCCCTACGGAAGCGAGCCACCATGCTCCACGCGTCCCGCCCGCTCGCGGCAGCGACCGCCGCGCTGCTGCTCAGCACGCTCGGCGCCGGTGTCGCCCGCGCGAGCGAGCACCCCGACGACGTCACTGCCGCCACCCGCGCCGCCCTCGACCCGGCGCTGGTCGCCGGGCGCGGCGCCGACCTCGGGATGACCGAGCTGGAGGCGGAGGACGCCACCACCGACGGGACCGTCCTCGGCGCCGGGAAGACCGACCAGCAGCGGCGGCACGCGTACACCCTGACCGCGGAGGCGAGCGGTCGCGACGCCGTGCAGCTCCACCGCGGTCAGGAGGTGGAGTTCGTGCTGCCGCGCAGGGCGAACGCCATCACGGTCCGCTACAGCATCCCCGACGCCCCGGCCGGCGGCGGCATCGACAGCCCGCTGCGCGTCACCGTGAACGGCGGTGACGAGCACGTGATGACGCTGACGTCGAGGTACTCCTGGGTCTACGGCATGTACCCGTTCTCCAACGACCCGCAGGTGGACCCGAACCCCGGTTGGTGGAAGCCCGAGCCCGATCCCGTGGTGAAGCCGTTCCGGCCGAACCACTTCTACGACGAGCAGCGACTGCTGCTCGGCGGGACCTACGGCAAGGGCGACCGCCTCCGGCTCACCGTGCCCCTCGACGCCGCGGCCGAGACGACGACCATCGACCTCGTCGACACCGAGCGCGTGGACGGCCCGGCGACCCAGGGGAGCCGGCACGTGCCCGTCACGCGCTTCGGCGCCGACCCGACCGGCGTACGCGACTCCTCCGCGGCCTTCGACGCGGCCATCGCGTACGTCCACGCCCACGGCGGCAAGGTCTGGATCCCGGCCGGTCGCTTCCTCGTCACGCGTCACATCGTCGTCGACGACGTGACGGTCGAGGGGGCGGGCAGCTGGTGGTCGATCGTGTACGGGCCGGTGACGCCGCGCGCGACGCCGGCGGCGGACGGGTCCACCCACGACAGTCCGGGCTTCTACGGCCGGAGCGCGGCCGAGGGCGGCAGCCACCACGTGAGCCTGCGCGACTTCGCGATCGAAGGCGACGTCCGCGAGCGCATCGACGTCGACCAGGTCAACGCGATCGGCGGTGCCCTGGGTGGCGGCAGCCTGGTCGAGGGCATGTACCTGCACCACACCAAGGTCGGCCTGTGGCTCGACGGCCCGTTCGACGGGCTGACCGTGCGCGACAACGTCATCACCGACCAGCTGGCGGACGGCATCAACCTGCACAGCGGGATCACGCACGTGCGGGTGACGGACAACCTCGTCCGCGGGACCGGTGACGACGCGATCGCCCTGTGGTCGGAGAACCTGCACGGCGCCAGCGGGAGGGCGGCCGACGAGGACGCGTACGACATCGTCGACCACAACACGGTGCAGTCCCCGGTCCTCGCCAACGGCATCGCGGTCTACGGCGGCCGCGACGACACCATCAGCGACAACCTCGTCGCCGACCCCGTACGCGAGGGCAGCGCGCTGCACGCCGGGACCCGCTTCGGCTCGACCGGCTTCGACGGCACGTTGACCTTCACCCGCAACACCACCGTGCGCGCCGGCACACACGACCTCAACTGGGACATCGGGCTCGGTGCCATCTGGATCTACGCCCTCGAGGGCTCGATCTCGACGCCGATCGTCATCAGCGACAGCGACTTCCTCGACGTCACCGAGAACGCGTTCATGGTCGTCGCCGATTGGCCGGTCAAGGACCTCTACTCCATCACCGGCGTCCAGGTGCGCCACGTCCGCATCGACGGCACGGGCACGAACGTCATCAGCGCCCGGGCCGCGGGCAGCGCGACCTTCGAGGACGTCGACGCGCGCGGCGTCGGCCAGCCCTTCGACGACGACTGCGGGACGTTCCACTTCACCGGGACGCCGGAGTTCAGCATCGTGCGGATCGGCGACAGCAACGACGGGGGCTGGTACGCCGCCGGCAGCTGGTGCGACGACCGGCCTCCCGTGGTCGAGCCGCCCGCGCCGTCGCCGTGGGCCCAGCCGTAGCGGGACCGTAGGCAGTGGGCCGTCGGGGTGGCAGAGTGGCGCCATGAGCCTCCCCGACGGCTTCGAGAGCTGGATCTCGGCGCACCACCAGGCGGTCCTCGCGACCTCGCGCAGCGACGGCACGCCGCAGACCTCCAACATCTCCTTCGCGTGGTTCGACGGCGCAGCGCACGTCTCGGTCACCGCCGACCGCGCGAAGACCCGCAACCTGCAGCGCTTCCCGCGCGCGGTGCTGCACGTCCTGGGCGACACCTTCTGGCAGTACGCCGCGGTGACCTCTGCCGCCTCGACCTCGCCGGTGTCCGAGCAGCCGGGCGACGAGGCCGGCCGCGCGCTGCTGCGCGTCTACGAGACGATCCGCGGCGAGGCGCACCCGGACCCCGACGAGTTCTTCGCCGCGATGGTCACCGACCGGCGGCTGGTGGTCTCGCTGGTGGCCGAGTCCGTGACGGGCAGCGGCCTGCCCTGGCAGTGATCCCCACCTCCCCGTGATCATGCAGATCCTGGGGCACCCATCTCCCCGTGATCATGCACGTCTTGGGGCACCCATCTCCCCGTGATCATGCAGATCCTGGGAGCGCGGGCCGCCGCCCGTCAGACCTGAGCGTGCCGTCGGCTGCCACCACGCCCGACACGATGTGCATGATCACGGCGAGGTCGGGACCACAAGACGTGCATGATCACGCAGGTGGCGCGACATGGAGCGGGCCCAGGATCTGCATGATCACGGGGGAGAGGTCGCCCCAAGAAGTGCATGACCACGGGGAAGACGTGGCCCCAGGACGTGCATGATCACGGGGGCTAGAGGTACTGCCCCGTCTGCCCGCCGTCGGGAGCGCCCGGCCGCAGCCCCTGCGGCAGCGCCCGCCGCGACTGGGCCTCGACGGCGGCCCGCGCCTCCATCTGCTGCACGAACATCGCGGTCTGGATGCCGTGGAACAGCCCCTCGAGCCAGCCGACGAGCTGCGCCTGCGCGACCCGGAGCTCGCCCTCGCTGGGGACCTCGTCGTCGGTGAAGGGCAGCGACAGCCGCTCGAGCTCCTCGACCAGCTCGGGGGCGAGGCCCTGCTCGAGCTCCTTGAGCGAGGTGCGGTGGATCTCGCGGAGCCGGACCCGGCTCGCCTCGTCGAGCGGCGCCGAGCGCACCTCGTCGAGCAGCTGCTTCACCATGCTGCCGATGCGCATGACCTTGGCCGGCTGCTCGACCAGCTCGGTCACCGGGCGGTCGCCCGGCTCCTCCTCGCCGGCGGTCGGCTCGACCTGCGACCCGTCCTGCGACACGACGATGAGGCGGGTCTCGGGGCTGCTCGGCTCGCTCATGGCTCCCATCCTGCCCCGCCCCGCCCTCGCGACGCTCGGCGGGTGTCGTGCCCCTTCTGCCCGCCTCTACGACGAGCACTAGACAGCCGTAGCCACTCCGAGAGGAGCCGGCCGAGGACGCCGCGGCAGGCGGAGGAGGACGAGCGCGACCAGCCCGAGCAGCGCCAGTCCCAGGCCCGTCCGCAGCAGCCAGACCGGCGCGACGAGCGCCGGCTGCCCGGCGAGGTGCACGACCACCGAGGACGCCACCGCCTGCTGTGCCACGTCCATCGCCAGCGTGTCCGCCGGCGGCCGGAGCAGCGTGGTCGGCGCCGCCGCGCCCGCGCGCACGGCGAGCAGGTCGACGCGCCGCACGGCCTCGAAGCGCGTGCGGTCGCCCACCGCCGACGAGACCCGCGGGTCCGTGCCGTACGCCGCGTCCGGCCGGAACGCGAGCACCGCCGCGCTCCCGTCCGGCCGCCAGCCGACCGCCCGCACGGCGACCGCGTCGTGGACGGCGGGCAGGGCTGTGGGGCGCGCGACCCCCGTGCGCGCGTCCACCAGCCGCAGCCCCCACGCCCGCGGAGCGCTGGCCGAGTCCGGGACCGCGACCACCAGCGCGCTCCCGTCCGGCGTGAACGCCGCCTTCCCGGTCAGCAGCGCGCCGGGCGCCAGCGCCGCCCGTCCCACCACCGACCCGTCGGCGACGCTCAGCACGGTGAGCGAGTCCCCGCCCTGGTACGCGACCCAGGACCCGTCCGCGCTCACGGCCACCGCTCCCGGCACGTACGTCCCGCGGGCCTCCGCGATCCGCCGGTAGCGGCCGGAGGAGGTGTCGAGCAGCCCGATCCCCGCCCATGACGTGCGGTGCAGCTCGGCCACGACGAACCGCCGCGAGTCCGGCGTCCAGGCGACGACGCGCGCGGACCCGACCCCGACCGGGAGCGTGCGCGCGCGGCCGGTACGCACGTCCGTGAGCTGCACGCTCGCGCTGGTCCAGGCCCCGGTGCCGTACGCCGTGGTCCCCCCGTCGGGCGACAGCAGCATGTCCTCGCCGGGGTGGAACTCGTCGGCGCCGATCCGCGAGGTCATGCGGTAGCCACCTGGCCCGACCATGACCGCGGCGTTGGTGTCGCCGAAGCCCGCTTCCGGCTCGCGCGAGCCCGTCGCGACCAGGGCGACCGGCCCGCCCGGCGACGCGGTCCCTGACGGCGTCCCCCAGGCCGGCTGCGAGAGCCGGTCGGGCAGCCCGAGCGCGCCGCCAGGACCGTCGAGCGCCGCGCGGGAGTGCAGCCCGACCAGGCAGGCGACCAGCAGCGCGACGAGGGCCGCTGGCACGAGCAGCGTGCGGCGGGTGGTCCGGGTCATGCGTCCTCCTGAGGGCTTGATCGACAGGAGACAGCGGGAGCCCCGGAGGGTTCAGCGGGTCAGCAGCACCTTGCCCGTGACGCCGCCGCTCTCCAGCCGGCGGTGCGCCTCGGCCGCCTCGGCGAAGGGGAACTCCGAGTCCACGACGATGCGCAGCCGGCCCGCCTCGACCAGCGGCCAGACGTGCTCGCGGACCTGCGCGACGATGGCGGCCTTCTCCTCCTCTGGCCGGGAGCGCAGCGCCGTGGCGTGCACGCTCGCCCGCTTCGTCATGAGCTGGCCGAGGTCGAGCTCGCCCTTGCGGCCGCCCTGCATGCCGATGACGACGAGGCGGCCCTCCACCGCCAGCGCGGCGACGTTGTCGGGCAGCAGCGAGGCGCCCATGACGTCGAGGACGACGTCCGCCCCGCCGTACGACTCGCGCAGCTCCGTGACCCAGTCGCCGCGGTAGTCGAGCGCGCCGGCAGCGCCGAGGTCGCGGCAGTGCTGCCGCTTCTCCTCGGTCCCGGCAGTCGCGACGACCGTCGCGCCCAGCGCGACGGCCACCTGGATCGCCCCGGTCCCGATGCCGCCCGCGCCGCCGTGCACGAGCAGCGTCTCCCCAGCGCGCAGCCCGGCCACCATGACGAGGTTGGACCACACGGTGCAGGCGACCTCGGGTAGCGCGGCCGCGTGGTCGAGCGGGACGCCCTGCGGGAGGGGCAGCAGCTGTCCGGCCGGCACGGCGACCTGCTCGGCGTACCCGCCTCCCGCGAGCAGCGCGCACACCTCGTCGCCGACCTGCCAGCCCGTCACGCCCTCGCCGAGCGCGAGCACCGTCCCGCTGCACTCCAGGCCGAGGTACGCCGGCGCCCCCGGCGGCGGCGGGTAGTGCCCCTGGCGCTGGAGCAGGTCGGCGCGGTTGAGGCCAGCGGCGACCACGTCGACGAGCACGTCGCCCGGTCCGGGGACCGGGTCCGGGACCTCCGCCCAGTGCAGCGACTCCGGACCACCGGGGGACTCGACGACGACGGCGTGCACGTACGCGACCGTATCCGCCGGCGCCGCGGCTCACGCCCCGCGCCCCTCCCGGATGCGGACCACTTTGCGTCGACGAAACATCCGTGACCCCGACGGGCAAACCGCCCGCCACAGATTGAGACGCGTCGCAAGGCCCCCGCAGTCGCCCCAGAGCAGTCGCTAGGAGCAGCACATGACGCACCCCCGCCAGCTCGTCGTCGTCGGCAACGGCATGGTCGGCCAGCGGTTCGTCGAGTCGCTGCGCGCCCGGGACACCGCGGGCGAGTGGAAGGTGACGGTGCTCTGCGAGGAGCCGCGCCCGGCGTACGACCGGGTCGGCCTCTCGGCGTGGTTCTCCGGCAGCAGCGAGGAGGAGCTCTCGCTGGTGCCGCTGGGGTTCTACGACGACGAGCCGCTGCTCGACCTGCGCCTCGGCGAGACCGCGACCGCCGTGGACCGGGAGGGCCGGACCGTCACCACCAGCCGTGGCGAGGTCCTGCCCTACGACGCGCTGGTCCTCGCGACGGGCTCGTACGCGTTCGTCCCGCCCATCGAGGGCAAGGACCTGCCCGGCACCTTCGTCTACCGGACCATCGAGGACCTCGAGCGGATCAAGGCCCACGCTGCCGGCCGCCGCGTGGGGGCCGTCGTCGGCGGCGGCCTGCTCGGCCTGGAGGCGGCGAACGCCCTGCTGGGGCTCGGCCTCGAGACGCACGTGGTCGAGTTCGCCCCGCGGCTCATGGCCGTGCAGATCGACGAGGGCGGCGGCACCATGCTACGGCGCAAGGTCGAGTCGCTCGGCATCTCCGTGCACACGTCGACCGCGACGAAGGCCCTGCACGCAGGGGAGGACGGCGCCGTCGCCCGCATGGAGTTCGCCGACGGCGGCGACATCGAGGCCGAGGTCGTCATCTTCGCGGCCGGCGTCCGCGCCCGGGACGAGCTGGGTCGCAGCTCCGGGCTGCCCGTCGGCCAGCGCGGCGGCATCGTGGTCGACGCCTCCTGCCGCACCGAGGACCCCGCGGTGTACGCGATCGGCGAGTGCGCCTGCATCGAGGGCGCCGTCTACGGCCTCGTCGCGCCGGGCTACACCATGGCCGAGATCGTGGCCGAGAACCTCACCGGTGGGTCGGCGAGCTTCCCCGGCGCCGACCTCTCCACCAAGCTCAAGCTGCTCGGCGTCGACGTGGCGAGCTTCGGGGACGCGCACGGCGCGACCGCGGACGCGCTCGAGGTCGTCTACGCCGACCCGGTGGCCGGCGTCTACAAGAAGCTCGTGCTCACCGACGACGCGCAGACGCTGCTCGGCGGCGTGCTCGTCGGCGATGCCAGCGCGTACCCCGTCCTGCGGGGGTCCGTCGGACGCGCGCTGCCGGGGTCGCCCGAGGCGCTCCTCGTCGGCACCGGCGGTGGCGAGATCGCCGGCCCCAGCGGTGACATGCAGGTCTGCTCCTGCGCCAATGTCACCGCCGACGAGATCGCCTGCGCGATCCACGAGGGTGCCGAGGACGTCCCCGCGCTCAAGGCCTGCACGCGCGCCGGCACGGGCTGCGGCAGCTGCGTACCCCTGCTGAAGAAGATGCTCGCCACCGCCGGCGTGCAGCAGAGCCGCGGGCTCTGCGAGCACTTCGCCGACCTCTCGCGCGCCGACCTCTTCGACATCGTGCGGGTCAAGCGGATCTCGACGTTCAGCCAGCTCATCGCCGAGCACGGCACCGGGCGCGGGTGCGACATCTGCAAGCCCGTCGTCGCGAGCATCCTCGCGAGCCTCGGCAACGGCCACATCCTCAAGGGCGAGCAGGCCGCGCTGCAGGACACCAACGACAAGTTCCTCGCCAACATGCAGAAGGACGGCACCTACTCCGTCGTCCCGCGCATCCCCGGCGGGGAGATCACCCCCGAGAAGCTCATCGTCATCGGGCAGGTGGCGCAGGAGTTCGGGCTCTACACGAAGATCACCGGCGGCCAGCGGATCGACCTGTTCGGCGCGCGCGTCGAGCAGCTGCCGCTGATCTGGCGCAAGCTCGTCGACGCGGGCTTCGAGAGCGGCCACGCGTACGGCAAGGCCTTGCGCACGGTGAAGTCCTGCGTCGGCTCGACCTGGTGCAGGTACGGCGTGCAGGACTCCGTCGGCCTGGCCGTCGACCTGGAGCTGCGCTACCGGGGGCTGCGCGCGCCGCACAAGATCAAGGCGGGGGTCTCGGGCTGCGCCCGCGAGTGCGCCGAGGCGCGCGGCAAGGACGTCGGCGTCATCGCGACCGAGAAGGGCTGGAACCTCTACGTCGCCGGCAACGGCGGCTTCACCCCGCGCCACGCCGACCTGCTGGCCCAGGACCTCTCGACCGAGGAGCTGGTCCGCACCATCGACCGCTTCCTCATGTACTACGTCCGCACGGCCGACCGCCTCCAGCGCACCGCGGCCTGGGTCGAGTCGCTCGAGGGCGGGCTCGACCACCTGCGCGCGGTCGTCGTCGAGGACTCGCTCGGCATCTGCGCCGAGCTGGACGCGGCGATGGAGGCGCACGTCGCGGGCTACTCCGACGAGTGGCGCGACGCGATCGAGGACCCGGAGACGCTGAAGCGCTTCCGCTCCTTCGTCAACGCCCCTGACGCCCCCGACAGCGACGTCGTCTTCGTGACGGAGCGGGACCAGCACCGGCCCGCGACCGCCGAGGAGCGCGCGACGCTCGTGGCCGGCGCGCGGATCCCCCTGCGGTCGGAGGTCTGAGCGCACCGAGGTCCGGGCGCACCGAGGTCTGGGCGCACCGATCTCACCCGCGCCGCAGCGCCCGCTTGCGGGCCTCGTGACCCACGGGAAACACCGCAGACACCGTCGGGCAAACCCCTCCCGGCAGGGTGGGACCAGTCCGGCAGAGCACCGAGGAGGAACCGTCATGACGCTGACCACCGAGAGCACTGCCGTCCCCCAGCAGGCCGACGCCGCCGAGGGCGTCTGGACCCGCGTGTGCCAGCTCGACGACCTGCAGCCGGAGGTCGGCGCCGCCGCGCTCGTCGCCGGCCAGCAGGTGGCGCTGTTCCGCCTGCTCGACGGCACCGTGCTCGCGACGGGCAACCAGGACCCGTTCAGCGGCGCCAACGTCATGTCGCGCGGGATCGTCGGTACGCGGGGCGACATCGCGACCGTGGCCTCGCCGATGCACAAGCAGGTCTTCGACCTGCGCAGCGGCACCTGCCTGGACGACGCGTCCGTGGCGCTGCCGGTCTACCCTGTCGTCGTGAGCAACGGCTTCGTCGAGGTGCGCCTGCCCGAGGGCCTCCCCTCGAGCGTGGTGGGTCGCCCGCGCGCCGTCGCATGAGCGCAGCGCTCGTGGAGGGCGACGCCCCGGGACCGGAGCGCGGCAGCGCCACGGTGCTCGCGGGGTGGACCGTCGGGGTCACCGCGGCCCGGCGGGCCGACGAGCTCGGCAACCTGCTGGAGCGGCGCGGGGCGAAGGTCGTGCACGCCCCCGCGATCAGGATCGTCCCCCTGCCCGACGACTCCGAGCTGCTCGCGGCGACGCGCGCCTGCCTCACCGGCCCGCTGGACCTCGCGGTCGCGACGACGGGCATCGGCTTCCGCGGCTGGATGGAGGCGGCGGAGGGCTGGGGTCTCGGCGACGAGCTGCGCGAGCGGCTCTCCGCGGCCGAGGTGCTCTGCCGCGGGCCCAAGGCGCGCGGTGCCGTCCGCGCCGCCGGCCTCGTCGACGCCTGGTCGCCCGCCTCCGAGTCCTCCTCCGAGGTGCTCGCCCACCTGCTCGAGCACGACCTCGACGGCAAGCGGATCGCAGTGCAGCTGCACGGCGAGCCCCTGCCCGACTTCATCGACGCCCTGCTCGCCGCGGGGGCCGACGTCGTCCAGGTGCCGGTCTACCGCTGGGTGCCGCCGGACGACATCACCCCGCTGCAGCGGATGGTGGAGCTCGTCCTCACCGGCGGTGTCGACGCGCTGACCTTCACCAGCGCCCCCGCCGTGTCCAGCCTGCTGCGCATCGCCGCGTCCGCCGGTGCCGAGGACGCGGTGCTCGAGGCGCTGCGCACCCGGGTGCTGCCGATCTGCGTCGGCCCGGTCACCGCGGGTCCGCTCGACCGGCGCGACGTCCCGACCGTGCAGCCGGGCCGCGCCCGGATCGGCGCGCTCGTCCGCGAGGTGTGCGAGGTGCTGCCCGCCCGCGCGGTGCGCCTGCCGGTCGCCGGGCACGCGCTGGAGGTACGCGGTTCCGCCGTCCTCGTCGACGACACCCTCGTCCCCCTGCCCCCCGTGCCGATGGCGCTGATCAAGGCGCTCGCGAAGCACCCCGGCCGCGTCGTGTCGCGGGCCGAGCTGCTGCGCGCCGCGCCGGGCGGCGGCACCGACGAGCACGCGGTGGAGATGGCGGTCACCCGGCTGCGTGCCGCGCTCGGTGACTCCCGCTGCATCCAGACCGTCGTCAAGCGCGGCTACCGGCTCGCCTACGACCCCGAGCACGCGCTGCCGGGGCCCGGCTCCGCCGACGGCAAGTACGCCGCGACGTGACCGCGGACGAGCAGATCCCCGTGGTCCTCGCCGCCCACGGCACCCAGGAGCCGAGCGGGCCGGTCACGATCGAGGCCGTCGCGGCAGCGCTGTCCGAGCGGCTGGGCGGCCGCCGCGTCGAGGTGGGCTACCTCGACGTCATCGAGCCGACCGTCGGGCAGACGCTGGCCGCGCTCGGCTCCACCGCCGTCGTCGTCCCGCTGCTGCTCGCCCCGGGCTACCACGTCGACGTCGACCTCCCTGCGGTCGCCGCGGAGCACGACCACCCGGTCGAGCGGACCGCGTCGGTCGGGCCCGACCCGCGCATCGTCGACGCGGTGCTCGAGCGGCTCGTGGAGGCGGGCTACCAGCAGGGCGACGCGATCGTGCTGGGGGCGGCGGGTTCCTCGTCGCCGCGCTCGGCCGAGGCGACCGCGCGCACGGTGGCCGAGCTCGCGCTGCGGACGGGCGCGCGGGTGCTCGCAGCGTACGCGTCGGCGAGCCGCCCCTCGCCCGCGGAGGCCGTCGCGCAGCTGCGCGCGGAGGGCCACGAGCGGGTGGCGCTGGCGACGTACCTGCTGGCACCGGGGCTCTTCTCGGAGCGCATGCGCGCGGCCGGGGCCGACGTCGTCAGCGAGCCGATCGGCGCCACCCCCGCGCTGCTCGACGTCATCGTCGACCGCATCACCGCGGTCGAGGCGGCTCAGCCCGTCGGGTGAGCGCGCCCGGCTAGGCCTTCGCCTCGTACATGCGCCGGTCCGCCACGTCCAGCAGCGCGTCGGGAGTGCTGCCGTCGTGCGGTGACCTGGCGATACCCACGGCAGCCCCCACGGTCACGCGGACGCCCGTGTCCAGCGCGACCGGCACCGCTGCGGCGGCGGCGAGGTGCCCGGCCGCCCGCTGCGCCGGAGCGGGGTCGCCCGCCGGCAGGTGGGCGAGGACGGCGACGAACTCGTCGCCGCTGTAGCGCGCGAGCAGGTCACCGCTGCGGAGGACTCCTCGCATGCGGGTGGCGAGGGTGCTGAGCACGATGTCGCCGGCCGCATGGCCGTGCGTGTCGTTGACGCCCTTGAACCCGTTGAGGTCGAGGAAGAGGACGGCCACCTCGTGGCCGCCCCGGATCGCGCGGGCGAGCTCCAGCTCGAGGTGGTCGAGGAGCTGCACGCGGTTCGGCAGGCCCGTGAGCAGGTCGTGGTAGGCCAGGAAGCTGGCCCGCTCCTCGCGCTGCACGCGCTCGGTGACGTCGTCCTGGTTGCCGATGAAGTGGGTGACCTCCCCGCTCGCGCCGAGGACGGGCGAGATCGTCACCTCGTTCCAGAACGGCGAGCCGTCACGCCGGTAGTTGAGCAGGGTGCTGCGGACCGAGCGCCCCGCGGCGAGCTGGCGGGCGATCGGCCGCACCTGCGTGGGGTCGGTCTTCGGCCCCTGCAGCAGGCGGCAGTTGCGGCCGAGCACCTCGTCGGCGGCGTAGCCCGTGAGCTCGAGGAAGGCCTGGTTGACGTAGACGAGGGGCCAGTCCGGCTGCTGGGCGTCGGCGATCGTGATGCCGTTGGTCGCGGTGTCGATCGCCCGCAGCAGGAGCTCGGGGAGCTCCACGGCGGGAAGCGCAGCAGCCCCCGCAGGGACGGGGCCGCCTCTCGAGGGGCGGTGCGACGGGGCCGGTGCACGACGTACGCGCTCCAGCAGCAGCGTCGCAGCCTCGACGACGCGCGTGCGGTCGTGGGTCAGGACGAACGCGTACCGGCGCTCCCCGTCCTCCTTCGGCTCCTCCTCCCGGGCGGCGATGGCCGCGGCGTAGTGCGGGCCGACGACGCAGACGGCCCACTCCTCGGCGAGGGGGTCGTCGGCGGGCACGTGCGTCCCGTGCACGCCCGGGACCGGCGCGGCCGGCATCCCCGGACCCAGGACGGCGGTGAACGCCGAGACCTCCGCGAGTGCCTCGTAGCGGCGCCTGGTCGGCGTCGTCAGCGCGGTGACGTGCTGGAAGTTGGCGAGGACGACGGTGAGGTCGTCGAGCAGCAGGGCCTGGCGCTCGAGCTGGCGCGACATCGCGGCGAGCAGCGGGACCCCGGCGACGCCCGGCGCGCTCGCCGCGCTGAGGACGGCGAAGGGGGTGCCGGCGCGCGCCTCCGCCGCCCGGGCCGGAGGCAGCCGGAGCGCGCCACCGACGCGGGCCACGGCGTCGGCCGGCCGGCCGAAGCGCCAGCCCTGGCCGAGCCGGGCGCCGGTCGCGAGGGCGCGCTCCAGGTGCTCCTCGGTCTCGATGCCCTCCGCCAGGATGAGCGCGCCGCTGCGCTCGGCCTGCGCGTGCACGGCGTTGATGGTGGTGGCGACCGAGAGCGACGGCTGCTGGCGGACCAGGGCGAGGTCCAGCTTGATGACGTCGGGCGCCAGGAAGGGCATGAGGGCGAGCGCGGCGGGCTCGGCGCCGACGTCGTCGAGCGCCACCCCCCACCCGCACTCCCGCGCGCGGCGCACGCCGGCCAGGAGCTCGGCGGGGGAGTCGAGCAGGTCGCGCTCGGTGACCTCGACGACGACCCGCACTCCGGGCGCGACCGCGCTCGCGAGCTCGGCGAGGCGCCTGGTGGACAGCGCGCCGAGCGTGGCGGGCTCGACGTTGACGAACACCGTGCCCGGGGCCCGCGCCTCCGCAGCCCGGGCGAGCGCGCCGGCGAGGCACCGCTCGTCCAGGTCGCGGAGGGCGCCCTCGCCCGTACGCGCCGCCGCCGCGAACAGGTCGTCGGGCGGGACCTCCTCGTCGCCGGAGCGCGCCCGCGTCAGCGCCTCGACCCCGACGAACGTGCCGGTGGTCAGGTCGACGATGGGCTGGAAGACCGTACGGAGCTCCGCGCTGAGGACGGCGGTGCGCTCCGAGCCGCTCGACCTGTCCACTCCCGTCGACGTGCCCCCCGGCGCTCCCGCGAAACGGCGACGCGGCGCGGCGCGCGGTCGGCGGGTGGAGGCTCGCAGCCCAGGGACCGCCCGTCCCCACCGTGCGGTGATCTCCCGGCCGATACGCTGACCGGGTGTTCGCAGCCGAGCGCCGCCGCCTCATCAGCGAGCTGGTGGCCACCAGCGGCGCCGTGTCCCTCCGCGAGCTGGCCCGCCTCACCGGCACCAGCGAGGTCACGGTGCGCCGAGACCTGCGCTCCCTCGAGGCCGAGGGCCTGCTCTCCCGCCGCCACGGCGGTGCCGTCGCGCGCGAGGCGCTGCACGAGCCGACGCACAGCGAGAAGTCCCACGTCGCGGCGGCGGAGAAGGCGGCGATCGCCGCCGCGGCCGCCGAGCTCGTCGAGGACGGCGAGGCCCTGGTCCTCGGGCCCGGGACGACGACGCAGGCCCTCGCGCGCCGGCTCACCCGCAAGCGGGACCTCACCGTCGTGACCAACAGCCTGCTGGTCGCCCAGGCCCTCTCCCGCGCCCCGGGCGTCGACGTCGTCATGACGGGCGGGTCGCTGCGGGGGTCGATCTTCGCGCTCGTCGGCGGCGACGCCGAGCACGCGCTCGCCGGGCTGCGCGTGTCCACGGCCTTCATGTCCGGCAACGGGCTCTCCGCCGAGCGCGGCCTCTCGACCCCGAGCATGCTCGTCGCCGGCGTGGACCGCGCGATCGCGGCCGCCGCGCGCCGGGTCGTCGTCCTCGTCGACCACACCAAGGTCGGCGTCGACACGATGGTCCAGACCGTCCCCACCAGCCGGATCGACCTCGTCGTCACCGATGCGGCAGCGCCGCCCGACGCGGTCGCGGCGCTGCGCGCGGCCGACGTCGAGTGCCGGGTCGTCGACGTCGACCCGACCGCGGGCTGACGCCCGCCGACCGGCTCAGGCTGAACCCCACCCACCCCACCAGCCCACCGCGCCACGCGGGGGAGGAGCAGCGCATGGCCCCCAGCGGGGAGCAGTTCCGCATCGAGTCCGCCGGCTACGTCGCCGAGGTCACCGAGGTCGGGGGCGCGCTGCGCGCCCTGAGCGCCGACGGCCGGCCCCTCGTCCGCGGCTGGTCGGCCGAGCGCATGATGCCGATGTACGGCGGCGCCCTGCTCGCGCCGTGGCCCAACCGCATCGGCGACGGCGCGTACTCCTTCCGCGGGGTCGAGGCGCAGGCGGCGATGAACGAGCCGGCGCCGCGCCTCACCGCCCTCCACGGCCTCGTCGCGTGGCTGCCGTGGCGCGCGGTCGAGGTCGAGCCGGACCGGCTCACGCTCACTGTTCCGCTGTGGCCGAGCCCGGCGTACCCGTGGCACCTCGAGTGCACGGTGACGTACGCCGTGGGGCCCGACGGCCTCACCTGGACCCTCGCGGCCCGCAACGAGGGGGACTCCGCGGCGCCGTACGGCGCGTCGGTGCACCCGTACTTCGTGGCCGCGCCCTCCGGGCAGGTCGACGGCTGGCGCTTCGAGCTGCCGGCGGCGTCCTTCCTCGACGTCGACGAGGAGCGCCTGCTGCCGCGCGAGGTGCTGCCGGTCGAGGGCACCGACTTCGACTTCCGGACCGCCCGCACGGTCGGCAGCACGTTCGTCGACCACGCCTTCACCGACCTGGAGTTCGACGCCGAGGGCCGGACGAGCATGCGGCTGCTCGGCCCGGACGGCGCGGGCGTGCAGCTCGGCTGGGACCGCTCGTGCCCGTGGGTGCAGGTGCACACCGCCGACCGTCCGGAGCCGGAGTTCGACCGCACGGGGCTCGCCGTCGAGCCGATGACCTGCCCGCCGGACGCGTTCCGCACCGGCACCGACGTCGTCGTGCTCGAGCCGGGGCAGGAGCACGCGGTCACGTACCGGGTGGCGGCCGTCCGCCCCTGACGCGTCGCGTCACGCCGTGTGACGCTTTCGCTCAGGTAGCCCCCGCGGCCGCCGACTTCCCTGGTGCGGGTGTCGAGGGGGGCGCCCGCGCCCTCCCGCGCGGCGGCTCGCCCGCTGCGCTCGGACGCCACGAGCCGCCGACCACTGGTCGGCGGCTCGCGGCGTCTCCGGACGTGCTGCTCGGGTCTCCGGCAGTGGTCAGGGACCTTCGTCCCGCTCGAAGTCAGGACCGACCGGGCGGGTGGCCTTGGTCCAGAGCCCTTCTGCGGCGTCCGATGCGCTCTTAACGTCATCTCATCTTGAGTGACTGAGCGAGTACGGAGTGTCACATGACGCGAAGCACGACCGCCCGCGGTGCGCTGGCGATGGTCGGTCTGGTCGGTGGCCTGCTGGCCGTGGGCGCCCCGGCGCACGCGCAGCAGCCGGAGGCGGACCCCCGGTCCAGCCAGTCCACCTGGCTCGCTGTCGCGGACGGGGACCTCGGCGCCGCCAGCGCCGCCGCCACGCGCGCCGGCGCCCAGGTCACGAAGACGCTGCCGGGGATCGGCCAGCTCGTCCTCCGCGCCGACGCGGCCGAGGTCGCCGCGCTGCGGGCCTCGGGCACCGTCCGCTCCGTGACCCTGGACGCGCACGTGCACCTGTCGGCGGCGACCTTCGACCCGAGCACGGACCCGGGCAGCTCGTACAACGTCACGCAGGCCATCGGCGCCCGCGACATGTGGAAGGCCGGCTACACCGGCAGCGGCATCGACATCGCGCTCATCGACAGCGGCGTCGCTCCCGGCACCTCCGCCGGCTGGCGCATGGTCTCGGGCCCGGACCTCTCGTTCGACTCGCAGGACCCGAACGCACGGCGGGGCGACAAGTTCGGCCACGGCACGCACCTCGCGAGCATCATGGTGGGCGACGACAACACCGCGGACAAGATGACGAACACGGGCGCGCAGCTGGGCGTCGCTCCGGACGCCCGCGTCATCAGCGTCAAGGTCGGCGACGTCAACGGCGGTGTCGACGTCTCGCAGGTCATCGCGGCGATCGACTGGTGCGTGCAGAACAAGGCGAACCAGGTGAACCTCCGGGTCATCAACCTCTCGTTCGGCACGGACAGCAAGCAGGCGTGGAACCTCGACCCCGTCGCGTACGCCGCGGAGGCCGCCGACCGCAAGGGCATCGTCGTCGTCGCGGCCGCGGGCAACACGGGGGGCGTCGGGCTCGACGACCCGGCGTACGACCCGAACGTCCTGGCCGTCGGGGCGTCCGACCCGCGCGGGACCGTCAGCACGTCCGACGACGCGGTGGCGAGCTTCTCCACCCGCGGCAACGGCACGCGCAACCCCGACCTCGTCGCTCCCGGCGTCGGCATCGTCGGCCTGCGCGCCCCCGGCTCGGTCATCGACTCCGAGGTCCCCGGCGGCGGCTCCCGCTGGCTGCGCGGCACCGGCACGAGCCAGGCCGCCGCGGTCGTCTCCGGCGCAGTCGCCCTGCTCCTGCAGCAGCGCAGCGCCCTGACCCCGGAGCAGGTCAAGGCGATCCTGCGGGGGAGCGCGACGCCGCTGACCGGCTTCAGCGCCGCGGACCAGGGCGCCGGCGAGCTCAACCTCACCAAGGCGATGGCGTACGCGACGCCGGCCGCCAGCCAGGCGCAGGCCGGGACGGGCACCGGCACGATCGACGCCGCGCGCGGCAGCCAGGTGCTCATCCTCGACACCAAGCCGCTCACCGGCGAGGTGGACGTCTACGGCAACCCGGTCAACACCGCGCAGCTGGCCTCGCTGGCCAACAGCGGCGCGGCCTGGAACCAGGGCTCCTTCAACGGCCAGCTCTGGGCGCAGAACTACTGGGACAACGCCAACGTCGTCACCGGCGCCGAGCAGACCTGGGGCAGCGTCGACCTCACCGCTCGCCCGCTGTGGTCGGGGCTGACCCTGTCCGGCTGGACGAGCCGCTCCTGGTCCAGCCGCTCGTGGTCGAGCCGGTCGTGGTCCAGCCGGTCCTGGTCCGGTCGCTACTGGAGCGACATGGCGTGGCAGGTGCCGGACGGTACGGCGCCCGCCGCCGCGACGAGCACGACGACCGCGGCCTGCAGCACGCTCCCCGCGTGGAGCGCCGGGGCGACGTACAACGGCGGCAGCTCGGTGACCTACGGCGGGCGGAAGTGGACCGCGCGCTACTGGACGCAGGGGAACACCCCTGGCGACGCGACCGGGGTGTGGGGCACCAGCGCCAGCTGCTGAGCGCCCTCCTGGTCGACCACGGACGGGCCCGCTCCCTCGGGGGGAGGAGCGGGCCCTTCCGCATGTCCGCGTGCTGGGACGCCGGCCGCCCGTCGGTTGCCGGGCCCGGGTGACCGTGGCAGCGTCGTGGACCGGTCCTCAGCAGGAGGCCGGAGCAGGAGACGACACGTGCCGTTGCCCGACTTCTTCCTCATCGGCGCGCCGAAGGCCGGCACGACGGCGCTGCACGCCGCGCTGCGCGCGCACCCGCAGCTCTCCTTCGCCTCGGTGAAGGAGCCCAAGTACTTCATGTGCGGCGACGCCCGGCCCCGGCGGGAGACGCAGCGCGGCCCGGGCGACGCGCACAGCGCGCAGGAGTGGGTCTGGCAGCGGGATCGCTACGAGGCGCTGTTCGCCGGCGCACCGCAAGGCGCCCTGCTCGGGGAGAGCACGCCGTTCTACCTGTACGACCTGGACGCCCAGCGCCGCATCGCCGCGGCCCGCCCGGACGCGAAGCTCGTCGCGGTCGTGCGCGACCCGGTGGACCGGGCGTACTCGAACTGGATGCACCTGTGGTCCGACGGGCTGGAGCCCGAGGCGGACTTCCTCGCCGCCGTGCGGGACGAGGACCGTCGCGTGGCCGCGGGGTGGGCGCCGTTCTGGCACTACCGCCGGCAGGGGCGCTACGGCGAGCAGCTCCAGCACCTGCTCACGCTGTTCCCCCGCGAGCAGGTGCTCGTGCTGCGCTACCGCCAGCTCGTCGACGCAGCTGGGGAGACCCTCGACCGGGTCAGCCGCTTCCTCGGCGTCGCCGAGGGCCAGGTCGGTGCTGCCGCCCCGGAGAACGTCCGGCCCTACGTCGACCCTGACGCGCGCCGCACCCGGCTGCTGCGGCCCGTCCTCCGCGCGGGCTTCGCGCTGGGGGCGTACGCCCCGCCGCAGGTGTGGCGGGCGGCGAGCCGGCCGCTGCTCCGCGCGTACCACGCCGGCGGGGCGGCCCGACCGACGCTGAGCGTCGAGGCCCGGCGCGAAGTGCAGGCGCCGCTGCTCGACGACATCGCCGTGCTCGAGGAGGTGACGGGGGAGTCCTTCGCGGACTGGCGCGGCGAGCAGGGCCGCGGCGAGTTCCGGGCGCGACAGGGCAGGATCTCCCCGTGACCTCCCAGCCGTCCTCGCTCCTCGACGCCCTGCCCGCCGTCGACTGGGAGGGCGCGGCCGTCGTCGCGACCCCGCCCGAGCCCCGCGCGGGCTCGTGGGCCGGCGGCCCGAGCGCGCAGCTCGTCGACGGCACGACCTGGCTGGCCTACCGGCTGCGCAAGCCGGTCGGCGAGGGGCGCGGCTTCGCCAACGTCGTCGCGCGCTCGAGCGGCGGCGACGCGTACGAGCCGGTGGCCGAGGTGCGCCGGGAGTCCTTCGGCGGCGACAGCCTCGAGCGCCCCGCCCTCGTCGTGACGCCCGAGGGGGGCTGGCGGCTCTACGTCAGCGTCGCGCTGCCGGGCACGAAGGCCTGGCGCGTCGACCTGCTGGAGGCCTCCTCGCCGGAGGGGCTCGCGACCGCGGTGCCGCGGACGGTCCTGCCGGCGACGGAGCTCGCCGCGCCCAAGGACCCCGTGGTACGCCTGCTCCCCGACCGCCGCTGGCACCTCTGGGCCTCGGTCCACCCGCTCGACGACCCGCTCGCCACCGACCGGATGACGACCGAGCACGCGGTGAGCGACGACGGCGTGTCGTGGGCCTGGACGGGCACCGCGCTCGCGCCGCGGGCGGGCACGTGGGAGGAGCGCGGGGTACGCGTCAGCACCGTGGTCGTGGCGGACGACCAGCTCGTCGCGCTCTACGACGGGCGCGCCACCGAGCTGGAGGACTGGGAGGAGCGCACGGGCGTCGCGTTCGGCAAGGACCCCGAGCAGCTGCAGGCCGTCGGTGACCTCCCGCTGCTCTCCTCGGTCCACCCGCCGCACGGCCTGCGCTACGTCGAGCTGCTCGCGCTGCCCGAGGGCCGCTGGCGAGTGTTCGCCGAGGTCACTCGCCCCGACGGCAGCCACGACCTGCGCACGACGGTGCTCTGACCCCCTGCTTCCCCGTGATCATGCACGTCCTGGGGCCACCTCTGCCCACGATCTGCATGATCACGGGCAAGAAGGGGTCGCCCCCCACCCCGTGATCATGCACGTCCTGTGGCCCACCCTTCCCCGTGATCATGCACGTCCTGTGGCCCACCCTTTCCCCGTGATCATGCACTTCTTGGGCCTCAGTCGTCGATCCCTGTACGCTCCACGCCCTGCACGATCCAGCGCTGCAGCGCGACGAACAGCACGACGAGCGGCGCGATCGACACGGCCGCGGCGGTGAAGAGCTCGTGCAGGTTCACGGTCTGCGCGGTGAGGAACGTCGACAGCGCGATCTGCACCGTCCAGGCCGAGGAGTCCTGCGCGATGACGAGGGGCCAGAGGAAGCCGTTCCATGCGCCGATGAAGGTGATCGTGCCGATCGCGGCGAAGAACGCCCTGCTGTTGGGCACGACGATGCGCCAGTACGTGCGCCAGTAGCCGAGCCCGTCGATGCGCGCGGCCTCCTCCAGCTCCTTCGGGAACTCCAGGAAGTGCTGGCGGAACAGGAAGGCCGTGAGACCGCTGAACAGCAGCGGCACGACGAGCCCGCGCAGCGTGCTGACCCATCCGAGGCTCGAGACGACCACGAAGGTCGGCACGAACGTCACCGCGGTGGGCACCATCAGGGTGCCGAGGATGAGCCAGAACACCTTGCCTGCATGGCGGTACGGGATCCGCGCCAGGCCGTACCCGGCGAGGGAGCAGACCACGAGCGTGCCGACCGTCTGCAGCGTCGAGACGACGACGGAGTTGAGCAGGCTGCGGGCGAACGGCACTGCGGGGTCGTCGAACAGCTCGCGGACGTTGCCCCACTGGATGTGCGTCGGGAAGAACGTCCACGACGGCGACGTGATGTCGGTCTCGCGTGCGAGACCGTTGCGGAGCAGCAGGTAGAACGGCAGCAGGAAGACCAGTGTCGCGAGGACGAGCAGGACCTGCGTCGCGATCCGCCCGGGGCCCGTACGCCGTCTCATGCCGACCGCCTCCCCAGCCCGAGGAAGCGCGCCTGCCCGACCGTCACCACGGCGATGAGGACGGCGAGGATCATCGCCCCTGCACTGCCGTGGCCGAAGTCCTGGCCGTTGCCGAGCGCGACGTAGTACAGGTAGACGAGCGGCGGTCGGGCGTACGGCGGGTATCCCGCCGTCGTGCTGAGGATGTTGTAGAACTCGTCGAACGACTGGTACGCGTTGATGAGCAGCAGGACCAGGACCGCGACGGAAGTGCTCCGCAGCAGCGGGAACGTGATCCAGCGGAAGGTCTGCCAGCCCGGTCCGGCGCCGTCCACCGCGGCCGCTTCGTAGACCGAGCGCGGGATCCGGCTGAGCCCGGCGAGGAAGAGCACCATGTAGAACCCCGCCTGCAGCCACAGCCGCAGCGTGACGATGACGAGCCAGTACCACGGCGGCTTCGTCACGGAGAGCCAGGCGACCGGGTCCTGCCCGAACCAGCCGAGCACGGTGTTGACGAGGCCGAAGCGGACGCCGCTGAAGAGCGAGAGCTTCCAGACGAGCGCGGCCACGACGTACGAGCACGCCGTGGGCAGGAAGAACACCGAGCGGAAGAACCCTCGACCCAGTAGTGCCTTCTCGACGAGCATGGCGAGCCCGAGCGAGAGCGCGAAGGTGGTCGGCACGATGAACAGCGCGAACAGGCTGAAGGTCCCGAGACTGTCGAGGAACGCCGGGTCGGTGAGCATGTCGCGGTAGTTGCCGAGGCCGACGAAGCGGGTCGGCGTCACGGTGTTGTGCGCGTCGAAGAAGCTCAGCCACAGGCTCCAGCCCAGCGGCACGAGCACGAAGAGCATCAGCCCGGCGAGGAACGGGCCCACGAACACCCAGAACCAGAGGTTCTGCCCCTGGGGTCCGCGGACCCGCGCCCACACCTGCGACACGGTCGGGCTAGCCCTTGACCCGCGCGACCTCGGCCGCGACCTTCGCCTTGACCGCGGCCAGCTCCTTCTGCGGCGAGGAGCCGTTCTTCACCATCCGGGTGACGGCATCGTTGAAGGCCGTACCGGACGCGGGCGTCCAGAGGAGCGGCGTCTGCGCGTGCCCGTAGTCGTTCACGAGCTTCACCGCGTCGGCCGCGACGCCCGAGCTGAGCTTCTGCGCCTTCTCCGCCAGGCTCTTGCGGGCCGGGATGTGGAAGCCGTAGCTCGTCGCGAAGTCCTCCTGGAAGTCGGCCTTGTCGACCCACAGCCACTTCACGTACGCCTTCGCCGCCTCCACGTCCTTCGCCTTCGCGCTCACGCAGGAGCCGTACGCGCCGACGGGCACGGCGGGCTTGCCACCGTCGCCGTTCTTCGGCCACGGCAGCACCCCGAAGTCGTCACCGAGCGACTTCTGCAGCGTCGGCACGGTCCAGAGGCCGGTCCACTGCATCGCGGTCAGGCCCTGCGTGATCGCCGAAGGGTCCGACCAGTCGGCCGGCGCGCCTAGCAGCAGGGACCCGCTCGTGAAGAGGCTGTGCAGCTTGCTGAAGCCGGTGTAGACCTCGGGCGTGGTGAACGCGGGGGCGTCGTCGCCGTCGAGGTAGTCGGCGCCGGACGACCAGAGGATCGGGCCACCGAGCACGTCCGCACCGCCGGCGTTGCTGAGGAAGAGCCCCTTGGTCTTCTTCGTCGTCAGCGCCTTCGCCGCGGCGATGAGCTCGTCGAGCGTCTGCGGCGGCTGGATGCCGGCCTTCTGCAGCAGGCTCTTGCGGTAGACGAGCAGCTGCATGTCGGTGACCTGCGGGATGGCCCAGACCTTGCCGTCGTACGTCACGCGGTCGATGAGCGCGGGGGTGAAGTCGTCCTTCGCCGCGGCGATCTGGTCGGTGAGGTCGACGACCTGTCCGGCCTTGATCATGTCGATCGAGGGGCCGTTGCCGTACTCGAAGACGTCGGGGCCGCCGCTCGTGAGCAGCGCGGCCGCGGACTTCTTGTCGTAGTCGCCGGGGATCCACTGGACGCTGACCTTGGCCTTGTCGTACGCCGCGGCGTAGCGCTGGACGGCCTGCTGGGTGCCGGCTTCGCCGTACTGGTGGTACCACTGCGCGATCGAGCCGCCGCCGGAGGACCCGCTGGTGCCGGCGCTCGCGGCCCCGCTGGCGCCCGAACCGCCCGAGCTGCCGCTGCTGCGGCCGTTGTTGGAGCCGCAGCCCGCCAGGCCGAGGGCGGCGAGCGCGCTCAGGCCGAGGAAGCGGCGGCGGTCGAGGGGAGCGGGCACGGGGACCTCCGGTGGAACGGGGGCCGAGCTGGGCACCGCGGGCAGCGCCACTGCCCGCCGAGCGTCGCTCGTCCACGGGCAGGGGTGGGCGAGCTAGTGGGGACAGCACGCCCGGTTGGTCACGGTTGCGGACGATAGCACCCCGAGTGTGCGCTTCCGCGGGCCCGCTCGCCCGCTGTCCACCCCTCACGATGTGCATGATCACGGGGAGGAGCGCGGACGTGAGGGCGGGCCTCGACCCACGATGTGCATGATCACGGGGAGAGCTGAGCGCGGAGCCGGCGCCGGCGCCGGCGCGGTCAGACGAGGACGCGCGGCGGCGTGCCGGCCGTCCCCCGCCCCGCCACCGCCGGCCACAGCGCGGCCAGCCGCTCGACGGCGTCGACGAGCACGGGCTCCGGGTGCGTGAACGGCAGGCGCAGGAAGCGGTCGAAGCTGCCGTCGAGCCCGAACCGCGGGCCGGCCGCGAGCCGCAGCCCCCGGTCCGGCGCCGCTGCCGCGAGGGCCGTGCTCGCGGGGACGTCGAGGGAGATCCACAGCGACATCCCGCCGCGCGGCGGGCGCACCCGCCACTCCGGCAGGTGCGCGGCCAGGGCGGCGACGAGCGCGTCGCGCTGCGCGCGGAGGACCGTCCGTCGCTCGGCGAGGACGTCGTCGAGGATGCGCAGCAGGTGCACGGCGACGAGCTGGCCGAGCACGGGCGGGCCCATGTCGGACGCGGCGCGCACATCCGCGATGCGCCGCACGAGCGTGGGGTCGGCGCGTACCCATCCCACGCGCAGCCCGCCCCAGACCGGCTTGCTGAGCGAGCCGATCGTCAGCAGCGACCCGCCCGCTGCCCCGCTGGCGAGCGCCGCCGTGTGGTCCGGGCGCTCGCCCTCGAGCGCGACGTCGATGAGCGCCTCGTCGACGACGAGCAGGCTGCCCGCCCGCCGGGCCATGTCGAGCACCCGCTGCCGCGTCTCCGCCGGCATGACGCATCCGGTGGGGTTCTGGAAGTCGGGCACGAGGTACGCCAGCCGCGGCCCGCGCCGCAGCGCGTCGACGAGCAGGCCGGCGTCCCAGCCCTCCTCCTGGTCGACGGGGACGGGCTGCAGCCTCGCCCGGGCCGTGCGCAGCGCGTCGATCGCGTTCGGGTACGCCGGGCTCTCCAGCAGCGCCGCGTCCCCCGGTGCGAGCAGCGTGCGGGCGACGAGGTCGACCGCTGCCTGGCCGCCCGTGGTGATGAGGACCTGGTCAGGGGTCGTGGGGACGCCCGCCGCGGCGTACCGCTCGGCGACGGCGACGCGCAGCTCGAGCAGGCCGAGCAGGTCGTAGCCGGTGCCACCGAGCTGCGCCGGGAGAGCGTCGGCCGCCCAGCGGGTCGCCTCGAGGACGGCACCGACGGGCGCGGCCATCGTCGCCATCGTGAGGTCGACGACGTCGCCCTCGCCACCGATGCGCGGGCCCCAGCCCCCGGCCGGGACGACCGCGTCCTCGGGCAGCGCGGTGAAGCTGCCCGCCCCGACCCGCCGCTGGAGCAGACCGGCGTCGCGCAGCCCGTCGTACGCCGCGGCCGCCACCCCGCGGCTCACCCCGAGAGCGGTGGCGAGGTCGCGCTCGGCCGGCAGGCGCACGCCGACCGGGAGCCGGCCGTCCAGCACGAGGGCGCGCAGGCCGGCGCCGAGCCGCTCGGCCAGCGGGCGACGGGCCAGGCCGTGCTCCGCCCGCCAGTCCCCGAGCAGCACGACCAGCCGCGCCGCGGGGACCGATCGCATCATGGGCGCATCGTGCCACCCCGCGGGCCGCGGCCACCGGGCCGAGAAGGACCTCAGGAGGCCGCACCTCCTGCCGAATGGCGGGCGTGAGGTCCGCACCCGCTCCCGCCGAGGAGCCGTCGCGCCCCCGCTCACCTGGCCTCCAGGGCGAGCTGCGGGCGAGCTGGCGGCTGCTCGCGGGCGTGCTCGGGCTGCTGCTCGCGACCGTGACCTGCTCCACCGCGTACCTCCAGTTCGGGCTCGGTCCGCAGCTCTCCCGCGTGCAGTCGACGGTCAGCGAGCTGCGCTGCCTGCAGGTGGCGATGACCGACCGGGAGGGCTCTCTGCGGACCTGGGCCGCGACCGGCGACGCCGCCCCGCTCGCGCAGCAGCGCGCCGCCGCCGCCCGGGTCGAGGACTGCGGCCGCTCGCTCGTCGCCGGCGCCAGCGGCGTCCCGGACGGCTCGCTCGTCACCATGCTCGTGCAGTCCGCGCTGTGGGGCAGGGTCTGGTCCGCCGCTGACGCCCCGGCAGCGGCGACACCGACCACGGCCCAGCTGCGCCCGCTGCTCGCCGACGACTCCACGGCCTTCGAGCGCTACCGCCAGGCGCAGGACACCGCGATCAAGCAGGCGCTCGCCAGCCGCGACAGCCTCCTGCGCCGTCAGGACCTGCTGGTACGCGGCACCGGCGCCGTCGTCGCCTCGCTCGTCATGGGCGTGCTCGTCGTCGACCTGCGCCGCCGCCGCCGGCTGGAGCGCCTGGTCGACGAGCCCGTGCAGGGCCTCGTCACGACCATGGACCGCGTGCTGCGCGGCGAGCTCGGCGTGCAGCCGCCGGAGCTCGACGTCCCCGAGCTGGCCCGGCTCGGCGAGGGGATCGGCGCGCTCGCCCGCCGCCTCGAGCGCGAGCAGGCCCAGGGGATGCTGCGGGAGGAGTCGGCCCTGCGCCACGGGTCCCGGCTGCAGGTGGTCCTCGGCGTCGCCCGCGCGACGGCCGGGTCGCCCAGCCCGCACCAGGTCGCCCAGACCGTCGCCGCCGCCGCCATCGAGCTGGGCCGCGTGTCCGCCGTCGTGTGGCTGGAGGAGCGCGAGGGGGAGGCGTTCGTCCCCGTGCTGCCCGAGAGCAGCACGGCGCCCGTCCCCGAGGGCGCGCCGCCCGGGCCGGTCCAGCGCGCCGCGGTCGAGGCCCGCTCGGTGCGCCAGGGCGACCGCGCCTCCTTCCCGCTGGTCGTCGCCGGCCGCGTGGTCGGCGTGCTCGACGTGCTCGACGAGGCCTGGGACGACGAGGACTCCGCGCAGGTCGACTCCGTGCTCGAGGCGCTCGCCCGCTTCGCCGCCGTCGCCCTGCAGTCCGCGCGCCTGCACGCCCAGACGCTCGAGCAGGCGCGCGGCGACGCGCTGACCGGCCTGCGCAACCGGCACAGCCTCGACGCCGAGCTGCCGGTCGAGTTCACCCGCTCGCGCCGCTACGACCGCCCGCTCTCGGTCGCGCTGCTCGACGTCGACCACTTCAAGCGCGTCAACGACACCGCCGGCCACGCGGTCGGCGACGCGTGGCTGCGCCTCGTCGGCGGCATCGTGCTCGACGGCCTGCGCACCTCCGACAGCGCCTACCGGTACGGCGGTGAGGAGCTCGTCGTCGTCCTCCCCGAGACCGACCTCGACGCCGCCGTCCTCGTCGCCGAGCGGCTGCGCGAGGCCGTGGCCGCGTGCGCGGGACCCAAGGCGTACCCGACGGTGACCGTGTCGATCGGCGTTGCTACCGTCAACCACGCGATGGCGGGGTACGAGGACGTCCTCGCCGCCGCCGACGCCGCGCTGTACGCCGCCAAGCGCTCCGGGCGCAACAGGGTCGTCCACTCCGGCGAGGTCGTGGAGGCCCTGCCCGTCTGACCTCGGACGACCGCCGTGACGGTGTTCACGTGGGTCGCGCTGGACTCCGCGGTCGTGGTGCTGCTCACGACCTGGTCCCTCGAAGGGCCGGGGAGGGTGCTCGCCGCCGTGGCGGCGCTGGTCCTGGTCAGTGCGGCGCTGCTGCTCCGCCGCCTCGTCGGGATGCTCGGGGCCATCTCCAGGACCCTCGAGGTGCTGTCCCGCCAGCTGGAGGGCGTGGCCGACCCCTCGAGCGGCGCGCGGGCTGACGGGAGCGTGAGCCGGCCGTCGCCGCGAGCGCCTCTGGCAGGATGACCGCACCTGGAGGGCTGGCAGAGCGGCCGATTGCGGCGGTCTTGAAAACCGCTAGGGGCGCGAGCTCCTCGGGGGTTCGAATCCCCCGCCCTCCGCCCGCTCCCTGCCTCCTCGGGCAGCACGGCCGGCGAGGGGCCCCGCGGGGGACCGCGCGCCGCTAGCGTCCACGGAGTCCGCAGCGCACGGCTGCGGCGAACCCCGGAGCGCCCGCATGCCGGTCTCGTCCTCCCGCTCGCTCGCCGTCCTGCTGGCGGCCCCCGCCCTCGCAGCGGCTGCCCTCCCGTTGGCGGCGCCGGCCCGCGCGGCCAGCCCGTGGCACCGGCTCTCCGCGGGCTACGTCAACACGAGCTACGGGCCCTCGGTCGTGCGGACGGGGAGCGGGGAGCTGCTCGTCGCCTGGACCGAGACCGTCGCGGGCGCCGGGAGCACCCTCCACACGCGGCTCGTGTCCGCCAGGGCGGTGCCCGACGCGCAGGGGGGCACCGGCCCGACGTGGAGCGACCTCGGGGCCGACCCCGCGGCGTTCCTGCTCGCGGGGACGCCCGCGGTCGCCGTGTCCGGCAACCAGGACCTCGCCAGCACCAACCCGCGCAACGGCGTGGTGTCGCTGCTCACCGCCGCCGACGGCAGGAGCTGGGCGCTGCAGCCCGGCGCGCTGTCGGTCTCGCAGGACGCCGCCGGGGACTCGGGCCTCTCGGCGCTCGACGACGGCACCGGCTCCCCCGTCGTCGCCTTCACCAGGAGCGACGGCGCCGCCGTCACCCTGCACCACGGCTACGACGGGGCCCTCCCGACCGCTGTGCCGGACACCTCCGGTCCGGCCACCGGCACCGCCGAGGACGCGGCGCTCGTCCGCGACGCGGCGGGCCGGGTGTGGGCCGGCTGGTACGACGGCACGTCCGGGAGCGGCCAGGGCGTGTACACCCAGGAGGTCCTGCCCGAGGTGGGTCCGCTGCGGCACCTGGCGTCCTCGGTCTACCAGGAGGGCGGCGCGCCGAGCTCGACGCAGCCGGACCCGCGCGTGCCCCTCGCCGCCCGGGTCGGCGGCGGCGTCTGGACCGCGTACGCCGGGGCGGGCGGCCGCACGCTCGTCCTCGCGCAGGTGGACGGCACCCGCCAGCTGACCCTGCGGCGCTCCGCCCGCGTCCAGTACGCCGGGGTCAGCCCCGCCCCCGGCGGCCGGCTCTGGGTGTGGTGGGTCGAGGGGGGCTCGGTCTGGGCGACGCGCACCGACCCGGGGGTGACCCGCTTCGGCGCGCTCGTCCACCGGGCGGGACCCGACACCCCGACGCGCACCGCGGGCGACGGCGGGGTCGGCGTCGCGTACGGGCCGCTCGACCTCGTCGTCAACGCTGGCAATGCCGTCTGGTCCACGCGCCTGCTGGCCGGTCTCCAGGTCGCGGTGCGGCCGGTCAGCGTCCCGGCCGCCGGCGGCAGCGTCGTCGTCAGCGTGACCGACGCGGGTACGCCCGTGGCGCACGCGCGGGTCGCCGTGGGCGGCGTGCACGGCACGACCTCGTCCGCGGGCACCGTGACGCTGCGCGTGCCGCGCGGGAAGGCGGGCCGGCGCACGGTGACCGCGCAGGTGACCGGCTCCGCGTCCGGGTCCGCCTCCCTCCGGGTGCGCTGACCCGGGTGCGCTGACCCGGGAGACCTCGACCGGCAGCGCTCAGCCGACCGGGGCGGCGGTGCTCCCGCGCACGACCAGCGACGTCGCGAGCTCGATCCGGGTCGACTCGCCGCCCGAGCCGCCCTGCAGGCGGAGCAGCAGCCGCAGGGCCGTCGCCGCCATCTCGTGCACCGGCTGGCGGACGGTCGTCAGGCCGGGGACGAGCCAGCTCGCCTCCGGCAGGTCGTCGAAGCCGACCACGCTGAGGTCGTCGGGGATCCGCAGGCCGAGCCGGGCCGCGGCCTGGTAGACGCCCCGGGCCATGACGTCGGAGCAGGCGAAGACCCCGGTGGGCCGGTCCGCAGACGCCAGCAGCTCGTGCGCGACGTCCTCGGCCCGCTCCTGCGACCAGCAGGCCGACACCACGACGGGGGCGGCGGCGTCGACGGCGGAGCGGAACCCGTCGACGCGCGCGCGGCTGTTGAGGTGCTCGCCGCCGCTGATGACCGCGAGCCGCCGGTGCCCGAGGCCGAGCAGGTGCGTGGCCGCGCTGCGGCCGCCGGACCAGTTGGTCGCGCCCACGCTCGGCACGCCCTCCGGCGGCTCGACGTCGGGGTCGAGCAGCACGACGGGGATGCCCGAGGCGGCCAGGGCCTCCCGCTCGCCCGCGCCCGCACCGAACAGCGCGAGCACGGCGCCCCGCGAGCGCCGGCCGACGAGCCGGTCGACCCAGCCGCGCCCGGGCGGGTCCTCGGGGCGCGCGAGCGTGACGACGACGTCGTGGTCGGCCTCGCGGGCGGCGTCCTCCACGCCCCCGAGGACGCGGTTGGCCCAGGAGCCCTCGACCCCGTTGACGACGAGGTCGACGAGGGTGGTGGCGGGGTCGGGCGGCGGGGCGGCGGCCCTGCGCCGGCGCGGGACGTGGGCGTAGCCGACCTCCGCGACGGCCGCCAGCACCCGGCGGCGGGTCGCGTCCGAGACGTCGCTGCGCCCGTTGAGGACCTTGGAGACCGTGGGCACCGTCACCGCCGCGAGGCGCGCCACGTCCGCGAGGGTGGGCGCGGGTGCTCCGGTCGGCGGCATGCGCCCAGTCTGGTCGACCCCTGTGTTTTGCGCAACACCGCACCGAGTTTGCGCGTTGACGGTACGGGGCGCGTCTGGCAGTCTGCCGTGCTGGTGCCGACGCCCGCCACCGGGCTGCTCGGCCGCTCGTCGCGGACCTGCTGGTCCGCCGCAGGATCTGCATCGGATCTGCCGCTGGATCCGCTCGGACCGCCCCGGAGGGCCCCATGACGCTGCAGGACACGACCGCTCCCGACCTGCGCGTGGGCGTGGTCGGCTGCGGCAAGATCAGCAGCGCGTACTTCACGACGCTGGCGGCCGTCCGCGGCGTGAGCATCACCGCCGTCGCCGACCTGGACCCGGAGCGCGCGCGGGCCGCTGCGCAGGAGACCTCCTCCCGCCCGGCGACGGTGGAGGAGCTGCTCGCGGCGGACGACGTCGACCTGGTCCTCAACCTCACGATCCCCGCGGCGCACGCCGAGGTGGCGCTCGCGGCCGTCGCCGCGGGCAAGCACGTCTACGGCGAGAAGCCGCTGGCCGCGACCTCCGTGCAGGCCGAGCAGGTGCTCGAGGCCGCGCGCGCGGCCGGCGTGCGCGTCGGCTGCGCCCCCGACACCGTCCTCGGCACGGGCATCCAGACCGCGCGCCAGGTCGTCGACGCCGGCGGCATCGGCACGCCGCTCGCCGCGACGGCCTTCTTCGCCAGCCCGGGCCCGGAGGGGTGGCACCCGGACCCCGCCTTCCTGTTCGCGCCGGGGGCGGGGCCGCTGTTCGACATGGGCCCGTACTACCTGAGCTCGCTGGTCCACCTGCTCGGCCCGGTGCGCCGCGTCATCGGCGCGAGCAGCCGGCTGCGCGAGCAGCGCACGATCGGCAGCGGGCCCAAGGCCGGCACGAGCTTCGACGTCACCGTCGACACGCACGCGACCGGCGTGCTCGAGCACGACAGCGGGGCGCTCAGCACCCTGCTCATGAGCTTCGACGTGGCGCACCACTCGCTGCCCCCGATCGAGGTGCACGGCAGCGCCGGCTCGCTGTCGGTGCCCGACCCCAACCGGCACGCGGGCGAGGTGCGGCTGCGCGGGACGGCGGCGGAGGAGCGGGAGGTCGTCGCCCCGAGCGCGGGCTACCTCGACACCCAGCGCGGCTGCGGGGTCGCGGACCTGCACCACGCGGTTCAGGCCGGCCAGCCCCACCGGGCCTCCGCCGAGCTCGCCGCGCACGTGCTCGAGGTGATGGAGGCCTTCGCGGCGTCGGCGGAGGCCGGCCGCGCGGTCGAGATCGCGTCCTCCGTCGAGCGGCCGGCGCTGGTGCCGCTCACCGACCTCACCGCGTAGCCGCCCTCCTCCTCTCGTGCCGCCCCGGGAGCGACGCCCCGCCGTCGCCCCGGGGCGTCGTGCTGTGCCGAGTGCGCCGTCCGCCAGTGCTCCGGGTCGTGCTCCGCCCAGTGCTCTCGGTGACCATGCTGTCGCTCGTGCCTCGTCCGGTCCTGCGCGGTGCGTGCCGGTTCTGGTTCGATCCGCAACGAAATGCCTGACACAGCGTCAGCGCGACAGCGACAACGCGTGAGAATTTCGTGAGAAGTACTCCCGTCGGACACATCGGGTCACCTAGCATGATCGATGCGTGACCAGACCCGATGGAGTGACGTTCCTTCGAGGGTCTTGACACGTGCGCTGGGTGCTCACTCGTTGGGGGCCTCCAGCGCCGGCTCACGGGGGGCCGAAACCCTTCTTGTCGGGTACGAGGCGGGCGCACAGCGTCGGCATGAGAGGTAGAGGCCCCCCATGACTGCTTCCCCGTACTCGCGCACAGCTGCCCTCGTCGGCGCCTCCGCGATCGCCGCGATGCTCGTCGCCGCCGCCCCCGCGGCACCCGCTCCGTCCCCCGGCCGCTGGCTCGGCTCCGCCTCCACCGCTGCGGGTACGGGCCTGTCGCCCGCCGCCGTCGCCGCCCGGGTCGACGCCCCCGCCGCCTGGCGCGCCGGCGCCACCGGAGCCGGCGTGGACGTCGCCGTGGTCGACACCGGCATCGCCCGGGTGCCCGGGCTGGACTCCCCCGGCCAGGTGCTGCGCGGCTTCGACGCCGCCGGCGGGGCGCGTGGCGACGCGTACGGCCACGGCACGGTCATGGCCGGGCTCATCGCCGGTCGCGGCGGACAGGCGGAGGGTGTCGCGCCCGGCGCGCGCCTCGTCGACGTCCGCCTCTCCGGGCGCGCGGGCGCGGTGAGCGCGACTGACATCGTGCGAGGCATCGACTGGACCGTGGGTCACGCCCACACCGGCGGCCGGAACATCCGCGTCCTCAACCTCTCCGCCGGTGTGCCCGCCGGCGCCCCGGGTGCCGCGGCCGTGCAGGCCGCCGCCCGCCGGGCGGTGGCCGCCGGCATCGTCGTCGTGGCTGCGGCGGGCAACTCCGGCGCCGGCGCGCCCGTCGACGCTCCTGCCGCTGACGCCGCCGTCATCGCCGTCGGTGCGACGGGCAGCACCGGGCTGCTCGCCGCAACCTCCACCGGCGACGCGACGCGCGCTCCCGACCTGCTCGCTCCCGGCGAGCGCATCCTCGGCCTGCGCAGCCCCGGCTCGGCGCTCGCCGCCCAGCACCCGCAGGCGCTCATCGGCACCCGCTGGCTGCGCGGCTCCGGCACCTCCCACGCCACCGCCGTCGTGAGCGGCGCCGTCGCCGTGCTCCTCTCCGCGCGGCCCGACCTCACCCCCGACCAGGTCAAGGCGCTGCTCGTCGGGACCTCCTCGCCCGTCGTCGCCGGCGTACCGGTCGGGCAGGCCGACGTCGCCGCCGCGCTGGCCGCGACCGCCGCTCCTGCAGGCGTGCGCGGAAGCGCCTCGACAACGATCGGTGATGACGCGCACACTGCCGGGTACGGCGCGGGCTGGCGCGGCTCGGGTTGGCGCGGCGCGGGCTGGCGCGGCGCGGGCTGGCGCGGCGCGGGCTGGCGCGGCGCGGGCTGGCGCGGCGCGGGCTGGCGCGGCGCGGGCTGGCGCGGTGCGGGCTGGCGCGGAGCGGGCTGGCGCGGAGCGGGTTGGCGCGGAGCCGGTTGGCGCGGAGCCGGTTGGCGCGGCGCGGGTTGGCGCGGCGCAGGCTGGCGCGGTGCGGGCTGGCGTGGCGCCGGGTGGCGCGGAGCTGGCTGGCGTGGCGCCGGGTGGCGCGGCGCAGGTTGGCGGGGCGCCGGCTGGCGTGGCGCGGGCTGGCGGGGCGCCGGATGGCGATAGTGAGGGGCTGAACGTCGAGGAGGTCCCGTGGAGAGCTGGCGTGCGGCACTGCCGCGCTACGGCCCCCACGCGCTCACGGGCCTCCTGAGCATCGCGGCCGTCGCGCTCATCGCCCTCGCGGTGGACGTCGTCCCGGGCAGCGGACGGCCGTGGGACCTGCTCTGGCTGACCGTCGCCTTCCTGCTCGCGGACATGCTCGTGCTCAAGCTCGAGGTCCGCCGGCAGACGCTCGTCGTGCACTTCGCCGAGATCCCTCTCGTGGTCGGCCTGCTCGTCTCCGGGCCGGTGTGGCTGGTGCTCGCCCGCACGCTCGGCGTCGGCATCGGCGGGGTGCTGGGGAAGCTGCCGCCGTACAAGTGGTTCTTCAACGTCGCGCTCTACCTCGTCGCGACCACCCTCGCCGTCCTCAGCTTCCACGTCCTGGCGGACGACACGCACACCAGCCACCACGGTGCTGCGGCAGCGGCAGCGGCCGCTGTCTCCACCGCGGCGGCCGCGCTGTTCGAGTTCGTCGTCGTGCAGGTCGTCATCGCGCTGGTGCAGGCCCGGCCCCCCTCGCGGCAGATCATGCTCGCGCTCTGGACCCTCGTCCTCAGCGGCGCGGTGAGCGTGCTCACGGGTCTCGTCGTCGTCACCCTGCTGCAGGGGCAGGTCTGGCAGCGCTGGCTCCTCGTCCCGCTGGCCGTCGTCATCTACCTCGCCTACCGGGCGTACTCGCGCCTGCTCGGGCGGCACCTCGCGCTGGAGCGGCTCTACGAGATGGCCCGCTCGGCCCGTTCCTCCACCGACCGCCAGCAGGCGCTGGAGGCGCTGCTCCAGCGCGTCCGCGACGTGCTCAACGCCGAGGAGGCGCGCATCGTCGTGCCGCCCGACGAGCACAGCCCGTACGGCTGGTCCGCGCGCTCGTGGGAGGACGGCTTCGAGGTGCCGGCGGGGGGCGACGGGGTCCTCCACGAGCTCGTCCGCAGCAGCGGTGCCCCGCGGCTCGTCTCCTCGGGCACGAACGACCCGGCGCTGCAGCGCTGGCTGCGCGAGCGCGGCGCCCGCGAGGCGATCGTCGTGGCGCTCTCCGGTGAAGCGGGGATCATCGGCACGCTCGAGGTGACCGACCACCTGGCGGAGGTGCGCCCCTTCGGCCCGGCGGACGTCGAGCTGCTCGAGACGCTCGCCGCGCACGCCGGGTTCGCACTGGAGAACAGCAACCTCCTGGAGCGCCTGCAGTACGACGCCACGCACGACCCGCTCACCGGTCTCGGCAACCGCGTCGCGTTCGTCGACGCGCTCACCGCGGCGCTCGACGGGAAGCAGCCCGCCGCCGTGTGCATGCTCGACCTCGACGAGTTCAAGGACATCAACGACGCGCTCGGGCACCACAGCGGCGACCGGTTGCTGCACCTCGTCGCCGAGCGGCTCTCCGCCGCCCTCCCCGAGGCCGCGCTCGTGGCGCGCTTCGGTGGTGACGAGTTCGGCGTCCTCCTCCACACGGCGGAGCAGTCGGTCGCCGAGCAGGTCGCGCGGCGCATCGTCGAGGCGCTCGCCGAGCCGGTCCCGCTCGCGGAGGCGGTGATCCACGTCGGCGCCTCGATCGGGGTGGCCCTCGCGCCGGAGCACGCGCACGACGCCGCGGTGCTGCTGCAGCGCGCCGAGATCGCGATGTACGCCGCCAAGGAGGCCGGGCGCGACCTCCGGGTCTTCGACTCCACCCTGGACGACGGCACGCCGCGCCGGCTCGCGCTCGTCGCCGAGCTGCGCGACGCCCTCCGCCAGTCCGAGCTCGTCGTCTACTACCAGCCGAAGGTGCGCCTGGACGACGAGGAGATCGCCGGCGTCGAGGCCCTCGTCCGCTGGCACCACCCGACGCGCGGCATCGTCGGGCCCGACGACTTCATCCCGCTCGCGGAGCGCTCCGGCCTCATCGAGCCGCTGACGGGCGTCGTGCTCGAGTCGAGCCTGCGCCAGTGCCGCGCCTGGCTCGACGAGGGCAAGCACGTCCCCGTCGCCGTCAACATCAGCGTGCGCGCGCTGCTCGACCCCGGCTTCGTCGAGCAGGTGGCCCGCGTGCTCGAGCGCACGGGCGTCGCCCCCGCGATGCTGACGCTGGAGCTCACCGAGTCCAGCGTCATGAGCGACCTGCCGCGGTGCATGGGCACGCTGCACCAGCTGGTCGCGTCGGGCGTGCGGATCTCGGTCGACGACTTCGGTACGGGGTGGTCCTCGCTCAGCCAGCTGCGCCACCTGCCCGCCTCCGAGGTGAAGATCGACAAGTCCTTCATCCTCGCCATGGCCACCGACGAGCACGACATCGCCGTCGTGGGCGCCATCGTCAAGCTCGCGCACGACCTCGGCAAGCGCGTCGTCGCCGAGGGCATCGAGGACAAGCTGACCTGGCGCAAGCTCGCCGACCTCGGGTGCGACGTCGCGCAGGGCTTCTTCCTCAGCCGCCCGCTGCCGCCGGAGCGGCTGGCGGCCTGGATGCGCGAGAACGCCCTCTCGCCCGGGCACCCCGTGGACGCGCCGGACGCGGCGGTGCGGCGCAAGGCGTACCCTTTGCGGCTCGTCTCGCGGGGCTAGCTGCTCCGCGGGGTCACAGGTCGGGCTCTGGCTCGGGTTCCAGCTCGCCGGAGTGGCGTGGCGCGTACCCCTTGAGCCGGGCGCTCGACCCGTCCCACAGCGCGATCCCCCCGAGCAGGCCGGCGATGTTCGGCACGGTCGTCACGTCGGCGCCGAGGTCCACGCGCAGGTGGCGGGCGTTGCCGCCGCCGACGTACAGCCGGTCCCACCACAGCACCCAGCGCAGGCCGTAGACGGCGTCGGCGACGCGCGCGTTCCAGCGCTCGCGGCCGATCCGCGCGCGGGCGAGGTTGCCGAGCCGCTCGTCGTACGACTCGCCCTTGCGCAGCAGGTGCGCCGACATCTCGATCTTCGGCAGCAGTCGCCCGTCCTCGAACATCGCGAACCCGAACCCCGTGCCCAGCGTGATGACGACCTCGAAGCCGCGGCCCTCGATCACCGCGCAGCCGTGCATCTCCGCGTCGTTGACCGCGCGGACGGGCGCGCCGAGCGCCGCCGCGAGCGCGGCCTCGACGTCGAAGTCGCGCCACTCCTCGACCAGGGCGGGGTCCTGCGGGCTGAAGGGGCCGGCGACCGTCACGAAGTGGGGCGTGTGCTTGACGCGGCCCTGCCGCAGGACGCCCGGGACGCCGACGGAGACGCGGTCCCACGTCCCGAACTCGCGCGTCAGCTCGACGATCGTCGCGACGAACACCGACGTGGGGCAGGGGTACGGCGTCTCCACCCGCCGCCGGGGGGTGACCAGCGTGCCGCTCTGGTCGAGGACGCCCGCCTTGATGCCGGTCCCCCCGCAGTCGACGACGAGCGTGCGGGCTCCGGAGGCGGTGGGCACAGTCGAGACTACTGTGGCGCCATGGGAGGACCAGGCATGACGGCGCCGGAGACGGGGCTGCCGGAGACGGGGCTGCCGGAGGGCACGTCCCGCCCGCGGCTGCTCGTGCGCCGCTACGGCGACCCGGTGCTGTCGACCCCGGCCCAGCCGGTCGAGGCGTTAGACGACGAGCTCGCCGACCTCGTCGACAAGATGTGGGAGACGCTCGCGGCCGCCGACGGCGTCGGGCTCGCCGCGCCGCAGGTGGGCGTGGGGCTGCGGCTGTTCGTCATCGACTGCCCCGGCCCCGACGACACGCACGCCAAGGGCGTCGTCGTGAACCCCGTCCTCGAGGTCGACGAGCGCAGCCGCGACCTCGACAGCGGCGAGGAGGGCTGCCTGTCGGTGCCCGGCGCCTGGCACGAGGTGGCCCGCCCGGGGTGGGCGCGCGTGACGGGCGTCGACGAGCACGGCGAGCCCGTCTCCTTCGAGGGGACCGGGCTCATCGCCCGCTGCCTCCAGCACGAGTACGACCACCTCGACGGGATCGTCTACGTGGACCGGCTCCCCAGGCGGGCGCGCAAGCGGCTGCTGGAGGAGATGGGCTCACCCGCGTGGTCCGACCTCGCCCGAGATGAGCGCCGCGACGGGTCCCGAGACGAGCAGGAGCGCGTGTGAGCGACCAGACCGGTGCCCCGCAGAGCGGTGGGGGCAGCAGCAGCGTCGTCGAGACCGACGTCGTCGTCATCGGTGGTGGTCCGGCGGGCGAGAACGCCGCTGACCGCGCCGTCCAGGGCGGCTTGCAGGCCGTGCTCGTCGAGGGTGAGCTGCTCGGGGGCGAGTGCTCCTACTGGGCGTGCATGCCGAGCAAGGCGCTGCTGCGCGACACCCAGGTGCTGAGCGAGGCCAGGGCCCTGCCCGGCGCGCGCGCCGCCCTCAGCGGCCAGCTGGACGTGGCGGCGGTGCTCGCCCGGCGCACGTCGTTCACCTCGGACTGGGACGACGCGGGCCAGGTGTCGTGGGCCGACGGCGCCGGCATCAGCGTCCTGCGCGGTCACGGCCGCCTCTCCGGGGAGCGCGAGGTCACGGTCGAGACGGCCGAGGGGGTCCGTACGCTGCGGGCGAGGCACGCCGTCGTCCTGGCCACCGGCTCGACGGCCGTGGTCCCCGGCACCTTCGCCGACGTGCAGCCGTGGACCAGCCGGGAGGCGACGTCCGCCAAGGAGCCGCCCGCGAGCCTCGTCGTGGTCGGCGGCGGGGTCGTCGCCTGCGAGCTCGCACTGGCGTGGCAGGGGCTGGGCTCGACCGTCACGCTGCTCGTCCGCGACCAGGGCCTCCTCGGCCGGCTGGAGCCCTTCGCCGGCGAGCTCGTCCTCGCGGGGCTGCGCGAGCACGGCGTCGACGTCCGGCTCGGGGTCAGCGTCGAGTCCGCCCGCCGCGAGGACGGCGAGGTGGTCCTCGGGCTCGCCGGCGGCGGTGAGGTGCGCGCGGCGGAGGTGCTCGTCGCGACGGGCCGGCGGCCGCGTACCCGCGACGTGGGGCTCGAGTCCGTCGGGATCGACCCGGAGCACGCCGTCGAGGTCGACGACACGCTGCGGGTCCCGGGCTCGGACTGGCTGTACGCCGTCGGAGACGTCAACGGCCGCAACCTGCTCACGCACATGGGCAAGTACCAGGCCCGGGCGTGCGGAGACGCGATCGCGGCGCGAGCGCGCGGCGAGCAGCTCACCGGCGAGCGCTGGGCGAGGACGTCCGCGAGCGCCGACGCCGCGGCGACCCCGTCGGTGGTGTTCACCGTGCCCGAGGTGGCGTCGGTGGGGCTGACCCTCGCCGAGGCCCAGTCCCGCGGCCTGCGCGTGCGCGCGGTCGACTACGAGCTGGGTTCCGTCGCCGGCGCCTCGCTGCTCGCCGACGGCTACTCCGGGACGGCGCGCCTGGTCGTCGACGAGGACCGGCGCGTCGTCGTGGGCGCGACGTTCGTCGGCGCGGGCGTCGCCGAGCTGCTCCACTCGGCCACCGTCGCCGTCGTCGGCGAGGTGCCGCTGGAGCGCCTGTGGCACGCGGTGCCGTCCTACCCGACCATGAGCGAGGTGTGGCTCCGGCTGCTGGAGGCGTACGGCCTCTAGGGTGCGGTAACCTCGCTCCTGCTGGAGGCGTCGCCTAGTCCGGTCTATGGCGCCCGCCTGCTAAGCGGGTTGAGGCCTACAAGCCTCTCGCGGGTTCAAATCCCGCCGCCTCCGCACCCCCCGGCCGTCGGGCACGATCGCGTGCCCGGCGGCCGGACCCGTCTCTGCTCACCCCCGCCGCCCTCGGCGGTGATCATGCACGTCTCGCGCCGCCCCAGGTCCTGCATGATCACGGGGGAGGAGCGGGCGCGGCGGCGGTCGGGCGGCGGCCGAGCAGGGCGAGCACCGCGGCGGCGGCACCGACGAGCCCCACCGCGCCCAGGCCCTCCACCACCGCGAGCGCGACGGCAGCGGCGCGGCCGGCCCGCTCCGGGTCCACCGCCACCGCGGCGGCGAGCGTCGTGCCGGCGCCGGGCGCGGCGTACCGGAAGAGCGCGAGGCTCGCGCTCCCCAGCACGGCGATCCCGAGCGCGCCGCCCAGCTCCGCCCCGGCCTCGGAGACGGCGGACGCCGCTCCGGCGCGGGAGACCGGTGCACTCGCCACGACCGCGTCGGTCGTGACGACGTAGACGGGCGCGAGGCCGACGGCGGCGACGACGCTGCTCCCGACGACGGCCGGCAGGCCGCCGCCCCACGGCAGCGACACCAGCACGCCGGATCCCACCGCTGACAGCACCAGGCCGGCCGCGAGCACGGGGACGCGGCCGACCCGGCGCAGGGCGAGCGGGCAGAGCAGCGAGCTGACGCCGTACGCCGCGGCCCCCGGCACGCCCCAGGCCGCCGCACGCAGGGCCGACATCCCCAGCACGAGCTGGAGGTACTGAGAGACGAGGACCTCCGTGGCGTAGAGCACGGCGAACGCCAGGGCGTTGACGCCGAGCGGGACCGCACTGCCCCGGCGGCGCAGCAGGTCGAGGTCGAGCAGCGGGTGCTCGAGGCGCGCCTGCCGCCGCAGGAACGCGACCCCGACCAGGACGCCCGCTGCCCCGGCCAGCGCGTACGCGGTGCGCACGCCGTCCTGCCCGGCCTGCTCGACGCCCCAGACGGCGGGCAGGACCGCCGCGAGGAGCAGCCCGACGCTCGGCAGGTCGACCCGGCGCGTGTGCGGCTCGCGCACCTCGGGGAGGACGACCGGGCCGAGGACGAGCAGCAGCGCCATCACGGGGACGGCGACGAGGAAGACCGCGCCCCACCACGCCGCCGCGAGCAGGACGCCACCGACCAGCGGCCCGACGACGCCGCCGAGGGCGAAGCTCGCGGCCCACACGCCCAGGGCGGCGGAGCGGCGGCCGGGGTCGGGGAACAGGGCGCGCACCAGCGAGAGCGTCGAGGGCATCAGCGTGGCGCCGGACGCGCCCAGCAGCAGGCGGGCGAGCACGAGCACCAGTGGCGACGAGGCGCTGGCGGCGAGCAGGGAGGCGAGCGCGAAGCACGCTCCGCCCCAGAGCAGCACCCTGCGCCGACCCACCCGGTCGCCGAGCGCACCCATGGGGACGAGCAGGGCGGCCACGACCAGCGCGTAGCTGTCGACGATCCAGAGCAGCTCGGCTCCGCTGGGCCGGAGGTCGGCGCTGAGCGCGGGGACGGCGAGGTCGAGGACCTGGGCGTCCATCGAGACGACGAGGCAGGGGAGCACGAGGACGGCGAGCCCCGCCCACGCCCGCCGGTCGGACACCCGTGCGGACTCCGCCGGCGCCAGCTGGACGGCCACGGCGCACCTCCTGCTCCTCGTGACACCGACCACCGTCCATCACCGGTGTGACACCTGTCAACCGCTTATACTGGTGTGATGGACGACGGGACGCTGCTCCTGCAGGACTTCCTCAACACCCACGAGCACCAGGTCGCGGACGAGCGGGTGGGGACCCCGGCGGCGCTGGCGGAGTGGTTCGTGCAGCACGGCCTGCTGCCAGCGGGCGTCCGGCTGACCGCGGCGGACGTCGTCCTGGCGCACGACCTCCGCGAGGGCCTGCGCGAGCTCGTGCAGGCGCACGCCGGGCACGACGTCGACGAGGCCGGCCTCGCGCGGCTCGAGACCGCGCTCGCCTCCGTCCCCCTGCGCCTCGTGCCGGAGCACGACGGCCGGCTGCGGCTGCGAGCGACCGGCGCCCGGCCCGTCGACCTCGCGCTCGCCCGGCTGCTCGCCGCCGTCGCAGCGGCGCAGGAGGACGGCAGCTGGGAGCGGCTGAAGGTGTGCGCGCGCGACTCCTGCCGCTGGGCCTTCCTCGACACCTCGCGCAACCGCTCGGGGCGGTGGTGCTCGATGGCGGGGTGCGGCAACGTCGTCAAGACGAGGCGCGCCTACGCCCGGCGCACGGGCCGCGCCGCGCCCTGAGCGCTGCGCCGTCCGCGTGGTCGCACGGCCTGCCCCGTCCAGCGCACTCAGGTACGCCGCGTGACTGCCGACACTCCGGGTAGTCGTGCCCGGGTCCTTCGACCTTCCCGGGCCCCTCCGGAAGGCTCTCCATGGTCCAGACCGCTGGTACGCGGCCCGTCCGCGTCTTCCTGCTCGACGACCACGAGATCGTCCGCCGCGGCCTCCGCGACCTGCTCGAGAGCGACCCCTCCATCGAGGTCGTCGGCGAGGCGGGGACCGCGGCCGAGGCGCGCCGCGGCATCCTCGCGCTGCTCCCCGACGTGGCCGTGCTCGACGGGCGCCTGCCCGACGGCAGCGGCGTCGAGGTCGCGCGCGACGTGCGCTCCGCGCACCCCGAGATCCACGTGCTCATCCTCACGTCGTACGACGACGACGAGGCGCTGTTCGCCGCGCTCACGGCCGGCGCCTCGGGCTACCTGCTCAAGCAGATGCGCGGCGACGACCTGGTCGAGGCCGTGCACCGCGTCGCCGCCGGCCAGTCGCTGCTCGACCCCGCCGTCACGGCACGCGTCATCGACCGCCTGCGCGGAGGTGGCCGGCCGGACCGCCTCGGCAGCCTCACCGAGCAGGAGCGCCGCATCCTCGGCTACATCGCCGAGGGCATGACCAACCGCGCGATCGCGGAGACCCTCGGCCTCGCCGAGAAGACGGTGAAGAACCACGTGTCGAGCATCCTCGGCAAGCTCGGGCTGGAGAGCCGCACGCAGGCCGCGATCTTCGCGACCAAGCACGTGCAGAAGAGCGCCTAGGCGCGTACGGGTCCGGCGAGCGCGCGCGCCGCGTCCGTCCCCGGCAGCGGGAGCACGGACCCGAGCACGGCCACCGCGTCCGCGAGGGCGAGCACCTGCCCGTAGGTCCCCCACACGGCGCCTCGCGCGGTGAGCGCGAGCGGCACCGCGACCGCGAGGAGCGCCCCGCTCGCTGCAGGTCCTGCCAGGCAGGTCAGCGCATGGCCACGGGCATCGTGGGCGGGGGAGCGGCGTACCGCGGCGGAGACGAGCCCACGCACCACCAGGCCGTGCACGCGGATGCCGTGCAGCCGGGCGGCCAGCGCATGGGCGCCCTCGTGCACGGCCGTCGAGGTCAGGACTGCCGCGAGCGCAGCCACTCCGCCGAGCATGGCGCGACTCCCCGCTCCGCGGACCAGCAGGGCGCCCGTGACTCCCGCGACGAGCATCGCGTGCTCCGCGACCGCGCGGCGGGTCAGCTGCAGCCGCGCCTCAGGCACTGACGGCCTCCCGCTCGCGCGACCACGCAGCCACCCAGCGGAGCACCTCGGTCAGCGGCGGCGTCGCCCCCTCGCCCGAGGAGCCGTCGGCGAGCGCGACCCCGTGCACTGGCGGGACGACGCCGATGCCGTCCGCGCGCAGCTGGTCGGCATTGCGCTGCACCACGGGCTTCCTCCACATGACGTGGTTCATGCTCGGGACCACGACGACCGGGCAGGCCGCCGCGAGCACGGCGGCGCCGAGCAGGTCGGGAGCCGTCCCCGCGGCCGTCCGCGCCAGGAAGTCCGCCGTGGCAGGCAGGACGAGCAGCAGGTCCGCCCACGACGCGACCTCGACGTGGTCGACGGCGGGTGACGTGACCGGCCGTGCCTCGACCCCCAGCACCTCCGCCCCGCTCATCACGGCCAACGCCCGGGGAGCCACGAACTGCGTGGCAGCAGGGGTGAGCACGACGCGCACCTCGGCGCCGAACAGCTGGCGCAGGGCGAGGACCTGCGTGGGGGTGTGCGCGGCGGAGATGGAGCCGGTGACCCCCAGCAGCACGCGACGTGGACAGGGCGGGAGGTGCATCAGGGCTCCAGCGGGTCGTCGGGGCTAGGGGTCGGGCGCAGCGACGCGAGCAGCGGCGAGTCGAGCAGGGTCGCCGCGACCGCGTCCGCCGCGCGGACAGGGGCGCTGTCCGCGCCGAGCAGCGTCGCGAGCCGCAGGCGGTGGTCCACGACCTTGAGGAGCGCGGCCGCCTCCACCTGATACCAGGGCGGCGTCCCGCCGTGGCCGGCGACGACCGCCCGGCTGCCCGCCAGCAGTCCCGCGGCCGTGCCCGGTGCGCCGGGCGCGACGAGCATCGCCAGCTCGAGCAGGTCCCCGAGCAGGTGCCCCAGGTCCCACCCGGCGGGAGCCGACGTCCCGCCGACCCACCAGGTGAGGACCGCCTGCCGCGCCGGTTCTCCACTCGCCGGGACGACGAGGTGCCCGAGGGCGGGCTGCCCGTGGACCGCCGTGCGAGCCGAGTCCGCGAGCAGCTCCAGTGCGTCTCGGACCGGGCCGACCAGGTCGCCCGGCAGCTCACGGGCTCGAGCGCGCACGCGGACGAGCGCGGGCGGCTCGGTGTCGCCGGTGGGCAGGTGGTCGGGTACCCCGGCCAGCAGTGCACCGAGGGCGCGGAGCACCTCCGCGTCCGGGAGTCCTCTGCCGGTCCGTATGTCGTCGGCGACCGTCGAGCCCGGCCAGGGGAGCGGGTGCGCCCAGCCGTCCCCGGCCGCCGCAGCAGCGACCGCGGACACCGGGCCGCTGCGGAGGAGCGCCACCCGCGCGGCGTACGCGGCGGCGGGCGCCGGCGGCACCTGCCAGAGCTCGGGCGGAGCCGTCGCGACCGGAGCGTCGACGAGGAGGTGACGTGAGCCGGTGCTGACGAACACGCGCTGCAGCAACGGTTCTGTGCTCACCAGACCACCAGTTCGGACGAGCCCGGGTTGAGGTGGGGCGCGTCGAGGCGGATGCCCGCGGCGACGAGCGCGGCGCGGGCGGCGGCGTACCTCTCCTCGCTCGTGGCGCCGGCACCGGCCGCCAGCAGGCCCCGGGCGAGCAGCCCGCAGCGGTGCTGCCCGAAGCTCACCGGCCCGTGCTCCTGCGACGGGTCCTCCGCGACGGCGAGGCCGCGCGCCAGGCGCCTGGCGAGGGCCGGGACCCTGTCGTCCACGCCGGCCGCGAGCGCCGCGTGGGCGCCGCGCACGACCGGCCAGGCGGCGGGGAGGTCGCCCCGGTCGACGTAGAGCACCGCCGCGTCGGGGCGCGGGTACGCCGCCAGCGACGAGAGGACCTTGCAGGTGAAGCGCATCCCCAGCGCGTCCAGGCCGCCGACGAGGGCGTCGAGCAGCGCGGGCGCGGCGTCGGGGCGCACGGCGACGTAGGTGCGCACGAGCGACCCGCGGGCCAGCCCGGCCCGGCCGGACACGAGGAAGAAGCCCGGGGAGGCGTACGGCCGGGCGGTGGGGAAGCGGACGTCGAGCCCGCCGCCGGAGGAGGCGCGCACCTCGTCGAGGGAGGCGCGCAGCACGATCCCGCGGCGCTCCACGAGCAGCCCGGTGCTGTCGTGCCAGGCCCAGCCGGGCTCCCAGCAGGAGCGCCCGCCGTCCGCCCGCCGCAGGGCGGTCAGCAGCCCGGTGTCCGCCGCCGGGGCGGCCCCGGCCGCCTCGCCTTCACCGCCGAGGTAGTGGGTGCGGTACAGGTGGCGCGTCAGCCGCGGGAGGTCGTCGTCGCGGACGGGCTCGGCGGCCACGGCCCGCAGGAGGGTCTCGGTGCTCACAGCAGGGTGTCCCTCAGCTCGGCGGGGCGGCGCAGCAGCGAGCCTGCGACGTGGAGGCCGGCGAGCGCGAGCGCCGGCAGTGCTGGCGCGTGCATGGCGGCGGAAGCCGTGCGCTGCAGCAGGAACAGCGCGGCGTACCGGAGGCAGACGAGCTCGTCGTCGGCGGAGAGGTCCCGTCCGCCGGAGCGGTACGCGGCGAGCAGGCGCCGCACCCGGGTCTGCACGACGTCGAACGGCTCCCCGCTGGCGAGCCAGGAGTCGAGGGTGCCGCCGGCGCTGAAGCGCAGCCCGGCGAGCCACCCGAAGAGCAGGTCGCCCACCAGGCAGCCGAGGTCCCAGCGCCCGTCGCCCCAGCCGGCGGTCTCCCAGTCGATCAGCCGCACGGCCGAGGAACCTCTGCTGCAGAGGATGTTGTTGGACTTGAGGTCGCCGTGGACGAGCGTGTCACAGTGCCACTCGGCCACGAGCTCGGTGAGCGGCCCAGCGAGGCCGCGGGCGCGGACGGCTACCAGCAGCTCGGCGTAGCCGTCGGGGTAGCGCGCGAGCGTCCGGGGGGTCGGGGCGAGCAGGCCGTCGGTGACGCTGCGGGCGTGCTCGACGACGGGCAGGCCGCAGCGCGCCCCGCGTACGCCGTGGAGCGTGGCGAGCGTGCGCCCGAGCTCGTCCAGCACGTCCGGCCGAGCGGCGACGGCGACGTCGAGGGGGTCGTGGTCATTGAGGAACTCCGTCACCAGCAGGCGGTCCTCCGCGTCCACATGGAGGACGCGAGGGGCTACGGGGGGCGTGGGGAGGAGCCGGGCGACGGCGCGCAGCCGGCGGCCCTCGTCCACGACGTCGGCCGACCAGCCGCCCTCCGAGTCCTGCCGCGCCTGCTTGACGAGCACGGCCGGCGCGGGCGCAGCCTGGGCCCGGTAGCACCAGCTGCGCTGGTGCAGCGGCTGCAGCGCGACGTCCGCGGCTGTCGGGACGAGGCCGTGCCGGCGGAGCACGGCGGTCGGGGCGGTCATGGCAGGTCCTCGGGGATCGGGGTACGGCCCGGCGGGACCCGCCGGGCCGTACGCGCGTCAGCAGGAGACGGCGGTCGAGACCGTGTAGGTGAAGCCGATGGCCGCACCGAGCAGGGGGCTCGTGATGAACAGCGGGGTCATGGCGTCCTCGGTCGTCGCCTCGACCTCGGCACGTGCGCCGGCGAGCTCGGTGAAGGCGGCGCGCTCGGACTCGTCGCCGAACAGCGGGGAAGCGGACGGCTGGGAGACGGGCATGGGGTCCTCCTCGGGTGGGCTGCGCCGCGCGGGTCGCGGTCACTGCCCAGGAGGAGCGGGCGTCGTCCGGTCTGATACTCGCTGGTAGCGGTCGCCCTTCCGGGCAGGCCCCTCCCTCACTGCGCCCGGCGCAGCACCTCTCCCGGAGCCTCCAGCCACGTGGTCTGGCCGGCCAGCAGGTACTTCGGGGGCGTCCAGCTGATGCGCACGCGCTGCGGGCGCACCTCGAGCAGCCAGCAGCGCTGCCACGTGCCGTCCTCGCCGCGCACCTCCCAGGGCTCCGCGAGCGCCGTCAGCCCGTGCTCCCGGACGTGGGCCTCCGCCTCCGCGGCGGTGGCGGCGGGCCCGCCGAGCGCGGCGCCGAACACCGTCTGGGGCTGCCAGCCCTCCGCCGCGCGGACGACGCGTCCCAGCACCTCCCCGTCCTCCGGGCGCAGCACGTCGTGGTGGAGCGGCGGCTCGGCCGCGCTGCCGGTCATGCCAGGGCCTCCGGCGGGTCCGCGGGAGCCAGCTTCTCGCGCAGGGCCGCCACGGCCTGGTCCTGGCTCGCGCCCGCGCGTCTCACGGCGCGGGCGTACGCCGCGGCTGCCTGCTCGAGGAGCGCGGCCGCCGCTCCCGACTCGACCGGCTCGGGTGCGGCGGCGACCGTCGTCCCGTGCCGCACGCGGCTGACGACGACGCCGGCGCTCTCCAGCTCGCGGTACGCCCGGGCGACCGTCCCGGGCGCGAGGTCGAGGTCGACCGCGAGCTGCCGGATGCTGGGCAGGCGGTGGCCGACGGGGAGCGAGCCCGCGGCGACGAGGTCCGCGATCTGCGCGCGGAGCTGCTCGTACGGCGGGACCGGCGAGCCGCTGTCGACCTCGAGGATCATGCCGCCGCCTCGGCCCGCGCCCGGGCGTAGGGCTCCTCGGCGAACTCGAGCGGCACCGAGCGCAGTCCGATCCCCCACCCGAGCAGCGCCGCGCCGAGCGTGACGAGGTCGGCGACGAGCCCGGGGACGTCGGGGTGCAGGCGTAGCAGCGACCCCAGCGCGATGCCGACCAGGGCGGTGCCCGTCCCGTGCAGCACGTGGACCGAGCGGTGACGCACCGCCTCGTCCGCGGCGAGCACGTCGGGCGCGAGGCCGCCCGGCTGTCGACGGGCGAGCGCGCGGCCCACGGCGGTGCGCACCAGCACGACGGTGGCCACGCTGACCACGGCCAGCGAGGCGCAGGGCACCAGCGCTTGACCGCCGAGCCGGCCCCAGGCGATGACGTCGAGCACCGCGGTCACCACCGCTGCGACCGCGAGGACCAGCGGGAGCGCGCTCACCCAGCCAGCGGCGTAGCGGCGGCGCTCGCGGGCGACGAGCGCGGCTCTCGCGCGCTCCGCGGAGGGCCCCGTGACGCGCCACTCCGCCAGGGCCGCCCCGACGAACCAGCCGGCCAGGATCCAGGCCGTGTCCACGGAGGGGGTCCCGGTCGGGAGCCCCCGCCCGAGACCTACGGCCAGTCCGGCGACGGCACCCGCGGTCCGCCACCGCCGCGCGGTGGTGAGGTAGCGGACGACCACGGGACCGTTCTGCTCCGAGATCCCGAGCCTGCAGCGCTCGACGAAGCGGTCCAGGCGCCGGAAGGAGACCTCGGGCTCGGCCGAGTGCAGCAGGACCCCCCAGCAGACGAGCCAGACCACGAGGAGTCCGGTGACCACGGCGTCGTCCACGCGTCCTCCTCCTGGCGGACGCCGGCCGACCGCAGGACGAATGTACCAATGTCCTGCTACGTTGCGCACGTGCTCCAGACCGAGGACCCGCGCAGCCCGTACCGGGTGCGCGGCCTGTCCTGGACGACCTACCGGTACCTCGACCGCACGCAGGGCCGTCTGGGGCCTCGTGAGCGGCTCCTCACCAGGTGGACTGCTGCGCTCCTCCCGCTGCTCGCGCTGGGCGTCGGTGCTGCCCTCGCCGCCGTGCCCGCCCCCTCCCGTCCCCGAGTACCCGCCCCCACCGCTCGGGTGCTGGACGTCCAGGGCCTCCCAGCCACGCTCGTCGCTGGTCGGCACTACCGGGCTCGAGTCACGGTGGAGCTCGGCCGCACCTGGGTGCGGGAGTTCGGGCCGGCCTCCGTCCGGGTCCTCTCGAACCGGTTCGAGGAGCAGGACGGCGAGGGCGTGCCCACCCTCGCCCAGTCGTGCGCCGGCGAGGTGGCACCGGGAGGCCCTCCGCTCGTGCTGAGGTGCGACCTCACGCCGCCCTCCGACGGGTCCTTCGTGGTGCGGACCGAGGTCGTGCCCGGACAGCCGTACATCGAGGGCGGCGACCCTTCGACGTACTGGACGCACCATGGCGGTTACCTCGTCACGCAGCCCGGTCCGGTGGCCCAGCGCGACCAGGTCCTCCCCGTCGGCGCGGGGAAGCCCCTGCCCCTGCGCGACCACTGGGCGGGCTGCGCGGACTGGGACAGCGAGGACGTCCCGGTCTGGGACCAGGGGTTCACCGGCCAGGAGCTGGCTCGGCTGCCGTGGCCGGACGGGCCTCCCGTCGTCCTCGGGTGCGAGCGTGATGCGCTCCTCATCGGGAGCTGGGGGACGCAGGACCTGCCGCGCGAGTTCCGCGCGGACAACGAGGGTCCTGGCGTCATCGGCATCGCCCCGCGTGGGGCTGCGCGCATCACCGCCACCATGGACGACGGCACGCGCCTCCCCGTACGCCGCGTCGACCATCCCACGACGGAGCCGGCGCGCCGCTTCTTCGGGGTCCTGGTCCCGCACCGGTGGGTGCCCGGTCCCCGGGTCCCCAAGCCCGTCGTGGTGCTCCGCGCCTACGACGACCGCGGGAGGCTGCTCGCGACCGAGCGGGTGAGGCGCGACAGCTACTGAGTCGGTGAACATCCGCTGAACCGTCGTCGAGCCGGTGCAGCACCTGCCGACCACGGGGTATGCAAGCCCCATGGAGCAGCTGACCCAGGCCGCACTGCACGAGGAGCTCGAGCACCTGCGGGTCGACATCGACGACGAGGGCGAGCCGGTCCTCCTCCGTCCCGACGGCAGCGTCATCGACACGTGGCAGGAGGGCTACCCCTACCCCGAGCGGATGAGCCGCCAGGAGTACGAGAAGACCAAGCGCCAGCTCCAGATCGAGCTGCTCAAGCTGCAGAACTGGATCCGCGCGTCGGGCGAGCGGCTCGTCATCCTCTTCGAGGGGCGCGATGCCGCGGGCAAGGGCGGCACCATCAAGCGGTTCACCGAGCACCTGAACCCGCGCGCGGTGCGTGTCGTCGCGCTGGAGAAGCCCTCGGAGCGCGAGTCCACGCAGTGGTACTTCCAGCGCTACATCGCGCACCTGCCCGCCGCCGGCGAGATCGTCATGTTCGACCGCTCCTGGTACAACCGCGCGGGCGTCGAGCGGGTCATGGGCTTCGCGACGCCGGCCGAGTACCTCGAGTTCATGCGGCAGGCACCGGAGCTCGAGCGGATGCTCGTGCGGTCCGGGATCAGCCTCGTAAAGCTGTGGTTCTCGGTGTCGAAGGCCGAGCAGCGCACGCGGTTCCTCATCCGCCAGGTCGACCCGGTGCGGCAGTGGAAGCTCTCGCCGATGGACATCGCGTCGCTCGACCGCTGGGACGACTACACCGAGGCGAAGGAGGCGATGTTCTTCTACACCGACACCGCCGACGCGCCGTGGACGGTGGTGAAGTCCAACGACAAGAAGCGCGCGCGGCTCGAGGCCATCCGGCACGTGCTGTCGCGCTTCGAGTACGACGGCAAGGACCACGACGTGGTCGGCACTCCAGACCCGCTCGTCGTCGGTCCGGCGAGCGACGTCTACGAGGCCGAGGAGCGGGGGCGCTACCTCCCGCGCCTCAAGGGGTTCTAGACCCCCGACCGCAGGTCCGCCGGAGGCGCCGCGGTCAGCGCGACGTCCTCGAAGACCGCAGTGCACGCCTCGCCGGTGGGCGACTGCGCGAGGAAGCCGACCTGCGTCCCCGCGGCCGCCACGGGCAGGCGGAAGTGGCGCACGAAGTGCCAGTGCCCCCCGTCGAGGGAGTAGTGGAACGCGTAGGCCTCGCCGTTCCGCGACACGCGCAGGTGCACGGTCGTCCCCTCGACGACCACGGCGTTCGCGTCGTCCGAGTCGCCGCGCGTGACGACGGAGACGACCATCGGCTCGCCCTGCGGGGAGAACTCGAAGCAGAGCTTGGCCCACACCTCCTCGCTGCGGTGCAGGCAGAGGACTCCGGCGTCGAACGTCGAGCCGAACTCGACGGAGACCCGCGCTGACAGGGAGAAGTCGCCGTCGACGTCGAGGAGCAGCGCCGGTGCGGAGTGCTGCCGGCTGCCGCTGGCGGGGTCGTTGAACCAGTCCGTACGCGGTCCGGCCGTGAGCCGCACCGTGCCCGCCTGCTCGTCGACCGCGCTGTCGGCGGGGACGCCGTGGAGCCGGAGGTCACCCAGCGCGGGCAGGTCGGTCATGCGGCACCTCGGGCAGGGCTGGCGTACGGGCGAGGACACCGTAGCGAGCAGGCGGATCAGCCCACGGGGAGGGGCACCCGCCACTCGAGCCGGGTGCCGCCCGAGGCGCGGGGGGAGACGGTGAGCCGCCCGCCCTGCTTCGTCGCGCGGGAGCGCATGTTGCGCATGCCGCTGCCGTGCCGGTCCTCGACGTAGCCGCGGCCGTCGTCCTCCACGACGAGCACGACGTCGCGACCGACCTCGACGGTCACCGAGGCGGCGGTGGCACCGGCGTGCTTCGCGACGTTGGACAGCGACTCTCGGAGCACGGCGAGCAGGTGCCCGGCGACCTCCTCCGGCACGCCCTCGGCGACCGGCCCGGACAGCGTGCAGGACACGGGGAACCCGAGCGGGCGCGCCGCCTCGTCGACGACGTCGCGCAGCTGCCCGCGCAGGTCCACGCTGTCGGGGCGCCGGTTCAGCTGGAAGATCGTGGTCCGGATCTCGCGGATGGTCTCGTCGAGGCTGTCGACCGCGCTGTCCAGCTTGGCGCGTACGCCGGCGTCGGCCTGGCGCGCCATCCCCTGCAGCTGCAGGCCGGTCGCGAACAGCCGTTGGATGACCAGGTCGTGCAGGTCGCGGGCGATCCGGTCGCGGTCCTCGAGCACGGCCAGCGCGGCCCGGTCGGACTGGGCGCGGGCGCGGTCGAGCGCGAGCGCGGCCGACCCGCCGAACGTCGTCGCGAGCGCCAGGTCGACCGTCGTGAAGTTCGGGGCGCCCGCCGGGCGGCTCAGCGCCAGCACGCCGCGGACGTCGTCGACGTTGCCGAGCGGCAGCAGGAGCGCGGGCCCGGGAGGGGCGTCGCCGCACAGCAGGTCGCCGCGCAGCTCAGCGGCGCCCGGCGGCGGGTCGTCCACGACGACGGCCTCGCCCTCGCTCAGCACCTGCCCGCAGAGGGTCCCGACGAGGGGGACGCGGTCGCCCTGCACCTTCCCGGCCGTGCCGTCGCTGCTGGACACCACCTCGACGAGCAGCGCGTCGGGGCCGGCCGGCAGCAGGATCATGGCGAGCGAGGCGTCGGCCACGACGCGGGCCCGGTCGGCGACGAGGCTCAGCTCGGCCTCCGGGTCCGAGTGGCCCAGCAGCGCCGAGCTCACCTCGGCGGTCGCCTCCAGCCACCGGCGGCGCTGCTCGGCCTGCTCGAGCAGGCGGGCGTTGCCGAGCGCGACCCCGGCCGCGGCGGCCAGCGCGTCCGCGACGGCCTCCGCGTCGCCGGGCGGGCAGGTGGAGCAGCGCAGCAGCAGCCGGCCCGAGGCCGTGCCGTGCACGAGCACCTGCCGCACGAGCGTCGCTCCGTCCGCGAGCAGCTCGGCCGCGGCCTGCGCGGCCTGCTCGCCGTCGGCCACCACCGCGTACGCCGTCCCGCGCGCGCTCGCGGCACCGAGGCTGCGCCCGTCGGGCGTCGTGAGCACGAGTGCCGCGGCACTCTCCCCGCGGGTGGAGGTCAGCTCGACCGCGGCGCGCGCGGCGCGGACCAGCACCGCGTCAGCGGTGAGCCCCGCGGTGATCCCGACGAGCGCGCGCACGAGCGCGGTGCGGGAGGCGTCGGTGGGGTTCTGCGGCACGAGCGGTTCGTCGGCACGGGCGCCGCGCCACCTGACCGGCGGAACGAGGCCGGTGCAGAACGTTCAAGCAGACCCGGCAGCCGCCGATGAGGGATCCAGCGACGCGTGGCCGGCTGCGGAGGCTCCTGGTCGCCGCACCCGTACCGCTCTGCACCGAGTCTGCACAGAGCGCCCGACAGAGAAGGGGTCCGATGGACGGCCTTGAAGGCATGGACGAGATCGTCCAGGAGTTCCTGGTCGAGAGCCACGAGAACCTGGACCAGCTGGACCGCGACCTCGTCGCGCTCGAGCAGCAGCCGGGGTCCCGCGACCTCCTCTCCAGCATCTTCCGCACCATCCACACGATCAAGGGCACGAGCGGCTTCCTGGCCTTCGGGAAGCTCGAGTCCCTGACGCACGTGGGGGAGAACCTGCTGAGCCGCCTGCGCGACGGCGAGCTCTCGATGACGCCGGCCTCGACCGACGCGCTGCTGCGCATGGTCGACGACGTCCGCAAGCTGCTCTCGCGCATCGAGCAGGACGGCACCGAGGGCGACGTCGACGTGAGCGGCGCGGTCGCGCTCGTCGAGGCCTGCCTCACCGGCGCTGCTCCCGCTGCGCCCGCCGCTCCCGCCGAGGCCGTCGCCGAGCAGGCCGCGCCCGAGGCGCCGGCCGAGGCCGCCGCCGAGCAGGAGCCGCCCGCCCAGGAGGCGGCCGCGCCGGCGCCCAAGCGGCGTACGCGCAAGACCACCACGACCCGCCGGTCGGCCAAGGCGGCCGCCGAGCCCGTCCCCACGGAGGAGCCCGAGATGGTCGCTGAGAGCCCCGCGCCCGCCGCGGAGCCCGCGCCCGCCGCCAGCTCGGTCGCGCTCCACGCGGTCGAGACCGAGGCGAGCGTCGAGACCGGCAACCGCCGCAGCGCCGCCGACAGCACGATCCGCGTCGACGTCGACCAGCTCGACCTGCTGATGCGCCTCGTCGGCGAGCTGGTCCTCACCCGCAACCAGCTCATCCAGCGGGCGAGCAGCGACCACGACATGGACCTGCTGCGCATGACCCAGCGGCTCAACCTCGTGACGAGCGAGCTGCAGGAGGGCGTCATGAAGACGCGCATGCAGCCCATCGACCACCTCTGGTCGAAGCTCCCGCGCGTCGTCCGCGACCTGTCGAGCATGCTCGGCAAGCAGGTCTCGCTGGAGATGCACGGCAAGGAGACCGAGCTCGACCGCACGCTGCTCGAGGCGATCAAGGACCCGCTGACCCACATCGTCCGCAACTCGGTCGACCACGGCATCGAGTCGCCGGAGAAGCGCGTCGCCGCGGGCAAGACCGCGGTCGGCACCCTGCGCCTGCGCGCCTTCCACGAGGGCGGCCGCGTCGTCGTCGAGATCGCCGACGACGGTGCGGGCATCGACCCCGCGCGCATCGCGGCGAAGGCCGTCGAGCGCGGGCTGCTCACCCAGGCCCAGGCCGACGCGATGCCCGAGCGCGAGATCCTCAACCTCATCTTCAAGGCGGGCTTCTCCACCGCGGAGAAGATCACCAACGTCTCGGGTCGCGGCGTCGGCATGGACGTCGTGCGGACCAACATCGAGAAGATCGGCGGCACCGTCGACCTCACCTCGACGGTCGGCCAGGGCGCGGTCTTCCGCCTGACGATCCCGCTCACGCTGGCGATCGTGCCGGCGCTGACCGTCGAGTGCTGCGGCGAGCGGTACGCCGTGCCGCAGATCTCGCTGCTGGAGGTCGTGAGCGTGGACGCGTCGCGCGGCACCGCCGCCGTCGAGCAGGTCTCGGGCGCGCCGGTCTACCGCCTGCGCGGCCGCCTCCTGCCGCTGGTCGACCTCGCCGACGTCCTCGGCCTCGAGGGCCGGCGCCGCGACGGGCTGCTCAACATCGCGGTCCTGCAGTCGGAGGGGCGGACCTTCGGGCTCATCCTCGACCGCGTCCTGAACAGCGAGGAGATCGTCGTCAAGCCGCTGTCCTCGCGGCTCAAGGGCATCGGGGTCTACTCCGGCGCGACGATCCTCGGCGACGGCTCCGTCGCCCTCATCCTCGACATCCAGGCCCTCGCGGCCCGGACGCTGCGCAGCGACGCGACCGAGCGGCTCAGCTCGATCGAGACCCAGGCGACCACGGTCGCGGAGGTCGAGCGCCTGCTCGTGGCCCAGGTCGCCGGCGACCGCCGGGTGGCGATCCCGCTCGACATGGTCACGCGCCTCGAGGAGTTCCCGAGCGACAAGGTGCAGCACGTCGGCAGCCGCGAGGTCGTCGAGTACCGCGGCGAGATCCTCCCGCTGGTGCGCCTCTCGCAGCACCTCGGCTCGTACGACGACGGCACCCACGAGCGCCTGCCGATGATCGTGTCCTCGCGCGGCGGGCGCAGCGTCGCCCTCGTGGTCGACCGCATCGTCGACATCGTCGAGGAGGGCGTGAAGGCGCGCAGCGACGTCGACGACGTCGGCCTGCTCGGCTCCGCGCTGATCCAGGAGCAGGTCATCGAGCTGCTCGACGTGCGCCAGGCCATCCTCTCGGCCGACCCGCACTTCCCGCTCGACCCGGAGCCCTACGCCTCGGCGAACGGCTTCGGTGCGGGCGAGGGCTTCGACCCCGCGGCCATCGCAGCCGCCGGCTTCGTGATGGAAGGGATCTGACATGACCCAGCTGGCGACCTTCACCCTCGCCGACCACCTGTTCGGCGTCGAGGTGAGCCGCGTGCAGGAGGTGCTCCGCTACCAGCCCAGCACCAAGGTCTACCTCGCCCCCGAGGCGATCGGCGGCCTGATGAACCTCCGCGGCCAGGTGGTGACCTCGGTGGACCTGCGGCGCCGCCTCTCGCTGCAGCCGCGCACCCAGGACGCCGAGCCGATGAACGTCGTCGTCCGCGTGGACGGCGAGGTCGTGAGCCTGCTCGTCGACCAGATCGGGGACGTCGTGGACGTCGCGGACGACGTCTTCGAGACGCCGCCCTCCACCCTCAGCGCGGCGGAGCGGGAGCTCATCACCGGCGCGTACAAGCTGCAGGACCGGCTGCTGCTGGCCCTGGACATCGACAAGGCCGTCGACGTCGGCTGACGGCCTCGCGCACCGACGTCGGCTGAGCGCCGACCCAGCCGAGCTGTCGTACGTCACCCCTCCTGACCACCCCCGCCCGCGCTCCGCGGCCCACCTCGAAGAGGTTCCCCTGATGTCCCGTTCCTCCCTGTCGGTGCGGACGAAGATCGGCGCCCTGTCGGGCCTCGGTCTCGCCTCGACCGCCGTCTCCTCCTGGGTCGGCACCCACTCCTCCGGCGCGGCCGTCTGGGCCGTCCTGGTCGTCTCGCTCGTCGTGCTGGCGGCGTACGGCGCCAGCCTCGCGAGCAGCATCGCCGGCTCGCTGGGCAAGGCCGTCGAGGCGCTCGACGCCCTCGCCGCCGGTGACCTGCGCACCACGCTCGAGGCCGACGGCGACGACGAGATCGGCCGCATGGCCGCCGCGATCGGCCGCGCCCAGACCGGCGTCGGCGAGCTCGTCCGCGCCGTCTCCGACTCGGCGAGCGGCCTCGCGGCCAACGCCCAGCAGCTGACGGCCGTCTCCTCGGAGATCACGCACTCGGCCGACACCGCCTCGCAGCGCGCCGCCACCGTCGCCCAGGCCGCCAGCCTGGTCTCGCAGAGCGTCGCCACCGTCTCCACCGGCTCGGAGGAGATGGGCGCCTCGATCCGCGAGATCTCGGTCAACACCTCCGAGGCCGCCCGCGTCGCCGCCCAGGCGGTCGGCGTGGCCGAGGCCACCAACGCCACGGTCGCCTCGCTCGGCGACTCGTCGCGCCAGATCGGCGACGTCGTCAAGGTCATCACCTCGATCGCCGAGCAGACCAACCTGCTGGCGCTCAACGCCACCATCGAGGCCGCCCGTGCCGGCGAGGCCGGCAAGGGCTTCGCGGTCGTCGCCAACGAGGTCAAGGACCTCGCGCAGGAGACCTCCCGCGCCACCGAGGACATCGTCCGCCGCGTCGAGGCCATCCAGGCCGACACCACCTCCGCGGTCGAGGCCATCGGCGAGATCGCGGCGATCATCGCCCGGATCAACGACTTCCAGACCACGATCGCCTCGGCGGTCGAGGAGCAGAGCGCGACGACCGGCGAGATGGGCCGCAACGTCAACGAGGCCGCCTCGGCGACCGAGCAGATCGCCGACGGCATCGGCGCCGTGGCCGCCAGCACCTCGGCGACCGCGCAGAGCGTGAACCAGGCGCGCACCTCCGCCGAGGAGCTCTCCCGGATGTCCGCGCAGCTGCAGTCGCTGGTCTCGCGCTTCAGCGTCTGACCGCGCAGCCGCACCACCGGTCCCGAGGGGGACGCCCGACCTGGGCGTCCCCCTCGGGGCGTTCGCGCTCCGTGACCAGGCGTACGCGCTCCGCACTGTCCAAACCCCTCGTTGGGGGAGTGCGCCAGACGCACCGGCGGGGGAACCTTGGTCCATGTACTCCCTGGTCAGCGCTCCCGTCCTCGGCTTCGACCTCGTCCGCCGCCCCGGTGGCGAGGAGGTCGCCGGTGTCCTCGCCACGGCCCTGGCCCTCGGGCCGGCCGACCTGCCCGCGCTCCTCGCCGCCGCCGGCCCCGAGGTCGACCGCGTCGGCGCGTGGGCCAACGTCACCCGCGTGACGCGCGACCAGGGCACGCTGCGCGGCGCTTCCGAGCAGGCCGCCGCGGCCGCTCCCGGCGCGGCCACCCTCGCCGCCCTGCGCCAGCTCGCGACGACGTCGATCGGCGGGCTCGACGACGTCATCACCTGCGTGCGGCACGACGTCTTCGACTGGACCTGGGCCGGGACCGGCACGCTGGCGGTGCAGGACGAGGCCGCCGGCCGCGCGGTGGGGGTCGTCTGCGACGCCGTCGCGGGCACGTACGCCGCGGCGATGCTGTCGACCGCCGACCGCGCCGTGCTGCTCGACCCGTGGCGCTCGGTCTGGGGCTCGCGCACCGCGCCGACCCTCGACCTGGGCCCCGCGGCGGGCGAGGTCACCGCTCTGCTCGACGCGCTGCGCGGGCTGTCCCCGGCGCAGCGCGAGGCCCTGCTGGGCGCCTCCGACCAGCACCGCGCCAGCACCCGCCCGTGGGCGCTCGCCGTGCACAACGCCTCCTGGGCCGCGCACCTCTCGGCGCGCACCCGCCCGGCCGCGGCGGCCCAGATGGCGGCCGTCCGCGCCGTCCGCGCCGCCGGCTTCTCCACCCCGCAGCTGGCCGGCGGGGTCTGGAACGCCGTCTCCGGCGCCGTGCACGCGATGGTCGTGGGCGACCTGCTGGCCGACGTCGACCTCGACGTGCTCACCGCTCCCGTCGCCGGGCTGGTCTGACTCCTCGCGCGGGCGCACAGCGCCCCCTCGCTCCACCCCCAGGGCCGGTCCTCCTCGCGGAGGGCCGGCCCTCGGCGCGTCCTCACCCCTGCGGCCCACCCCACCACGTGACGAACTCCTCAAGGCCCCTGCCGCCACGTCGATAGACCTGCAACGGAGCGAGTGCTCCGCCTCGACCCCACGGGACGGAGGGCAGCGCATGGCAGACATCCGTGTGCTCGTCGTCGATGACTCCGCGGTCGTGCGCCACATCGTCGCCCAGGTCCTCGAGACCGAGCAGGAGATCACCGTCGTCGGGACGGCCGCCAACGGCAGGCTGGCCCTCGACAAGATCGACGAGCTGCTCCCGGACGCGATCACGCTCGACATCGAGATGCCGGAGCTCGACGGGCTGGGCACGCTGAAGGCCCTGCGCCAGAAGCACCCGCGCATACCGGTCATCATGTTCAGCACGCTGACGGAGCGGGGCGCCTCCAAGACCCTGGAGGCGCTCTCGCTCGGCGCCAGCGACTACGTCACCAAGCCCTCGAACACCACGGCGCTGACGGACTCCGTCCGCAGCGTGCGCGAGCAGCTGGTGCCGAAGCTGCTCGGCCTCTGCGGCCGCACGCCCGTCGACCCCGGCCCGCGCCGGAGGACGGCTCCGGCCGCCTCGGCGCCGGTCGCCGGCGTCGTACGGCCGCGCACCCCGCTGGCCGGGCGCACGCCCCTGGCGAGCCAGGCCGCGCAGCAGGAGCCGGTGGTGGCTCCTCCGGGTCCCGCCGTCCCGCGCTCCACCGCGCGGCCCGAGATCGTCGCGATCGGCAGCTCCACCGGTGGTCCCGAGGCGCTCGCCAAGGTGCTCACGGGGCTGCCCGCCAACCTCCGCGTCCCCGTGGTGGTCGTGCAGCACATGCCGCCGATCTTCACGCGGCTGCTCGCGGAGCGGCTCACGCGCACCAGCCCGCTCGAGGTGCGCGAGGCGGCGGAGGGCGACGTCCTCCGTCCCGGCCTCGTGCTCGTCGCGCCGGGCGACTTCCACATGGAGCTCAAGCGGGCTCCTGCCGGCACGGTGGTCCACCTGACCAGCGGGCCGCCCGAGAACTTCTGCCGCCCCGCGGTGGATGTGCTCTTCCGCAGCGTCGCAGCGACGTACGGCGGTGCGACCCTCGCGGTCGTCCTGACCGGCATGGGCTCCGACGGGCGCAAGGGCGCGCAGTTCCTCAAGGCCAAGGGCGCGACCGTCCTGGCCCAGGACGAGGCGACGTCCGTGGTCTGGGGGATGCCCGGTGCGGTCACGCACGCGGGCCTCGCCGACCAGGTCCTTCCGATCAGCGCCATCGCCGGCGCGGTGACCGATGCGGTGGGGAACGTCCCCCACCTCACAGCGATGGGGGTACGTCCATGACCACAGCACCGGCGCCGGTGCGGGGGCTCTCCCCCGCCGGGCGGCCGGCCTCGAACCTCAGCCCGGCAGCGTTCGACTGGGTCCGCGAGCTCGTGTACCGCGAGGCGGCCATCGTGCTCGAGCCGGGCAAGGAGTACCTCGTCGAGTCCCGGCTGCTGCCCCTGTCCCGCCAGGCGGGCAAGGACAGCGTGACCGCGTACGTCGAGGGTCTTCGGTTCGGCCGGGACGCGCGCGAGTCCGCGCGCGTCGTGGACGCGCTGACGACCAACGAGACGTCGTGGTTCCGGGACGGCTCGCCCTTCCGGGCGCTGCAGGACCAGCTCGTCCCCGAGGTGCTGGCGTCCGGTCGTCCCGACCGCACGCTGCGCATCTGGTCGGCGGCCTGCTCCAGCGGCCAGGAGCCGTACACCGTCGCCATGTCGGTGTCGGACGCGGTCCGCGCGGCGGGCTGGCGGCTCGAGATCCTCGCGACCGACATCTCCGAGGAGATGCTCGCGCGGGCGAAGGCCGGCCGCTACTCGCAGCTCGAGGTGAACCGGGGTCTTCCCGCTCCCCTGCTCGTCAAGCACTTCCACCGCGTGGGCACCGAGTGGGAGGTGGCTCCGGAGTTCCGGCAGTCCATCACCTTCCGGCGCATGAACCTCGCGGCGCCCTTCGGCGCGATGCCGCAGTTCGACATCGTGCTGCTCCGCAACGTCCTCATCTACTTCGACACACCGACCAAGCGGTCGATCCTCAAGCGTGTCGCGAGTTCGTTGCGCCCAGACGGTCATCTCCTGCTCGGAGGTGCCGAAACAACACTCGGCGTGGACGACGCGTGGGACCGCGTCCTCGTCTCAGGAGCGCCGGTCCACCGACCGATCGCACAATCCGGAAGGAGAGGGGCCTGACATGCGCGCCCTCGTCATCGACGACTCGCGAGCGATGCGCACCATCTTGGGCCGCATCCTCGCCGCCCAGGGGTTCACGGTCTCCGACGCCGGCAACGGCCAGGAGGCGCTCGACGCCCTCACCGCGCTCCAGGCGCAGGGTGAGCTGCCGAGCCTCGCGCTGGTGGACTGGAACATGCCCGTGATGGACGGACTGACGTTCGTCAAGGAGGTGCGCTCCCGCGCGGAGTACGCCTCGATCACGCTCATGATGGTGACGACGGAGAGCGAGCACGGCCAGATCGTGCGCGCCCTCGCCGCCGGCGCCCACGAGTACGTCATCAAGCCCTTCACCGCGGACGCCATCGCTGACAAGCTGGCCCTGCTCGGCCTGTCGACGGTGAACGCATGACCGCCGTCATCGCCGACGAGGACATCCTCGGCATCGCGGGGGACCTGTGGTCCTCGTACCTCGGCGAGGAGGCGCTCCCGGCCATGCTGGGCACCCTCACGCCCGAGATCTCGTCCAACGTGTCGGTCTTCGGCGCCTGGAACGGCACCGTCGTCGTGGCCACCACGGCACGCGGCGCCCGCCTCGTCGGCTCCGCCCTCCTGGAGATCCCGGAGGACGAGCTGACCAAGGGCGACATCGACGACGCGGTCGGCGAGCTCGCCAACATCGTCGGCGGCAACGTGAAGAGCGTGCTGCCGGGGCCGAGCTCCCTGACGCTGCCGGTCGTCTCGCACGGCACGGTCGCCGTCAACGAGCGCGCCGCGGTCATCGTCGGCCAGGCCGCGCTCGAGTGGTGGGGCGAGGTCTTCGAGATCACGGTGTGGCACGGCCCCGCCTCCGAGGGTGGTGTCGGCTGACCATGAAGATCCTCATCGCCGACGACAGCAAGGTGATGCGGCAGATCGTCACCCGCACGCTGCGCCAGGCCGGCTTCGACGGCCACGACGTCGTCGAGGCCGTCGACGGTGCTGACGCGTTCGAGAAGGTGAAGAGCGAGTCGCCGGACCTCGTCCTCAGCGACTGGAACATGCCCAACATGACGGGCATCGAGCTGCTCGCGCAGCTCCGCTCGACCGGGTCGAAGGTCAACTTCGGCTTCGTCACCTCCGAGACGTCCCAGGAGATGCGGGACCGCGCCGAGTCCTCGGGCGCGCTCTTCCTCATCGCCAAGCCCTTCACGCCCGAGGCCTTCCGCGAGGCCCTCGAGCCCGTCATCAAGTAGCAGACCCACCCCCCTCGAACGGAACTGTCCCATGTCCTCGATCAAGACGATCCCCAGCGAGAAGACCGTCCGTGACGCCCTGACGGGGCTGCTGTTCCGCAACTGCGACCTGGTCCTCGGCGGCCAGGTCGTGCACTCCGCCACGGAGCTCGCCACCACGGCGGAGTACGTCGACGGGATCGGGACGGCGGCGATCATCGTCGCCGACCTGTCCTTCTCGGCGTACGCCGGTGCCGCCATCGGCCTCGTCCCCAAGGGCGGCGCCGACGACTGCATCGACGAGAAGCAGCTCTTCCCGAACGTCAAGGAGAACTTCGACGAGGTGCTGAACGTGCTCGCGTCGATGTTCAACAACCCGGGACAGCCGGCCGTGCGCCTGCACAAGACGTACGGGCTGCGCGAGCTGCCCCCGAACGACACGCTCCAGATGTCGCGCCAGACCGGCCGGCGCCTGGACCTCGTCGTCGACATCCAGGGCTACGGCAAGGGCGGCATCTCGATCGTCCTGATCTGAGCCGGTGCAGCACCGACGGCCGCGGTCCCCCTCGGGGGGCCGCGGCCGTCAGTGCGTCCGGCCTACTGCGCGGGCGGCGGCGGCCCGGGGCGGCCCTTGGCGATGCGCGCGGTCAGCGCGGCGATCGCGTCCTCGGGCGGGGCGGCGGCGGCGATGTTGGACGCCTGCAGCTCGCGGTAGACCTCCTCGCGGTGCACCTGGACGGTGCGCGGGGCGTCGATGCCGATGCGGACGACGTCACCCCGCACCTCGAGGACGGTGATGGTGATGTCGTGCCCGATGATGACGCTCTCGCCGGCACGGCGGCTCAGGACCAGCACGGGCCCTCCCAACGGTCGCAGACGCGGGCGCCTCCGTGCGCCCGTCGCTCCGCATCCTAGGGACGCGGGGCCCTCAGGGCTGGAGCGGCGCGCGCAGCGGCAGGTCGGAGCCGGAGAGGACGACCTGGGCGGCCTGGTGCGTGCGGGCGTGCACGACGATGGGGGCGAGCAGGTTGGCGGTCGCGTCCTCGATGCCCGTGGTGCAGGTGACGAGGAGCAGGACGAGCGCGTCCTCCTCGGACTCGAGGCCCAGCTCGGTCACCGCGTCGTCCGGCAGCTCGGGGGAGTAGTCCGGGAAGAAGGGCGCGGGCGGGACGGCCAGGAAGCGCAGCCCCTCGTCCTCGATCGAGCGCAGCGCGTAGACCAGGCCGGCGTCGTCGAGGGCGACGAGCGCGAAGTGCCGGGCCTCCGGGAAGCCCGGGAGGCCCTGCGAGAACACGAGCGCCCCGTCGAGGCCCTGCTGCACGGTCGGCACTGTCATGGGCCCATCGTGGCCGATGAGGGTCGTCAACGCGAGCACCGGCTCACCGGAGGAAGTTGGTGAGCGAGAGCTGCAGCACCTTGCTGGCCGTGCTGAGCGCCGCCTGGTAGGAGACCTGCTGCAGCTGGAGGTCGACGGTCGCCTGGGCGATGTCGACGCCCTCGATGTCGCCCTGGGCTCGCTTCGCGTTGTCCACGCGGTCCTTCGCGGTCTGCTGGAGGCTGTCGAGGCGGTTGGTGCGCGCACCCACGCTGGAGCGCGAGAACCCGATGGTGGTGACCGCCGTGTCGAGCTTGGCCAGGTCGGCGTCGAGCTGCGTCGGGTCGGTCTTGAGGTGGTTGCTGATGTCGTCGAGGATGCCGAAGACCGACGTCGGGCCGCTGCCGAACGTCTGGACGCCGTCGGTGTCGACGCGCACCGAGACCCCGTCGGCGGCGACGCGGTTCACCGACCCGCTGTCGCCGATGTACGTGCCGGTCGAGTCGAAGGCCGCGGAGCCCGAGGTCGTGCCGCCGAAGATCGGGCGGCCGAGGTACTGGCGGTTGGCGTTGTTGAGGATGCCGGCGCGCAACTGGTCGATCTGGTCCGCGATCGCCCTGCGGGCGTTGGGGTCGCTGTTGCCGGTCGACTTGCCCTGCACCGTCAGGGTGCGGGCGTCGCGCACGGACTGCTGGATGTCGCCCAGGGCGGTGTCCGCGGCGTCGAGCCAGTCGATGCCGTCGGCGGCGCTGTCGGCGTACTGCTGGTACTGCGAGGCCTCGCTCCGGTAGCCCATCGAGCTGATGGCGCCCGACGGGTTGTCCGAGGGACGGCTGATCGTCTTGCCGCTCGAGAGCTGCTCCTGGGTCCGGCTGTAGCGGTCCAGGTTGCTCTGGATCCCCGCGAGACTGGTGTTCGCGAGGTGCGCGTAGGTGACGCGGCTCATCCCGACCATGTTCAGCTCACCATCTGGATCAGGGTGTTGATCGTGCTGTCGATCGTGGTCATCACCTTGGCCGCGGCCTCGTAGCCGCGCTGGAACGCCAGCACGTTGGTCATCTCCTCGTCGGTGTCGACGCCCGAGGTGGTGGTCATCGCGTCGTCGGCCTTGGCCGCGACGTCCTTGCGCGTCGCGAAGCGCTGCTGCGCCGCCGCGGACTCGACGCCGAGGCCGCTGATCATCGTCTTGTAGGAGTTCACCGGGGAGCTCGTCGAGGTCGACAGCGCGGCGATGCGGGTCGCCATGCCGCCGTCGAGGTTGCCGCCGGGGTTGGCGCTCGCGGCGATCTGGTCGGCGGTGACGACCACCTTGATGTTCGCGGCGGTGACGGACGTCGTGCCGTCGTTGGTGCCGAAGTAGTCGCGCCCGTCGCCGCCGGGGACGTCGGGGCCGTTGGTGAGGTCGTAGCCCTGGCGGTGCAGGGTGTTCACCTGGTTCGCGAGGTCGGCGGCGAAGCCGTCGAGCTGGGCCTTGTAGCGCGGGATCGTGTCGGTGAGGGCCGTGACGATGCCGTGGACGTCGCCGCCGCTGAGCGGGACCGTGCTGCCGTCGTTGGTGTAGACGATCTTCACGGGGGTCGTGGTCGCGTCCGAGGGCACCGAGGCGCCCTGGATGCCGAGGGTCAGCGCGTTGCTCCCGGACACGAGCGCCGAGCCGCCGAGCATGACGTCGACCGAGCCGTCCTTGCCCGGGCGGGCGGTGACGCCGATGGCGTCGCTCAGCTTGAGCACGAGGGCGTCGCGCTTGTCGGCCAGCTCGTTCGACGGCACCCCGCCGGCGGTGTTGAACTGGATCGCCTTGTTGAGGTTGGCGATCTCGGTGGTGGTCGCGTTGACGTCCGCGACCGAGGTCGTCAGCGTCTGGCGCAGGTTGCTCCACTGCTGGTCGAGGTTGCCGGCGGCGTCGTGGAGCTTGTCCGCCACGCCCTGGCCGCTCTCCACGACAGCCTGGCGCATCGACCCGCCGGGGTTCTGCGAGAGGTTCGTGAACGACTTGAAGAAGTCCTGCATGGTCTTCGCGATGCCGGTGTCGGACGGCTCCGGGACCGCGTCCTCGATGTCGCTGAGCGTCTGCTGCGCACGGTCGGAGCTGGCGAGGTTGCCGTGCTCGATCTGCTGGCGCACCGCGTAGAAGTCGTCGCGGATGCGGCTCACGTCGGTGACGGCGACGCCGCCGCCGGTGCCGTCGTACGTCGAGAACAGCGCGGGGACCGAGGGCCCGGCGACCGAGTTCATGTCGACGCGCTGGCGCGAGTAGCCCGGCGTGTTGGCGTTGGCGATGTTCTGGCCGGTGACGTCGAGCGCCCGCCGCTGGGCGACGAGCGAGGAGTACGCCGTGTTGATGGAGCCGAAGGTGCTCATCAGATGGCCTCGTCGACGAGCCTCGTGTAGCGCCCGACGCTGACCGGCGCGCCCGCGGCGGTGTACGTCTCGGTGCCGTCGCCGAAGCCGAGGAGGGCCTCGCGGGTCGCCCGGAACCCGGCGGTGAGCAGCTCGCGGTTCATGTCGGCCATCGCCTGGATCCCGGCGGTGGCGGTGAGGAACGCCTGCCGGTGCTCAAGGAGCAGCCCGCGCCACGGCTCGGGCGCGGCCTCGGCCAGCTCGCGCAGGCTCGGCCCGCTCGGCAGGCCCAGCTCGGCGGCGGCGGCGTCGACCTGGACGGCGCGGAGGAGCTCGGCCTTGCGGACCTCCTCCAGCACCATCTCGACCTCCTTGGTCGAGCGCGCCAGCCAGCGCGACCGCCCGGAGGCGAGCACCAGCTGCTCCTCCTCGAGCTTGAACAGGAGCAGCTCGAGCAGCTCCCGCTCACGCCACAGCGTGCTCGAGACCCCGGCCAGGCTCATGCGCCGTCCCTCCTGCTCGTCCTGCTCTTCCCAGTCCCCTTCGGCACCACGGCAGGGCACCTGAGGAGATCCACCCTCCCTCCTCGGCAGGGGACCCCCGGGACCTTCGTCCTACTCGATAGGGGGAACTGCGCTCCAGCGTTAGCCCGAGAGGGGGGTTCTGCGTTTCCGCTGCTCAAGCACCTCAGGCGCAGGGCCCGAAGCCCCGGCCATGACCGCAACGCACGGACGCGCCTCCCTCGAGGACGAGCTCTGCCGCGAGCACCTCCCGCTCGTCGGCTACCTCGTCAACGAGATCCTCGGTCGTCTCCCCTCCCATGTGAACCGCGACGAGCTGACCTCGGCGGGCCTCGCAGCCCTCGCCCAGGCCGCCCGCTCCTACGACGACTCGCGCAGCGTGCCCTTCGCGCGCTTCGCCTCCACCCGCATCCGCGGCGCCCTCATCGACGAGCTGCGCAGCTACGACTGGGCCAGCCGGTCCGTACGCTCCCGCGCCCGCAAGCGCGACCGTGCGGAGGAGGAGCTGACCGCCGTCCTCGGGCGCACCCCCACCCCGCAGGAGGTCGCGGCTCACCTCGGTGTCGCCGTCGACGAGCTCGAGGCCGTGGACGAGGACGTCCAGCGCGCCGTCGTCCTGAGCCTGCAGGGCTTCTCCGACGCCGGCACCCTCGACGAGGTCGTCAGCGTCCACGAGCCCGCGCCGGACGAGATGATCGTCCACCGCGAGAAGGTGGGCTACCTCTACGACGCGATCGAGGTCCTCCCGGACCGGCTGAAGACCGTCGTGGTGCGCTACTTCTTCGAGGAGCGCCCGATGACCGAGATCGCCGCGGAGCTCGGCGTCAGCGAGTCCCGCGTCTCGCAGATGCGCGGCGAGGCGCTGGCCCTGCTCAAGGACGGCATGAACGCCCAGCTCGAGCCGACCATGGTCGAGCAGTCCGACCGTCCGGGCGGGTGCGCGGCACGGCGCCGCGAGGCGTACTTCGCCGAGGTCGCGACCCGCAGCGACTACCGCAGCCGGCTCTCCGGCCGCGTGCCGTCGTACGCCACCACGACGTACGCGCGGGTGGCCTCCGCCTGACCCCCCACCGGGGCGGCATCGCGACGCTGCGTGCGTCCGCGGTGCCGCTCCGGCGTCGGTGCGCCGGGGCGTGCCCTAGTGTTGGACCGCTTCCGGCTGCGACGAAGGGGCTCGCGTGCACAACCACCTCATCCAGAGCCGGGCGCTGCTCGAGCAGGTCGCGCTCGAGGGGGCCCGCGGGGTCTACGTCGGCGACGACACCGTGCTGTGCCGCGTCCTCGGCATCTACCACTCCTACGTCGACGGCCGTGACGTCAGCGTCGCCCAGCACCTCATCATGAACGGCTACTGGGAGTCGTGGATCACGCTCGCCATGGCGCGCGCGCTCCAGCCGGGCATGAGGGCCGTCGACGTCGGCGCCAACCTCGGCTACTTCTCGCTGCTCATGGCGGACGCCGTCGGGCCGCAGGGCAAGGTGCTCGCCTTCGAGCCGCAGGAGCGCTACGCCGGCCTGGTCGGCCGCTCGCTGCGCGCCAACGGGTTCCACGTCCAGGCCGAGGTGCGCCAGCAGGCCGTGTCGTCCGAGAAGGGGTCGCTGGACCTCCTCGTGCCGGAGGACTTCTTCGGCAGCGCCTCGGTGGCGGCCAGCTTCGAGGACTACTCGACGACCTCGACGACCGTCGAGGCCGTCACCCTCGACGAGGCGCTCGCCGACTGGGAGAGCGTCGACCTCATCAAGATCGACGTCGAGGGCGCGGAGTACGCCGTCTGGCAGGGGATGGCCGACGTGCGCCGCCGCTCGCCGGACCTCGCGATCGTCCTCGAGTTCAACGCCAGCTCCTACGACGACCCGCAGGGGTTCCTCGACGAGGTGCGCGGCGAGGGCTTCGCGACGTACGAGATCGCCACCGACGGGGGCCTCGCGCCGTTCGTCGACGCGGAGGTCGTCTCCCGCGCGGACTTCTCCATGCTCTGGCTCTCGCGCGAGGACTGACCCCGAGCGCGGGGCTCAAGAGGTCCGCTGCTCCGTCCGAGTGATGGAGCATGACGAGCGACCTCGTGCTCAACCTCGGCGCGTCGGCCGAACCGAAGCTCACCTGGCTCGGCCCGATGCGCAACTTCAGCGGCTTCGGCGACGAGATGCGCCACTACGTGCTGGGGCTGCGCGACCGCGGGCACGCCGTGCGCGCCCTGCCCGTCGCGGACTCGCCGAAGTACATGGCCGGGCTGTCGCCCACGCTGCGGGCGCGCCTCGACGCCGCCGTCGCCGAGCCGGCCCAGGACTGGCCCGTCCTCGTCCAGCACCTCCAGCCGCACACCCTGCGCCACTACGCGGGCGTCGGCTACTACGTCGGCCGCACGATGTTCGAGACGACGTCGCTGCCCGCCGGCTGGGCCGAGCAGGCCAACGGCATGGACGAGCTCTGGGTGCCGAGCGAGTTCAACGTCCAGACCTTCCGCGACGCCGGCGTCACCATCCCGATCCACGTCGTGCCGGAGGGCGTCAGCACCACCCGCTTCCGCCCGGGCCTGCGCCCCCTCGTCACCGAGGGCCTGCGCGGCACCGTCTTCCTCTCCGTCTTCGAGTGGAGCTCGCGCAAGGGCTGGGACGTGCTGCTGCGCGCCTGGGCCGAGGCGTTCGGGCCCGAGGACGACGTCACGCTGCTGCTCCGCTCCTACCCGCTGAGCCACACCTCCGCGCGGCAGGACGAGATCAGCCAGCGCGTCGACGCGTACCTCGCCACGCTGGGGCGCACCCGCGCGGACGTCGCCCCGATCGTCGTGCTCGACCAGTTCGTGGACGACCGGGAGATGCCGCGGCTCTACGCCTCCGCCACCGCGTACGTCGGTCCCAGCCGCGGCGAGGGCTGGGGGCGGCCCTACCTCGAGGCCATGGCCACCGGCCTGCCGACCATCGCCACGCGCTGGAGCGGCAACCTCGCCTTCATGGACGACACCAACTCCCTGCTCGTCGACATCGACGGGCTGGAGACGGTCCCCGCCGACGACGAGATCGCGTTCTTCCGCGGGCAGCAGTGGGCCAGCCCCAGCGTCGCGAGCCTCGTCGGGCACCTGCGCTGGGTCGCCGCCGAACCCGCGGCCGCCGCCGCGCTCGGCGCCCGGGCCCGTGAGGACGTCGTCGCGCGCTGGACCTGGGAGAAGGCGGTCGACGTCGCCGAGCAGCGCTTCCTCGCGATCCGCGAGCACCTCACCCGGCCGCGCCCGCACGCCCCCGGCGGCCCGCGCGTGCGCTGGGTCGGCGAGCAGTTCCAGCACACCAGCCTCAGCCTCGTGAACCGCGCCGTCGTGAGCCGCCTGCTCGACCGCGTCGACGTCGAGTGCCGCACGGTCGAGCGGCCGGCCGTCGACCCGTACGCACCGGAGCTCGCCGCCCTCGCCTCCACCGTCGGCCCCGTGCTCGACGGCGACCCGCAGGTCGAGGTGCGGCACCAGTGGCCGCCGGACTGGTCAGCCCCGGAGCACCAGGGCGCGCTCGTCGCCATCCAGCCGTGGGAGTACGGCGGCCTGCCCGACGCCTGGGTCGAGGGCATGGCCGCGGTGGACGAGGCCTGGGTGCCGACGACCTTCGTGCGCGACTGCTACGTCGCGTCCGGCGTCCCGGCAGCGAAGGTCCACGTCGTCCCCAACGGCGTCGACGTCGACGCCTTCTCCCCGCAGGGCGAGGCGCTGGCGCTGCGCACCACGAAGGGCACGAAGCTGCTCTTCGTCGGCGGCACCATCCACCGCAAGGGCATCGACGTGCTGGTCGCCGCGTACCTGCGCGAGTTCACCCGCGACGACGACGTCTGCCTCGTCGTGAAGACCTTCGGCTCCGGCTCGGTCTACCGCGGGCAGGACATGGACGAGCGGCTCCGCCAGCTCGCCGCCGACCCGTCGCTGCCCGAGATCGAGGTCATCGACCGCGAGCTCGAGCCGCACGAGCTGCCGATGCTCTACCGCGCCTGCGACGTGCTGGTGCACCCGTACCGCGGGGAGGGCTTCGGCCTGCCCATCGCCGAGGCCATGGCGTGCGGGCTGCCCGTCGTCGTCACGGGGGCCGGCGCCGCCGTGGACTTCTGCGACGCGGAGACGGCGTACCTCGTCCCGGCGGAGCCGCAGGCCCTCTCGGGCACGGGGCTGCCGGAGAGCCGGACGGGCTACTTCCTGTACGAGCCCGACGGCGACGCGCTGGCCCGCACGCTGCGCCACGTCGTCGAGCACCCGGCGGAGGCCGCCGTGCGTGCGGCCGCCGGCCGCTCGCGCATCGTCCGTGACTTCAGCTGGGAGCGCGTCGCCGGCCTCGTGGCAGGCCGCCTCGCGGCCCTGGCCGCCGCGCCCGCGACGCGCCTGCGCCCCCTGGGCCTGGAGCTCGACACGCAGGGCAAGCACACCTTCGGGCTGCTGCCCGACTGGACCACCTCCGCCCCGGACGAGGCGCTGCGCACGTTCGTCGCGGCGTTCACGCCCGCGGACGAGGTCTGCCTCGCCGTGTGGATCGACCCGTCGTCCTCCGACGACGAGCTGGACCGCATCGAGGAGCGGCTGCGCGCGGCGGTCGAGGCGGGGACGGCCGACGGGCACGAGTGCCCGGACATCCTGCTCGTCACCGACGCGCTGCGCCCGGGCGAGCTGGACCGCTTCTACCGCTCGGTCGACGTCGCCCTGACCTCCGCGCCGGCGCAAGCGGCGCTCGCGACCTCCGTGGGCACCCCGCTGCTCGTGCGCCCCGGGCAGGAGGCGCTGCGCGCGTCGCTGGCCCAGCGCCGCGTCCCCGCGGGGGTCTGAGCAGCGGGCTTTAGCCCGGACGGGTGAGTGCCGATGCACTCCCCATGAGACGCAGTCCGGCCTCCGTCGTCGTCGTCGCTGCTCCCGGCCCCGAGGGCCGCGCCCGTGCGGACTTCCTGGTCCGCGGGCTGCGGCCCTCGCTGGGCGTCCGCGACGAGGTGGTGCTCGTCGCGGACGGGACGCCCGCGGGCGACGCGCTCGCCGCGGTCGGCGGGGGCTCGCTCGCCGCCCGGCGCGACACGGGCGTCCGGCTCGCCACCCGCGACGTCGTCGTCCTCGTCTGCGCCGACTCGGTCGCGCCGAAGCACGCCATCGACCCCCTCGTCGCCGCGCTCGACTCCGGCGCGATCGCCGCGGGACCCGTCCACGACCTGGGTACGGGCCGGCAGGGCCTGACGCCGCCGCTGCCCGCGCTGGCCTCCGCGCAGGAGCTGCGCGAGTGGACCGCGCGCTGGCACGACGAGCACCGCGGCGGCCGGCTCGGGGTCGAGGACCTCGGGGAGGGCGTGCTCGCCGCGCGCCGCGCGCACCTGCAGGCCGTCGGCTGCCGCGAGGGCGTCGTCCAGCGGCTGCTGGCGGCGGAGGGCGCTGGCGCCCTGGGCCCGGCGGTCGTCGTGCAGGACTCGGTGTGGCACCACCGCGGAGCCCCGGGCTGCGCGCTCCCGCCCTCCCCGCAGCCGCTGCTCAGCATCGTCATGATCGTCAAGGACGAGGAGAAGGCGCTGCCCTCCTCGCTCGCCTCGCTCGCCGGCCTCGGGGACGAGGTCGTGGTCTACGACACCGGCTCGAGCGACGGCACGGTCGAGATCGCGCGGGCGATGGGCGCCCGGGTCGTGCAGGGCTACTGGGACGACCACTTCGGCGACGCCCGCAACCGCGGCCTCGCGCACGCGCGCGGCCGCTGGTTCCTCCAGGTCGACGCCGACGAGCAGTTCACCGGCGACGCCGCGAGCCTGCGCGCGCAGCTCGAGGTCGCGACCGACCCGACGTTCATGGTCGACGTCGAGAGCCAGACCGAGAGCGGGTTCGGCACGACGTACTGCACGCCGCTGCGCCGGATCGGGCTGCGCGAGGACTGCTGGTTCCTCGGCCGGCTGCACGAGCAGATCGCGCTGCGGGCCGGGGGCGTCCCGCCCTCGAGCGTCCTGCGCGACGGCCGCCTGCTGCACTCGGGCTACCTCGCGAGCACCGCGGCGGACAAGGACAAGCGGACCCGCAACCTGCGCCTGGCCGAGCTCGCGACCGCCGACGAGGCGGGGGACCTGCCGCGCGGGGTCGTGCTGTGCAACCTCGCCCGCTCGCAGCGCTTCGCCGGCGACAACGAGGGCGTGCTCGCCACCGCCGCCGAGGCGTGGGAGGCCGAGCACACGAGCGTGAGCCGGCGCGACCTCTGCGCCACGGCCGCGACGGCCGCCGCCGTCCTCGAGCGCTACGCCGAGGCGGAGCTCTGGTGCGACCGGCTCGAGGAGCAGGGCGTCCCGCTCCGCGCCGCCGAGACGCGCGCCGTCGTGCTCCTCGCCCAGGAGCGCTGGCTCGAGTGCCTCGAGGCCGTGCGGCGCATCCCGGACAGCGGGTGGGACCGCGGCGATGTGCGCGAGATCAAGCGCTCCGGCTCGATCGTGGTCGAGCTCAAGGCCCTGGTCTCGCTCGGCCGCTACGACGAGGCGGTCGACCGCCTCCTCCGCGTGGTGCGTGCCGGCGAGCTCAACGTCTGCCTGCCGGACGTGCTCGAGCTCTTCCACTCCGCCCCCGCACGCCTGCGCGAGTACGCGACCGACCTCCCCGAGGAGCTGCTGCTCCCCACGCTCGCCGAGGTCCGCACCGTGCCCGTCGACCGGGCCGACACCTTCCTCGACGCGCTCTACACCGCCGGGCGCCGCCAGGCCGCCGTCGTGGCCGCCGCCGCCCCCGTCGCCCCGCACCTCCCGCTGCCGCGTGCCGTCGAGTGGAGCCTGCGGCTGCGCGCGGCCGGCGACCCCGGCTCCTGCCCGCTCGTGCGCATCGCCCGCGCGCCGGAGCGCAGCCCCCGCGACCGCGTGCTCGCGGCGGCGCTCGTCATGGAGTCGTTCGCGGACGAGACCGTGCTGCCGCAGTTCCTCGAGGCGGCCGAGCTCGTGCCGGACGCCCAGGCCGACGCCGTGGGCAAGGAGCTGCGCCTGCTGGCGCCCCTCACGGCTGCCCGCCTGCTCGCCGTCTGAACGACGTCTGACCAGGGGCGTCACCCGATCAGGGGAACCCCGGACGGCCTAGTGCGCCGTCACTCAAGTGGAGCAGCGTTGCGCCGATGAGGTGAATGTCCCGCCCGGACCACGGACGGACCGGGTGCCCTACCCCAGGAGGAAGTCATGTCGCTCCGCGTCAACCAGAACATCGCGGCCATGAACGCCTACCGCAACCTCTCGGTGACGGACGGCCAGATGAGCAAGTCGCTGGAGAAGCTCTCCAGCGGCTACCGCATCAACCGGGCAGCTGACGACGCGGCCGGCCTGTCGATCTCGGAGAACCTGCGCTCGCAGGTCGGTGGGCTCAAGGTCGCGGTCCGCAACGCGCAGGACGGCATCTCGGTCGTGCAGACGGCTGAAGGTGCGCTGACCGAGACCCACGCGATCCTGCAGCGCATGCGTGACCTCGCCGTCCAGGCGTCGAACACCGGCTCGCAGGACTCGACGGCCCGCGCGGCCGCCGACACCGAGGTCACCCAGCTGACGGCGGAGCTCGACCGCATCGCGAGCTCGACGAAGTTCGGCAGCCAGGTGCTGCTGAGCGGCTCGTTCTCGGGTGCGTTCCAGGTCGGCGCCAACGCCGGTGACCTCATCACGATCTCGGTCAACACGCCGATGACCTCGGCCGGGCTGGGCATCAGCGGCGTCAGCATGCTGAACTCGGCCTCCGCCTCGCTCGCCAGCATCGATTCCGCCATCGCCGCAGTCTCGACGACCCGAGCCAACCTCGGTGCGTACCAGAACCGCTTCGAGCACACGATCAACAACCTCAACGTCGCGGTCGAGAACCTCTCGGCCTCGGAGTCGCGCATCCGCGACACCGACATGGCGCAGGAGATGGTGTCCTTCACCCGCTCGCAGATCCTCACCCAGGCCGGCACGTCGATGCTGTCCCAGGCGAACCAGTCGACGCAGGGCGTCCTCAGCCTCCTGAAGGGCTAGTCCCCGCCTGAGCTCGTAGCACCCCCGAAGGGGCCCGGTCTGCTGACCGGGCCCCTTCGGCGTGCCCGGCCGGCCTGGGCGCAGCTCCTCCGGGAGAGGATCACCCGGGTGCAGCAGCGACGGGGGTGGCGCAGTGGGCCACTGCGCCGATCTGGAGTGCGATCGACCTAGGGAAGGGTCGAGCAGTCAGCTCCAGGAGGACCCGTCATGTCGCTTCGCGTGAACACCAACATCGCGGCGATGAACGCGTACCGGAACCTGCAGGGTACGGACTCGCAGATGAGCAAGTCGCTGGAGAAGCTCTCCAGCGGCTACCGCATCAACCGCGCCGCCGACGACGCGGCCGGCCTCTCCATCTCGGAGAACCTGCGCTCGCAGACCGGTGGCCTCAAGGTCGCCGTCCGCAACGCGCAGGACGGCATCTCGGTCGTGCAGACGGCGGAAGGTGCGCTCACCGAGACCCACGCGATCCTGCAGCGCATGCGCGACCTCGCCGTGCAGTCGTCCAACACCGGCTCGCAGGACTCGGCCGCGCGCACCGCTGCCGACACCGAGGTCACGCAGCTCTCGGCCGAGCTGGACCGCATCGCGAGCACGACGAAGTTCGGCAGCCAGGCGCTGCTGACCGGCTCGTTCTCGGGCACGTTCCAGGTCGGTGCCAACAGCGGCGAGACCATCACCGTCTCGGTCACCACCGCCATGTCGTCCTCGGGCCTGGGCGTCAGCGGCGTCAGCCTGCTGAACTCCGCGTCCGCGGCGATCTCGAGCATCGACTCGGCGATCTCGGCCGTGTCGACCGCTCGCGCGAACCTCGGTGCGTACCAGAACCGGTTCGAGCACACCATCAACAACCTCAACGTCGCGGTCGAGAACCTCTCGGCCTCGGAGTCGCGCATCCGCGACACCGACATGGCGTCGGAGATGGTGTCCTTCACCCGCGCGCAGATCCTCACCCAGGCCGGCACCTCGATGCTGTCCCAGGCGAACCAGTCCAGCCAGGGCGTGCTCAGCCTCCTGCGCTAGCAGGTAGCTGCCGCTCCACGCGGACCACCCCGTCCCCCGGAGGAGGTACGCGGCAGGGCCCTCGCGGCCCTCCGCGTACCCCTCGCGGGGGAAGAGCGTCACTCGGCCGGATGAGTGACGCCCATTCGGCGCAGCCACACCGCGGTCCTCCCGATGAGGAGGTCAGCTGACCCACGGACGGGTCGGTGACCATCTCAAGGAGGAACCCCCCATGTCGCTCCGCGTGAACACCAACATCGCCGCGATGAACGCGTACCGCAACCTCACCGCGACCGACTCGATGATGAGCAAGTCGCTCGAGAAGCTCTCCAGCGGCTACCGCATCAACCGGGCAGCTGACGACGCGGCCGGCCTGTCGATCTCGGAGAACCTGCGCTCGCAGGTCGGTGGCCTGAAGGTCGCGGTCCGCAACGCGCAGGACGGCATCTCGGTCGTGCAGACGGCGGAAGGTGCGCTGACCGAGACCCACGCGATCCTGCAGCGCATGCGTGACCTCGCCGTCCAGGCGTCGAACACCGGCTCGCAGGACTCGACGGCGCGGACCGCCGCCGACACCGAGGTCACCCAGCTCACGGCGGAGCTCGACCGCATCGCCACCTCGACGAAGTTCGGCAACCAGGTCCTGCTCGCGGGCTCGTTCTCCGGTGCCTTCCAGGTCGGCGCCAACGCCGGCGAGCTGATCACCATCTCGGTGAGCACCCCGATGACGGCGTCCGGCCTGGGCGTCAACGGCGTCAGCCTGCTGAACTCGGCCTCGTCCGCGCTCGCCAACATCGACTCGGCGATCTCGGCCGTGTCGACCGCTCGCGCGAACCTCGGTGCCTACCAGAACCGCTTCGAGCACACGATCAACAACCTCAACGTCGCCGTGGAGAACCTGTCCGCGTCGGAGTCGCGCATCCGTGACACCGACATGGCGCAGGAGATGGTGTCCTTCACCCGGTCGCAGATCCTCACCCAGGCCGGCACCTCGATGCTGTCCCAGGCGAACCAGTCGAGCCAGGGCGTGCTCAGCCTGCTGAAGTAGCACGCGCTCCTCCTGAACCCTCCCTGACGGGGCCCGGCACATGCCGGGCCCCGTCAGGGTTTTCGTGCCTCTCGAGAGCCACGGGTGCGGTGCTCGGCGTCACCCGTACGGCCGTCACCCGAGTGGCCCGCACCCGTTCAGCCCGCACCCGTTCAGCCCGCACACAGGCGGATGAGCGATCGGGATTCCTCGCATCCAGACCCTCACGGCTCCGATGGAATGGCAACCGACCCACGGACGGGTCGGTAGACACTCAAGGAGGAACCCCCCATGTCGCTTCGCGTGAACACCAACATCGCGGCGATGAACGCGTACCGCAACCTCAACGCGACCGACTCGCAGATGAGCAAGTCGCTCGAGAAGCTCTCCAGCGGCTACCGCATCAACCGCGCCGCCGACGACGCCGCGGGCCTGTCGATCTCGGAGAACCTGCGCTCGCAGGTCGGTGGCCTCAAGGTCGCCGTCCGCAACGCGCAGGACGGCATCTCGGTCGTGCAGACGGCGGAAGGTGCGCTCACCGAGACCCACGCCATCCTGCAGCGCATGCGCGACCTCGCCGTCCAGTCGTCCAACACCGGCTCGCAGGACTCGGCCGCCCGCACCGCTGCCGACACCGAGGTCACGCAGCTCACGGCCGAGCTGGACCGCATCGCGACGACGACGAAGTTCGGCAGCCAGGCGCTGCTGACCGGCTCGTTCTCCGGCACGTTCCAGGTCGGCGCCAACAGCGGCGAGACCATCACCGTGTCGGTCACCACGGCCATGTCGTCCTCGGGCCTGGGTGTCGGCAGCGTCAGCCTGCTGAACTCCGCGTCCGCCGCCATCTCGACCATCGACTCGGCGATCTCCGCCGTGTCGACCGCCCGTGCGAGCCTCGGTGCGTACCAGAACCGCTTCGAGCACACCATCAACAACCTCAACGTCGCGGTCGAGAACCTCTCGGCCTCGGAGTCGCGCATCCGCGACACCGACATGGCGGCCGAGATGGTGTCCTTCACCCGCTCGCAGATCCTCACCCAGGCCGGCACCTCGATGCTGTCCCAGGCGAACCAGTCGAGCCAGGGCGTCCTCAGCCTCCTGCGCTAGTAGGCAGTAGCGACGCGACCACTGCGGGGCCCGGCACCATGTGCCGGGCCCCGCAGTCGTCGTTCCGGCTGCGCCGGCGCCGGCGTCACCCACCCGGCCCAGCAGGGGCCTGAGATCCCACTCGTGTGCAGCAAGCCACGGACTGGGGACGTGCGGATGAGGTGCCGATGAGGAGGTCACTCCACCCATGGAAGGGTGGGGATCGTCCTCAAGGAGGGACCCGCCATGTCGCTTCGCGTGAACACCAACATCGCGGCGATGAACGCGTACCGGAACCTGCAGGGTACCGATTCGCAGATGAGCAAGTCGCTGGAGAAGCTCTCCAGCGGCTACCGCATCAACCGGGCCGCGGATGACGCCGCGGGCCTGTCCATCTCGGAGAACCTGCGCTCGCAGACCGGGGGCCTCAAGGTCGCCGTCCGCAACGCGCAGGACGGCATCTCGGTCGTGCAGACGGCTGAAGGTGCGCTCACCGAGACGCACGCCATCCTGCAGCGCATGCGTGACCTCGCCGTCCAGGCGTCGAACACGGGCTCGCAGGACTCCTCCGCCCGCACCGCTGCCGACACCGAGGTCACGCAGCTCTCGGCGGAGCTGGACCGGATCGCGACGACGACGAAGTTCGGCAGCCAGGCGCTGCTGACGGGCTCGTTCTCCGGCACGTTCCAGGTGGGTGCCAACAGCGGCGAGACCATCACCGTCTCGGTCTCGACGGCCATGTCGTCCTCGGGCCTGGGTGTCAGCAGCGTCAGCCTGCTGAACTCGGCGTCCGCGGCGATCGCCAACATCGACTCGGCGATCTCCGCCGTGTCGACCGCCCGCGCGAACCTCGGTGCGTACCAGAACCGGTTCGAGCACACCATCAACAACCTCAACGTCGCCGTTGAGAACCTGTCCGCGTCGGAGTCGCGCATCCGTGACACCGACATGGCGTCGGAGATGGTGAACTTCACCCGCGCGCAGATCCTCACCCAGGCCGGCACGTCGATGCTGTCCCAGGCGAACCAGTCGAGCCAGGGCGTCCTCAGCCTCCTGCGCTAGCAGGTAGGCACGCAGCAGCGAGGCTGCAGGTCCCGAGGACGGGGTGACGGGGTGGGGCGCCGGGCGACCGGTGCCCCACCCCGACCGCCCAGGCGGGTACGGCCGTCCGGCCGCACCCGGGAGGCACGACGGTCGGGGGAGGAGCGCAGATGGTGGACCCGGTGGACGCCGTCGGCCGACTCGTGCCCGGCTACACGCCCGGCGAGCTCTGGTCGGAGCGGCGCAGGGGTACGGACCCGACCACCTCCGCGGAGGCGGGCGGTCAGGCGGGCAAGGAGCAGGGGAGACCCGCGCGCGACGCCCGTGCGGGTGCGAAGGGGACGGAGGACACGACGGCGAAGCCGCCCGTGCAGGAGCCGTCGCGCCCCGACATCGAGATCACGCGTCGCCAGGGCAAGGACGGCGGTCCGTCCACCAATGTGGTGACAGTGCTCAACCCCGAGACGGGGAAGCCGATCTACCAGTCACCGCCCGAGGGCGTGCTGGTGATGCTGGAGTCCGCGCTCTGGCGGTTGAGGAAGAAGGAGACCGACGATGTCCAGTAGTGTCGACGGCCTGGTCAGCGGCCTCGACACGTCCGGGCTGATCAACCAGCTCATGCAGGTCGAGTCGGCGACGCAGACGCGGCTCAAGACGCGCGTCACCACCGAGCAGAAGGCCGTGTCGGCCTACCAGTCGGTGAACACCGCGATGACCTCGCTGCTCACGGCCTCGAAGGCGATGAGCTCGGACACCTCCCTCAGCGTCTTCAAGTCGACCTCCGACAGCGACAACGTCACCGCGTCGGCCGACGCCACGGCGTACGAGGGCAGCTTCTCCTTCACCGTGAAGCAGTCGGCCAAGAACGAGGTCCAGCTCTCCGCGCAGTCCTTCACGGACCTCAGCGCGGCGGCGACGACCGGACCGGTCAAGGTCGTCTTCGGCTCCGACCCCACGGCCACGCCCAAGGCCACGCTGACCCCCCGCGACAGCAGCCTCGGGGCGCTCGTCGACGCGATCAACCAGAGCCCCGACCTCGGCGTCCGCGCGGCGGCGATCAGGACCAGCGACGGGACCTACCGCCTGCAGGTCCAGAGCTCGGCGACCGGTGCGGCCAGCCAGTTCTCCCTCAGTGGGCTCACGCAGACCATGAACCGGTCGCAGCCCGCCCAGGACGCGCAGATCACGCTCGCCGGCGACGCGACCGCCGTCGTCAGCTCCCCGACGAACACCTTCACCAACGTCGTCCCCGGCCTGACCTTCACCGTCAAGCCCGGGACGACCGCCGGCACCAACGTCACGGTCTCGACCGCGCGCGACACGTCGGGCATCGCCGACAACATGCAGAAGATGATCGACGCGGCCAACTCCGCGATGAACCAGATCAAGACGCAGACGGCGTACAACACCAGCACCAACACCGGCTCCGCGCTCACCGGCGACTTCACCGTCCGCCAGCTGCAGCAGCAGATCCTCAGTGCGATCAGCAGCTCGTCCACCAACGGCCTGACGGCGAGCGACATCGGCATCAAGAGCGACCAGACCGGCACGATCAGCTTCGACCGGACGAAGTTCCTCGACACCCTGGCGAAGAACCCGGCCGGGGTGAAGCAGATGCTCGGGGTCAGCGCCACGTCGAGCACTCCCGGGATCAGCCTCGGCGGCAGCAACGAGCGGACCCTGCCCGGGACGTACGCCGTGACCTACAACCCGCCGGCCGGTGGGTCGACCGACGCGACCGGCTCGGTCACCGTCAACGGGACCTCCGTCGCGGTCCGCGGCAGCGGCAGCTCGCTCACCGTCACCGACCTCGGCTCCCCGGCCAGCGGGCTCGTCGTCAAGGGCGGGCTCACCGCGGCGAGCGGGACGCTCACCGTCAGCGGCGGCCTCGCGCAGCGGCTGGCGAACCTCGCCCAGACCGCCACCGACTCGACCTCCGGGACGATCACCCAGGCGATCACCGGGCGCAACAGCAACATCAAGGACCTCAACGACCAGATCTCCGCCTGGGACACCGAGCTCGCCCTGAAGAAGACCTCCCTGCAGTCGCAGTACAGCGGCCTCGAGGTCTCGCTGGGCAAGCTCAAGGACCAGAGCACCTGGCTCGCCGGCCAGCTCGCCGGGTTGCGCTGACGCCCAGCCCGCGCCTCCCGCTCGACCTCCCCCTGCTCCACCGAACTCCGTGAGGACCGCCGATGTACGCCACCGCCTCTCGCCGCTACGCGGACGAGGGAGTGCTCACCGCCTCCCCGGCGCGCCTCCTCACCATGCTCTACGACCGCCTCGTGCTCGACCTGCAGCGCGGCGAGCTCGCCCAGCGCTCCGGTGACGTGGCGACCGCGAACAAGGAGCTCACGCACGCGCAGGACATCATCAGCGAGCTGCGCAACTCGCTGCGCATGGACACCTGGTCCGGCGCGCCCGGGCTCGCCTCGCTCTACAACTGGTGGCTCAACGAGCTGGTCGGCGCGAACATCCGCCGCGACCCCGAGCGGGTGGCTCAGGTCCGCAAGCAGGTCGAGCCGCTGCGCGACGCGTGGCACGAGGCGCTGCGGATGACCACGGCGTCCGCGCCCACCTCCGCCTCGGCCTGACCGCGCGCGACCCAGACCCAGAACGACCAGCCACTCGAGACACGGGACCTCCTCCATGCCGCCGGACACCTCCCCGCAGACCGCACCGGTCCCCCGACCGCGTGCGGGTGCCGGCGCGGTGCCGCACGACCAGCCCGACTGGCACGGGCTGTGGGTGGAGGCCCTCGACGAGCTCGAGCTCGAGGTCGACCGTGCCGAGGCGCTGCTGCGCGCGGACCACCTGCCCGGCTCGGCCCTGCCCGGCACGGGTGCGTGGCGTCCCCCGTCGCTGCCGCCGATCCCGCCCGACCTCGTCGACCGCGCCCGCGGCATCCACGCGCGCCAGCTCGACATCGCCTCCGGCATGACCCGCCGCCTCGGCGACCTGGCCAAGCAGGCCACGCTCACGGGGAAGCTCGAGACCGGGCGCGAGCGCCCGCGTCCGCTCCTCGTCGACCGGGCCTGCTGACGACCGTGGCCCCCCTCGCCGTCGTCCTCATCGTCAAGGACGAGGAGTCCCGCCTGGCGGGCGCCCTCGCCTCGCTCGCGCCACTGCGCAGCGCCGGGCTCGTCGACCTCGTGCGCGTGCACGACACCGGGTCGCGCGACGCCACGGTCGCGGTCGCCCGCGCCGCCGGGGCGGACGTGACCGCGGGGGAGTGGGAGGGCAGCTTCGCCGCGGCCCGCACCGCCGCGCTCGCGGGCGTCGACCGGCCGTGGGTCCTCAGCCTCGACGCCGACGAGCGCGTCCACGCCGACCCGGCGGCGCTGGCCGCGCTGCTCGGCGCCGTGCCGGCCGACCTGCTCACCGTCGAGATCGCCAACCGCTCCAGCGAGGGCGACTACCGGCACCGCGCGGAGCGGCTCTTCCGCCCCGAACGGGCCCGGTGGGAGGGTCGCGTGCACGAGCACCTCGTGCCGACCGCGGCGCCGTCCCTGCGGACCGCCGCCGCGCCCGCCGGCGTCGTGCGCCTCGAGCACGAGGGCTACAGCGGCGCCGCGGTGCGCGTGGAGAAGTGCCTGCGCAACGCCGAGCTCGCCCGCCGCGAGCTCGAGGACCTGCTGGGGGCGCGCAACGCCGACCCCGCGGCCGTCGCCCGGGTCCTGCTCGACCTGGGCCGCAGCTGCGCCGGCGCCGAGCGCCCGCAGGAGGCCGTCGACGCCTTCGAGGCGCTGCGCGAGACCGCGCCCGGGACGACCGAGGCGCTGCAGGGCACCGACGCACTGGCCCGGCTGCTGCTCGGCGCCGGCATGGACGAGGTCGTGCTCGTGCTGGTGGCCGAGCTGCGCGAGGCGGGGGCGGCCCCCGCGTACTGCGACTGGCTCGAGGCCCAGGCGCGCGCCCAGCTCGGCGAGGTGGCGACCGCGGCCCGGCTGCTCCGCGGCGTCCACGAGGTCGTCGACACCGCCGGGCGCATCCTGCCGGCCGAGCGGCTGCGCGAGCTGCGCGGCCTGGTGGAGCAGCTCGCCGCCTAGCGGGGCGGCGCGCGTGTCCAGCGCGACACGCCGGGAGCGGGGACGACCGCCCGAACGAGTGCATCGTTCCTGCTCAAGAGGCCCGGCAGGGGGCCCGAAGCACTCCTCGAGCACGGACTGCTCGATCGGACCAGCCAAGGACAGGCGTCACTCCCCCGCTAGGAGTAGCCCCGCCGTGTTCGACGACGTCACCAACGTGGCCTTGCGCAGCGCCCTCGACGGCCTCGCGATGCGTCAGCGTACGACGGCTGACAACATCGCCAACATCCAGACGCCGCACTTCCTGGCTGGCAAGGTCCAGTTCGAGGACGCGCTGCGCCAGGCGGTCTCGGACGGCGACACCGCCGAGGTCGGCGGGGCTACGGGCAGCATCGCGCGCTCCATCGAGCCGACCCGCGAGGACGGCAACAACGTCAACCTCGACGAGGAGACGCTGACCGCGCAGAAGACGCAGATGTCCTACTCGCTGATGCTCCGGGCGGTCGACGACCAGTTCGGCGTCCTCAAGACCTCGATCTCCGGCTGATGGGCCTCTTCAACGCCATCGACACGGCGTCCAGCGGCGTGACCGTCGACCGCAAGTGGCTCGACGCGGTCAGCGACAACATCTCGAACATCAACACCGCGCGCCGCACGAGCGAGAACGCCTTCCAGGCGCGGTACGTCGTGGCGCAGGCCGTCGACTACGGCACGGGCACCGGCGGCGTGCAGGTCGGCGGCATCGCCCTCGGCAGCGCGCAGGGCCGGCTGGTCCAGGACCCGAGCAACCCGCTCGCCGACGCCGACGGCTACGTCCGCATGCCCGACATCGACCTCAGCAGCCAGATGGTCCAGCTGATGATGGCGCAGCGCGGCTACCAGGCGAACCTCGCGACCGTCGACCGGGCGGCCGAGGCGTACAAGGAAGCGATCGGGGTCGGGAAGGGCATATGAGCATCCCCGCGATCGGCGCGCTCGCCGGGCTCGGGTCCTCCCTGGGCACCGGCGCGGCGACCGCCCCCACCACCGCGACGCCGCAGGTCTCCGGGCCGTCGGGCACGTCCTTCGGGGACCTGCTCGCGAAGGGCCTGCAGGACGTGCAGGACGCCCAGACGAAGCAGGACGGCCTCGCCGTCAAGGCGGCGACGGGCGACCTGCAGGACGTGCACGACTACACGATCGCCGCGAGCGAGGCGAAGCTCGCGACCCAGCTGACGGTCGCGCTGCGTGACAAGGCCGTCAGCGCCTTCAACGAGATCATGAGGATGCAGGCCTGATGCCGAAGAAGTCTGCGCGTCTGCGCTCCGTGGCCGACCGGCCGTGGAAGGCGTTCATGTCCTTCACGCCCGGCCAGCGCGCGGTGACCGTCGTCGCGGCGATGGCGCTCCTGCTGGGCGGCTTCTTCATCGCCCGCTGGTCCTCCGCGCCCCAGATGAGCCCGCTGTTCTCCGCGCTGTCCGCCAAGGACTCCGCTGCCATCAGCGCGAAGCTGGACGGCGAGAAGGTCTCCTACTCGTACGCCGACAACGGCTCCACGATCATGGTCCCCGCCGCCAAGGTCGACGCCCTGCGCGTCGCGATGGCCGGGGCCGGCCTGCCGGCCGACGACCCGACCGGCGGCAACGTCTCCGTGCTTCCGAAGGTCTCCTCGACCTCGCCGAAGGCCCTGCAGGACGTCGCCCTGCAGCAGGCGGCGGAGCAGGAGCTCGGCAAGACCCTCGGCGTCATCGACGGCGTCGACACCGCGATCGTCCACCTGGCGGTCCCGCAGCAGGACGTCTTCGCCGACGACAACAGCAAGACCACGGCCAGCGTCCTCGTGAAGATGCAGCAGGGCACGGCGCTGAGCTCGGGCCAGGTGCGCGCGATGCAGAACCTCGTGGCCTCCTCCGTGCCGAACCTCGCTCCCACCGACGTCTCGGTGACGGACGCGACGACGGGCCGGCTGCTCAGCGGCGACGCCACCAGCGGCGCCGGCTCGGACGACGCCACCTCGGCGACCTCGTCCTTCGAGGACAAGGAGTCCGCGAAGCTGCAGTCGATGCTCGACAGCCTCGTCGGGCCGGGCAACGCGGTCGTCCAGGTGAACGCCGACCTCAACTTCGACCAGACGCTGCGCGACAGCACGTCCTACGTCCAGCCCACGCCGGCCGTGTCCCCGACGTCGATCTCGACGGACATCGAGAAGTACACCGGCAACGGCGACGCGGTCAGCGGCGTCCTCGGCCCGGACAACATCGGGGTCAACACCGGCGGTACGGGGGCCGCGGCGGCCTCGCCCAACACGTACTCCCACGAGAAGAGCACGGCGAACTCGCCGGTCGACGTCGTCAAGGAGACGACCAAGGTCGCCGTCGGGACGCCCAAGCGGCTGAGCATCGCCGTGCTGCTCAACAAGAACGCCGCCAACCAGCCGCAGGTCGCCGACGTGCAGAAGCTCGTCACCGACGCGGCCGGGCTGCAGACGGCGCGCGGTGACACGGTCACGGTGTCGAGCATCGCGTTCGACAAGTCCGCCGCGTCGACCGCCACCACCGCGCTCAAGGCGGCTGCGGCAGCGAAGAAGCAGGCAGCCCTCATGGGCTACGTCAAGACCGGCGGCCTCGTGCTCGTCCTGCTCATGACGCTGCTGCTGACCTGGCTCAAGGCGCGCAAGCACCGCAACCGCACACCGTTCTCCAAGGCCGAGCTGGAGCGCCTCGACGAGCTCGAGCAGCGCAACTCCGAGCTCGAGGCGGAGAACCAGCGCCTCGCGCTCGAAGGGGCGAGCAAGCACCTCGCCCTCGAGGCGAGCCCGGAAGCCGAGGGCGGCCCGAGCAACGAGGACTTCATCAAGGTGCGTGACGAGATCACCGACCTCGTCGAGCACCAGCCCGACGAGGTGGCCCAGCTGCTCCGCGGCTGGCTCGCCGACCGGAGGGGCTGACCGTGCCCGAGCTGAGCGGTCTGCAGAAGACCGCCGTCCTCATGGTGGGCATGGGGCCCGAGGCCTCGGCCAAGGTGCTGTCCCACCTGCGCGAGTCCGAGGTGGAGCAGATCACCGCGGAGATCCTCCGCATGCGCGAGATCGAGCAGGACACCGCGCGCGACGTCTTCGAGGAGTTCCACGGGATCGTCAAGGCGAAGTCGTTCGTCGCCCAGGGCGGCACCGACTTCGCCCGCGAGCTGCTCTCGATGAGCCTCGGGGTCGAGAAGGCCGTGGAGCTGATGAACCGGCTCACCGCGGCCTTCGCGGAGACGCCGTTCCACTTCCTCAGCCGGGCCGACCCCCGCCAGCTCATCTCGTTCCTCCAGGACGAGCACCCGCAGGTGATCGCGCTGGTGCTGGCCCACCTCACGGCCGACATGGCCTCGGTGGTGCTGGGCGGCCTCCCGCCGGAGCTGCAGAGCGAGGTCGCGCACCGCATCGCCGTCATGGACCGCACCTCGCCCGAGGTCGTGCGCCAGGTCGAGGACATGCTGAAGAAGAAGCTGTCCTCGGTGCTCCAGCCCTCCGAGCTGTCGACCGTCGGCGGCCTCCAGCCCCTCGTCGACATCATCAACCGCGCCGACCGCTCCACGGAGCGGCTCATCCTCGAGGGGCTCGAGTCGCGCGACCGCGCGCTCGCCGAGGAGATCCGCAGCAAGATGTTCATGTTCGAGGACATCGTGCAGCTGGACGACAAGTCGATCCAGCTCGTGCTGCGCGAGGTCCAGTCCAGCGAGCTCGCGACCTCCCTCAAGGGCGTCAGCCAGGAGGTGCGCATGAAGATCATGAAGAACCTCTCCGAGCGCGCCGCGCAGAACCTCGCTGACGAGGTCGAGATGCTCGGCCCGGTCCGCCTGAAGCAGGTCGAGGAGGGCCAGGCCAAGATCCTCCAGGTCATCCGCAAGCTGGAGGAGAGCGGCCAGCTCGTCATCCGCCGCGCGGGGGGTGACGATGAGTTCGTCGACTGAGCAGCCGTTCGTCGCGATGTCGGCCTCGGACGTGTCCACCGTCGTGCTGCCCGGGGTCCCCCTGCGCGGTGCGCAGGCCGGGACCGTGCGCTCCGCGGGGATCGGGCAGCGGCTGACCGCTCCCGTCCTCTCGCCGGACCAGGCCCGCGAGGCCGCCCGCTCCGAGGGGTACGCCGTCGGCTGGGCCGCCGGCATGCGCGAGGCCGCCGCCGCCGTGCAGGCGCAGGTGCTCGCGGCGCAGCAGGAGCACGCGGCGGTGCGCGCCGCGTACGCCGCCCGCGTGGAGGCCGCCCTCGGCGCGCTCGAGCGCGCCGGCGTCGAGCTCGCCACGCGCGCGCTGCCGCTGGTCGAGGAGGTCGCCGACGCCATCACCGCCGGCGGGTACGCGGTGGCGGAGGCCGTCGTCGGCCGCGAGCTGCAGCAGGTGGCGCCCGGCCCCGACGCCGTGCGGCGCGTGCTCGCGCAGGCGCCGACGGGGCGCCCGGTGCTCGTGCGCCTGGCGCCGGAGGACGTGGAGGCCGTGCTGGCGCTCGGCGACGAGCTGGTCGGCGGGCGGGAGGTGCAGCTGGTCGCGGACCCCTCCCTCAGGTCCGGTGACGCGGTGGCCGAATGCGACTACACGACCATCGACGCCCGCATCGGCCACGCCCTGGCCCGGGTGAAGGAGATCCTCGCGCCGTGACCCTGTTGGCCCCCTCCCGGCTCGCCCCGCTGTTCGGGGCGGCCGCGGCCGCCGCGACCCCCACGCGCACCGGCCGGGTGGCGCGGGTCGTCGGCCTCGAGGTCGGGGTGGGCGGGGTCGACGCCGCAGTGGGCGACGTCCTGGAGATCGCCACCGGCGGCCCGGAGCCCCTGCAGGCGGAGGTCGTCGCGCTCGGCGACGGCACGCTCTCGTGCACCCCGCTGGGCCCGATGACCGGCATCCGCGTCGGCGCGCCCGTCGTCGCGACCGGCGGCCCGCTGCGCGTCCCCGTCGGCCCCCAGCTGCTCGGCCGCGTCCTCGACGGGCTCGGCCGCCCGCTCGACGGCGGCCCCGACCTGGACGGGCTCCCGACCGCCGTCGTCGACGGCGTCGCGCCGCACCCGCTGCTGCGCGCGCGCGTGGACCGCCCGGTCTCGCTCGGCGTGCGGGCCGTCGACACCATGACCCCGATCGGCCGCGGGCAGCGCATGGGCATCTTCGCCGGCTCCGGCGTCGGCAAGTCCTCGCTGCTCTCGATGATCGCCCGCGGCACCGAGGCGCAGGTCAGCGTCGTCGCCCTCGTCGGCGAGCGCGGCCGCGAGGTGCGCGAGTTCCTCGAGAACGACCTCGGTCCCGAGGGCCTGGCCCGCTCCGTCGTCGTCATCGCGACCAGCGACCAGCCGCCGATGGTGCGCCTGCGCGCGGCGTTCGTCGCCACCCGCATCGCCGAGGAGTTCCGCGACGCCGGCGCCGACGTCGTGCTGATGATGGACTCGCTGACCCGCGTCGCCATGGCGCAGCGCGAGGTCGGCCTGTCCTCGGGCGAGCCGCCGACGACCAAGGGCTACCCGCCGAGCACGTTCGCGCTGCTGCCGCGGCTGCTCGAGCGCGCCGGGCCGGGGGAGCGGGGCTCGATCACCGGGCTCTACACCGTCCTCGTCGACGGCGACGACCACAACGAGCCCATCGCCGACGCCGCGCGCTCGATCCTCGACGGCCACCTCGTGCTCACCCGCCGGCTGGCCACCGCGGGGCACTTCCCCTCGATCGACGTCCTCGACTCGATCAGCCGCGTCGCCGGTGCCGTCACGACGCCGCAGCAGAAGGCCGCGGCGGGGGAGCTGCGCCGGCTGCTCGCGGCGTACCGCGACGCCAAGGACCTCATCGAGATCGGCGCGTACGCCGCCGGCACCAACCCCGATGTCGACCGCGCGGTCGCGCTCATGCCGCACGCCGACGCCTTCCTGCGCCAGGCCATGCACGACGTCACCCCCGCGCCGCTCGCCTGGGAGCAGCTGCAGGCCCTCGTGACGGGCGGCTGAGGTGGCCGCCCGCTCCCCGCTCGCCACGCTGCTGCGCATCCGCCGGCTGCAGAAGGACATGGCCCGCGCCGAGGCCCTGACCGCCCAGGCGCACGCGCTGCTCGCCGAGCACAACGCCACCGAGCGCGAGGCCAGCGTCGCCCGCTCCCACCCGCTCGACGGCAACCCGCAGGCCTTCGCCGCGAGCGTCGCCGCCGGTCGCGCCCTGGCCGCCGAGGCCTTCGCCGCGCGCCGCGCGCACGCCGAGGCGCAGGCGGTCGTGCAGCAGCGCCTCGCCGAGCTGGCCGAGGCCCAGCAGCGCGAGGACGGCGTCGAGCGCGTGGTCGAGCGCCACGAGGAGGCGGCCCGCGCCGCCGACGAGCGCAAGGTGGCCGCCGAGCGCGACGACCTCGCCGCCCAGTCGTTCCTGCGCCGGAGGGAGGAGCCGTGAGCGTCCCCACCATGGAGCCGAGCGGGCTCGCCCAGGTGCAGAGCCGCATGGCCGCGCTGCAGGCGCAGCTCGGCGGCGCGCCCCAGGCCGCGTCGGTGTCGACCAGCGACAGCTCGACGGGCACCTTCGCCGACTCGCTGAGCGACGCGCTCGGGACGTCCGGGACCGACGCGTCCGCGGCGACCGGCACCACGGCGACCGGGACGGTGACGCCGGCGACGCCCGCGACCCCCACCACGCCCTCGGCGCTCGGCCAGCAGGCGGTCGAGCTGGCCAAGGGCTACGTCGGCGTCCCGTACCTCTGGGGCGGCACCGACCCCAGCAAGGGCCTCGACTGCTCCGGCCTCGTCCAGCTCGTCTACGGCAAGCTCGGCGTCGACCTGCCGCGCGTCAGCCGCGACCAGGCCACCGTGGGCACGCCCGTGGCCGACCTCAGCCAGGCCCAGCCCGGCGACCTGCTCTTCTTCCACACCCCCGTCTCGCACGTCGGCATCTACGCCGGCGGCGGGAAGATGGTGGAGGCGCCGCGTACGGGCAAGGACGTGCAGGTCGTCGACGTCTACGCCACGCCGACCGCGATCCGCCGGGTGACGGGGCTGCCGCAGGCTCCGGCCGCTGCTCCGGCGGCTTCCGGGACGCCGTACGCCGACCTCTTCCGCACCGCGGGCGCCAGCGCGGGCGTGTCCCCGCAGCTGCTCGCCGCCGTCGCCAAGGTCGAGTCCGGTTACCGGCCGGACGCCGTCAGCCCGGCCGGCGCGGAGGGGCTCATGCAGCTCATGCCGTCCACGGCGGCGGGCCTCGGGGTGGACCCGACCAACCCGGCGCAGGCGGTGCAGGGCGCGGCGAAGCTGCTCTCCGGCTACCTCAAGGACTACGCCGGGGACGTCGACGAGGCTCTCGCGGCCTACGACGCCGGTCCGGCCGCGGTCCGGAAGCACGGCGGGGTGCCGCCGTACGCCGAGACCCGCGCGTACGTCCAGAAGGTCCGCTCCGCACTCGACGAGGTGAGCTTGTGAGTCCGCTGCCGCTCCCGCTGCTGCCCGCAGCGCCGGCCGCTCCCGCGCAGGCTCCCGCCGCTGCCCGCCCTGCCGCCGCCCGCCCCGCGGCCGCCCGCTCCGACCGCGCGGTCGGCGACGAGGCACCCGAGGTCGAGGGCACGTCGGCGCGGCGGACCGCCCGCACCGCGCGCGCCCGGGGTGCCGGCCCTGCCGAGACCTCCACCGACGACGGGCAGGACTTCGCCGACCTCGTGGCCGCGGCCATGGGCGCCGGGGCTCCGGACGCGCCTGCCGCTGCATCGACGGCTCCCTCGCCCGCGCCGGTGGCGCAGGCACCCGCGGCGAACCCGGTGCTCGTGCCCGGCGTCCTGCCGGGAGCGGTGCCGGCTCCTGCCGCCGCCGCCCCCGCGGCTGCCCCGGCCCCCTCCTCGCCCGCGGCGGCGGTGTCCCCGGCTGCTCCTGCCGCTCCTGCCGCTCCTGCTGCCGCCGCCCCGGCCGGTGCGCCGGCGGTCCCGACGGCAGCGCCCGCCCTTCCGGTGCCTGCTGCTGCGCCCGCTCCTGCTCCTGCCGCTGCTGCGCCCGTCCTCCCGACGGGTCCGCTGCCCGCCGTCGCGGCGGTCCCCTCGCCGCGCGCCTCCGGTGCTCCTGCCGCCGTCGCCCCGACGACGGCCCCGCCCGCCCCCTCCCCGCCCACGCCCTCCCCGGGCACGACGGGCCCGGTGACGACGGCTGCCGTGACGACGAGCCCGGTGACGACGGCTGCCGTGACGACGAGCCCGGTGACGACGGCTGCCGTGACGACGAGCCCGCTGACGGCGGCTCCGTCCTCGGAGGCGGGCCGCCGCGTACCCGGCCCCGTGCTGGCGACCACCGCGCCCGCGGCACCCCAGGACGCCGTTGCCGTGCCGGTCCCGCTGCCGCTCCCGCGCGCGTCGGTCGCGCTCGCGCCGGCACAGCCCGCGACGCCGACGCCTGCTGCTGCGGCGCCTGCTGCTGCGACGCCTTCTCCTGCCGGGACGACGGCTCCGGCGGCCCCGACCCCGACGCCCGTGGCTCCGCTGGACCCCGCTGCGCCGTCCCGGCCGCAGCACCCCCTCCCCGAGCCCGTCCCTGCGGCCGTGACGGCTCCGGCCGCGGCTCCGACCACCGCGCCCGCTGCGGCAGCCGCGGCGCCGCCCACCACTCCTGCCGACCAGCCGGCGCCGGCGGCGGCAGCCGCGCCTCCCGCTCCGGCGGGGGAGTACGCCGCGCTCGCCGCCGCGCGCCACCCCGGCTCCGGCGGGCAGGCGGACGGGCAGGGCGGCCCCGGCTCCGGGCGGTCCGACGACCCGAGCGGTGGCAGCGCCCCGGCTCCCGCCGTGGACACCGCCGCGCAGCCCGACGCCGCGCAGCAGCCGCTGCCGCCCTCCGCGCTCCCCGCGCCGACGGGCGTCGCGGCCCCCGTCCTCGCCGCCACCCCGCACTCGGCGGAGGCGCGGCGTACCGCTGCGCTCGTGACACCCCAGCTCGTCGCCGCGCTGGCGCCCGTACGCGCCGGTGCCGACGGTTCGCACCGCATGGTCGTCGAGCTGCACCCGGGTGACCTGGGCGTCGTCCAGGTCGTCGCGGAGCTGCGGGACGGCGCGCTGCACGTGCAGCTCAACGGGGCGAGCGAGCTCGGCCGCGACACGCTGCGGGCGACGGCGGACGAGCTGCGCCGCGAGCTGGAGGGGACCGGGCTGGCCTCGGTCTCGGTCGACGTGGGCGACACCACCACCGGGGACCAGCTGCGGCAGGGCTCGTGGCAGGGGCTCCCCGACGGGCTCGGTGGGCGCTCGGGCGGCGGCTCGACGGACGGCTCCTCCCGGCGTACTCCTTCCGGGGGACGGCAGGACGACGGGGATCACTCCGAGGTGTCCTCAAGCCGCACGTCAGGGGCGTCGAACCCAGTGCGTGACGGTCTCGACATCTCGGTCTGAGGGGAGAGCAGCATGACGGGCGCAGCGACGGGCTACACCCCGGTCAGTGCGGTCGGCGGCTCGTTGAGCCTCGCGAACGCGACGGCGACGACGAAGGCGGCCGAGGCCGCATCGGGCAGCACGCTCGACAAGGACGCCTTCCTCAAGCTCCTCGTGGCCCAGCTGAAGTACCAGGACCCGAGCAAGCCGATGGACTCGGACCAGTTCATGGCGCAGACCGCGCAGTTCACCTCGGTCGAGAAGCTCGAGGCGCTCAACACGACGCAGTCCTCGATGCTGCAGTCGCAGAACTACCTGGCGGCCAGCTCGCTGGTCGGCCAGACGATCACGTACCCCACGGCGGACAACACCGATGCCACGGGCGTCGTGACCTCCGCTGTCTTCAGCTCCGATGGACCGGTGCTGCGTGTCGGTGACAAGGACGTGCCCCTCACTGCAGTCAAGTCGGTGGCGCAGACCAAGGCCTAGGCCGGCGTCCGCACCACCCACCCGACCACGGCACACCGCCGTCCAGGAGAAAACCCATGCTCCGCTCACTCTTCACCGGCATCAGCGGGCTCAAGGCCCACCAGACGATGCTGGACGTCGTCGGCAACAACATCGCCAACGTCAACACCGCCGGCTACAAGAGCTCGTCCGCCGTCTTCGAGGACACGATGAGCCAGATGCTGCGCGCAGCAGGCGCTCCTCAGGGCACCTCGGGTGGTACCAACCCCGCCCAGGTCGGCCTCGGCGTCCGTGTCGCGGGCATCTCGACCAACTTCAGCCAGGGCTCGACCCAGAGCACCGGGCGCAGCACCGACCTCTCCATCTCGGGTGACGGCTTCTTCGTCACGAAGCAGGGCGGCGAGGACCTCTACACCCGCGCCGGTTCGTTCAACTTCGACGCCAACGGCAACCTCGTCACCAACGGCGGCGCCTTCGTGCAGGGCTGGACCGCCGACGCGACAGGCAAGGTCGACCCCAACGGTCCCGTGGGCAACATCGCGATCCCGACCGGGACGCTGCTCGCGCCGAGCGAGACCCTGCACACGGGCTTCAAGGGCAACCTCGTCGCCGGTGCGGGCGCCACTCCGGTGACCGCCCGCCAGACGTTCTACGACCCCCAGGGTGTGGCGCACGACGTGGTCTACACGCTGACCAAGGCGACGGCCACCTCGACCCCGGCCGCTCCGGCCGCCTCGACCGGCAACGACGGCTGGAACGTCGCCGTCACCATCGACGGCAACGCCGTCGCCGGCAGCAACCTCTCGCAGCAGCAGCTGCAGTTCAGCAACACCACCGGCCAGCTCGCCTCGCCGGCGGCGACGGGCACGCCCGCGAAGGCGGCCTTCACGCTCACCGTCCCGTGGGGCAGCGGCAGTGCGACGCCGCCCACCAACGTGGTGTCGATCGACGTGACCAACGTCCGCGAGTTCGGCGGTGACGGCACGTTCGAGGCGACCCAGCCCGACGGCTCCACCTCGGGCACGCTGTCCGGCTTCAACATCAACCCGGACGGCACGGTCATCGGGGTGTTCAGCAACGGGCTCAAGCAGCCCCTCGCGAAGATCGCGCTGGCCAACTTCAACAACCCGCCCGGCCTCGAGAAGGTCGGCAGCACGGCCTTCCGCAGCACCGTGAACTCCGGGCTCCCCGAGCTCGGGTCCGCCGGCGCCGGCGGCCGCGGTGCGCTGCAGTCCAACACCCTCGAGATGTCCAACGTCGACCTCGCGACGGAGTTCACGGGGCTCATCATCGCCCAGCGCGGGTTCCAGGCGAACTCGAAGGTCATCACCACCAGCGACGACATCCTCCAGCAGCTCGTCAACATGAAGCAGTAGTCCTCCCCCTGCTGACCGCGGGCCCTCCCACCGACCGGTGGGAGGGCCCGCGGTGCGTCCGGGGTGCGCCAGCGTGCCTGGTTCCTCAGACCCGGGACTTCCGGGCCGATCGGGAGGTGTCACACGTACGGGCCGCACGCGGCCACGAGGGAGGGAGGCAGGATGATCGTGCTGACCAGGCTCAACGGCCAGGCGTTCGCGCTCAACCCGGACCTCATCGAGCGCGCCGAGGCGACGCCGGACACGGTGGTCACGCTCGTCGACGGGAAGAAGTACGTCGTCGGGGAGTCCGTGCGCGAGGTCGTCGTGCTGGTGCGCAACTTCCGCGCCGGCGTCATCTCCACGGCGCAGGCCATGGAGGACCAGGCCGGCCGTGAGCAGGCGGGTCGTGAGCACGCGGGTCGTGAGCAGGCCGCCCGGCGTCCGGTGCCGCAGCCGCGCGACGACGAGCACGCGTACGCGCAGGTCGTGCCGCTGCCCATGAGGGAGAGCTGAGCGATGGATCCCGCAGCGCTCGCTGGCATCGGTCTGGCCTTCGTGGCCATCATCGGCGCCAACGTCATGGAGGGCGGCAACCCCGCCGCGCTCGCGGCGCCGCCCGCCCTCGTGCTCGTCTTCTGCGGCACGATCGGCGCGTGCCTCGCCGGCGGTGTCCTGAAGGACACCATCGGGGCGATCCAGGCGCTCATCAAGGCCCTGACGGCGAAGGCCGTCGACTCCACCGCCGCGGTCGACGAGATCGTCACGCTGGCCGAGCGCGCGCGCCGCGAGGGCCTGCTCGCGCTGGAGGACGCCGCCAAGTCCATCGAGAACGCCTTCCTCAAGAAGGGTCTCCAGATGGCGATCGACGGCACCGACCCCGAGGAGCTCCGCGAGATCCTCGAGGCCGAGGTGACGGCGAAGAAGGCCGGCGACAAGGTGTTCGCCAAGTGGTTCACCGACGCCGGTGCGTACGGTCCGACCATCGGCATCATCGGTACGGTCATGGGCCTCGTCCACGTGCTCGAGAACCTCAGTCAGCCCGACAAGCTCGGCCACCTCATCGCCGGCGCGTTCATCGCGACGCTGTGGGGCGTGCTCTCGGCCAACGTGCTGTGGTTCCCCATCAGCAAGCGCATCGCGCGCGTCTCGGAGCTCGAGCTCGCGCAGATGGAGCTCGTCATCGAGGGGATCCTCGCGATCCAGGCCGGGTCGAACCCGCGCGTGGTGGCGCAGAAGCTCAAGTCCCTCATCCCGGGTGGCGGCGACGCCGCGGCGGAGAAGAAGGCGGCCTGACCCATGAGCGGCGGCGGTGGCGGCCACGGTGGCGGCGGTGGGAAGAAGCACAAGAAGCACGAGGAGGAGGAGCACGAGAACCACGAGCGCTGGCTGGTCAGCTACGCCGACATGCTCACCCTGCTGTTCGTGCTCTTCGTCGTGCTCTTCGCCATCAGCTCCGTCGACCAGAAGAAGTTCGCTGCGCTGAAGGACGGTCTGGCGCAGGGCTTCGGTGCGCCGCTGACCGCGATGGACGGCGGGCAGGGCCCGCTGAACGACAAGGGCACCGACCCGCAGCCGCTCGACGTCATGAGCTCGGTGGAGACGCCGAAGCAGGCGGGCGACGCGGGCCCGGGTACACCCAACGCGACGACGAAGGTCTCGCAGGCCGCGCTCGAGGCCGCCAAGAAGGTGCTGGCCAAGGAGGACTACGCCAAGCTGAAGGCGGAGGAGCAGCAGCTCGAGCAGCTGCAGCAGAAGGTCCAGGCGGCGATCGCCAAGAACGGCCTGCAGAACACCGTGACGACGCGGTTCAACTCGCAGGGCCTCGTCGTGTCGATCGTCAGCAGCAACGTCACGTTCGCGCCCAACAAGGCGAGCCTGACGCCGCAGGGCGCGAAGATCCTCTCGACGCTCGCCCCCGTGCTCAAGGACATCGACAACGACCTCGAGATCGCCGGCAACACCGACACGACGAAGTCCCACCCGGTCGGGTGGGAGAACGAGTGGCAGCTGTCGGCGGAGCGCGCGGTGTCGGTGGTGACGTACCTCGACGAGGTGGCGCACGTGCCGCACGACCGGCTCGCGCCCGTCGGCAACGGGGACACCGACCCCATCGCGGACCCCGCGAAGGTGGCGGGCGCGGACGCGCTCAACCGGCGGGTCGACATCACCGCGCTCTACACCTCGCGCAAGGACCCGCTGGACAAGGTGGACTCGGGCACGTCCGGGGCGGCGAGCGCGTCCGGGCCGTCGGGCGCGTCGGGCGCGTCGGGCGCGTCCGAGGGGGGAGCGTCGGCGGAGCCGTCCAGCGGCTCGCCCGACGGCACGTCCACCGAGTCCGGCACCGAGGTGCCGTGGAACCAGGAGTCGACACCGGAGCCGAGCGGCTCCACGAACGGCCACTGAGCAGGCGCACCGCGAGCCCCGTCCGGCTGGAGCCGGCGGGGCTTGCGGTCGTTCGCCGCTCGTGCGCGGAGCCGGCCGTCTCGCCGCGGTCATGGCCGGGCGCGGCCGTGCGTGGGTCAGGCGGCGCAGGGTTGGGCTTCTGGCCGTGTTTCGTAGACCCGGCCGAGGGGTGTTCGGTGGGCGATGGTGCCGTCGGGGAGGGGGGTGGTGGTCCAGCCCCACCAGGTCTTGAGGTTGTGATGCAGCCGGCACCGGGGGCAGAGGTTGCGGCAGGTGGTGTGGCCGCCGCCCGGGTCGTCGAGATCGCCAGTGCCTGGAGCTTCGTGGTTGAAGGGCACGGTGTGGTCGACGTCGCAGCGGCTCGCCGGGACCGAGCACGTCGGGTGCCCGCAGTGCAGCCACAGCGCCGTCACCCGTGCGCGCTGGGCTGCGGTGGGTTGGTAGCGGAGTCGGTGGAGGTCCAACAGCCGGCCGTCGGGGTCGGTGATCGCGAGCTGCCAGGTCCCGTCGCTCGCGAGCAGGCGGCCGAGGTCGGCGGGGATCGGGCCGTGACCCATCAGGTGAGCGGGGTCCTCGGCGAGGCCGAGGAGCGTGGCGGCGGAGATCTGCACCTGCACCGCGACCGGCGCCGCCGTCCTTCTCAGCGCAGGGAGGAAGTCGCCGTCCGCGGTCGGGTCGAGCAGCACGGAGCACACCGCGACGAGCGCGTCGGCGCGTGACCCGGCCCTCGCCCCGAACCCGCGGTCGACGGTGGGCAGGTCGCGGGCGATCCGGTCGAGCGCGCCGCACACGACCTGCGCCTCGTCGGCGGTGAGCAGGGCACGGATCTCCGCCATCCCGTCGGGCAGCGAGGTGATCCGGACGGCGCGCTGCTGCACGGCGTCGGCGTGCCGCTCCGCCGCGCCGCGGGGGTCGAGCTTGGCGACCGCGCGGCGCAGGTCGCGGCGCAGCTCGCTGACCGTCCGCTCCGGGGCGCGGCGCAGCACCGCCGCCTCGAGCGCTGGGATGGACTCGTCGGCCAGCACGGACGCCTCGTCGACCACCACCCGGGCGTGGGCGGGGGAGAGGTGGCCCTCGGTGAGCAGCCACCGCGTACCCGGGTGGCGGCTCGTCAGCAGCAGCGCGCCGTCCACCATCGCGGCGGTACCGCGCTCGGTCATCCGCAGCGCGAGCGCCATCTCCGCCCGCGCGGACGCCTTCGCCCCACCACCTCGTGCAGCGCCCGGCACGGTCTTCGCGGTAGCCGTCGTGATCTGCCCGTAGGCCGAGGCGATCAGCTCCGCCTTGACCGCGGCCGCGACAGACTCCACCCGCGCGCACGCCTGCACCAGCGCCAGCCGAGCGTCGGCGAGGACCACGGACTCCGGCCGTGGCGCCGTCGCACCCGTACCGCCGAGCGCCCCATCAGACAGGGTCGGTTCGCCGGCGAGCGCCCACGACCGCAGCAGACCCTCGTCGCGACTCAGCTGCTGCACCAGCGACAGCAGCATCGGCCCCGCGGCGACCTGCTCCAACGCCCTCGCGAACGGCAGCCCCGGTCCGGGCAGCGCAACGACCCCGGGCACGGGGCGGACGGGCAACCCGTTGCTCCGCCCAGGACCGTTGTTCGAACGCAAGTTCGAATACTACTCCGACGAGACGGGCGGAGCAAGGGCTGCGGAAGGTGGAGGCAACCCGACGCTTGGGGGCGCCGCGCCGGGGTTCCCGGGCCCGTCGGCTCCCGCGGCCTCGAAAGGCACCTCGTCCCGCCCGCAGTACCCGCTCGGCGAGTCACCGCCGGAGGGGAGGGGGTGGTCACCGCTTGGTGACAGAGGTGCCGCTGGGGCCCTGGCCGTGCCCCCCGCACCATCTGGCCGCCTGCTGACGGTGCGCGAGCGCTGCGCCCTCGCCAGCTCCCGCCGTTCACGGAGGGCGCTGCCCGCGGGAACCGCGACCGCGGATCCCCGGAGCGGCGATGACGCCCAAGATCTGCATGATCACGAGGAAGGGGTGGCCCCAGGACGTGCATGATCGCGGCAGGGTCGGTTCGGCGCCTCGCCGCGGCGCCAAGCCCCGGGACCCGCGCCCCCGCCGCGGGGATGACGCCCACAACGTGCATGATCACGGGGCAAGCAGCTCCCCAAGAAGCGCATGATCACGGGAGGGTCGGTGGTGGCCCCACGCCGGCGCCGAGCCCCTGCTCCTGGTCCCGCCTCCCGCCCTGCCCAGGACGTGCATGATCACGGGGACGGGGTGGCCGCCAGGACGTGCATGATCACGGCAGGGTCGGTCGGGTGATCGCCGCGCGGGTCGGCTGGTCGAGGGCGCGCTACCCCCGACCTTCCTCTCTACCCCCGCCCCTCCTCGCTACTCCCGACCTTCCTCGCTACCCCGCCCCTCCTCGCTACTCCCGCCCCGCGTGCTCTGCCGCGGCACGAGCGCGTAGTCCACGAGGATCTCCTCCCCCCGGCCCGTACGCGCCCCCTCCACGCGTCCGAGCAGGCGGTCCACGGCCTCGCGGGCGATTGCGGCCTTATCGGGCGAGACCGTGCTGATGGTCGGGTTCGAGTAGCGGCCGTCCTCGATGTCGTCGTAGCCCACGACCGCGACGTCGTCCGGCACGCGCAGGCCGACGCGGTGCAGGACGTGCACGGCGCCGAGGGCGACGAGGTCGCTGTAGGCGAAGACCGCGTCGGGCGGGTCGGGGAGCGCGAGCAGGGCCTCCATCGCCCGCGCCCCGTCGGCCCGGTTGAAGCGCGGGGTCTGCACGACGAGCGACTCGTCGACGGGCAGGCCGGCCTCGGCCAGCGCCTGCCGGTAGCCCTCGGTGCGCCGCTGGGCGGCCTCGCCGGTGCGGTACGGCTGGTCGCCGATCGCCGCGATGCGGCGCCGGCCGCAGGCCACGAGGTGGCGCACCGCGTCGCGCGACGCGGCGACGTCGTCGATGCCGACGTGGTCGAAGCCCCCGTCGGAGCTGCGCTCGCCGAGCACGACGAGCGGGAGCGCCTGGTCGCGGTCGCGCAGCTCGTCCTGGGAGAGGCCGAGCGGGCTGAACAGCATGCCGTCGTAGCGCAGCCCCCTGCTCCTGCGCCGCAGCAGCGCGGCCTCGTGCCGCGGGTCGCCGTCGGTCTGGTCGATGAGCACGTCGTAGCCGCGGGTGCGCGCACGCGGGATCACGGCCTGGAGCAGCTCCGAGAAGTACGGCGTGTCGAGGTACGGCACCACCACGAGGATCTGGCCCGACCGGCCGTTGGCGAGGCTGCGCGCCAGCAGGTTCGGCTGGTAGTCCAGCTGCGCCAGTGCGCGCTCGACCTTGGCGCGGGTGTCGGGCGTGACCCGGGCGTACCCGTTGACGACGTTCGACACCGTGCGGGGCGACACGCCGGCCAGCTCGGCGACGTCGCGCAGGGTGGGGTCGCGCACCGCGGGGGCGGGCACGAGCCGGTCCTCGCGCGGCGTGGCGCTCACGGGCGGCTCCTCCGTCGGGGGTGCCGCGGGCCGCGGCGGGTCACGATGCAGAAACGTTAGCGGACAGGTCTTGCAGCGGTGCAAAATCCGCGGCACACTCGCTTTTGCAGCGCCGCAAAGCGCGGAGCGCAGGAGGGGGACCAGGGCCTCCTCGGCGGTGCAGCACGTTCCGACCCTTCCGGCCCGCCTGGGCCACGGCTTCATTTGGTAGCGCTAACATGCGCGTCGACAGGAGGAAGTCCATGAGCAAGCAGCGACGCTTGTCCCCCCGCGGAGCCGCAGGGCGCGCGCTGGTCGGCGTGGTCGCGCTCGGCGCGCTCGCCACCGGCTGCAGCAGCGGCGCGAGCTCCACCAGCACCACCGCTGCAGGCGGCTCGGCCGCGCCGGCAGCGAGCTCGGCCGGAGCGGCGAGCACCGGCAGCGGGGGCGCCCCCGGTGCCGTGCACATCAAGGTCTGGGCGTGGTACCCCGAGTTCAAGAGCGTCGTGGACGCGTTCAACGCCTCGCACAAGGACATCCAGGTCGACTGGACCAACGTCGGCACCGGCCCCGACCAGTACGCCAAGCTGAAGACGGCGTTCAAGGCCGGTAGCGGAGCGCCGGACGTCGCCATGGTGGAGTTCCAGGAGCTCCCGAGCTTCGAGATCCTCGGCAAGCTGACGGACATGGGCAAGTACGGCGCGAACGACGACAAGTCGCTCTACGCCGACTGGGCGTGGACGCAGGCGACCGACGGCGACAAGGTCTACGCGATCCCGGTCGACGGCGGCCCCATGGCGCTGATGTACCGCAAGGACCTCTTCGACAAGTACCAGATCCCGGTCCCGAAGACGTGGGACGAGTACGCCGCCGATGCCGCGAAGATCCACGCCGCCGACTCGAAGGCCTACATCGCCAGCTTCGGCAAGGACGGCGGCTGGATCAACGGGCTGATGTGGCAGGCGGGCTGCAAGCCCTACACGTACTCCTTCAACACGGCCAAGGACACCGTCGGGGTCAACCTGACGGCACCCGCCTGCAAGAAGGTCTTCGACTACTACGGCGACCTGGAGAAGAAGGGGCTGTTCGGCAAGGACCCGTTCTTCACCGCGGACATGAACGCCGCCCTGGACAGCGGGAAGTACTGGACGTGGGCGTCCGCGGGCTGGACCCCCGGCTACCTCGCCGGCTCGCTGAAGAAGACCGCCGGCAAGTGGGCCGTGGCGCCGATGCCGCAGTGGACCGCCGGTGGCACGGCCAACTCCGACTGGGGCGGCTCGACGTTCACCGTGACGACCCAGACCAAGCACCCGAAGGAGGCGACCATCGTCGCGCGGGAGCTGTTCGGGAAGTCGCAGGCGGCCTGGGACATCGGCGTCAACAAGGCGTTCCTCTACCCGCTGGTCAAGCAGGTCGCCGACTCGCCGGCCTTCACCGACAAGGCGTACGACTTCTTCGGCGGTCAGAAGGTCAACCAGATCTACGTCCCCGCCTCCAACGGCATCGGTGACTTCCAGTACTCCCCGTTCCAGGACTTCGTCTTCAGCACGCTGAACGACAACTCGGCGGCGGCGCTCGCCGGCAAGAAGGACTGGTCCTCGGTGCTGGACGACACGCAGAAGACGATCAGCGACTACGCGAAGCAGCAGGGCTTCAAGGTCACCCAGTAGCCCCGGCGCGGGCGGCAGCGGACGACCGCCGCTGCCGCCCGCAGACGCCGAAGAAGCCCCGTCCTCGAGGAGGAGGTCCCATGAGCTCGACCCTGCGAGCCCCGGTCGAGGCCGCACCGCCCGCCCGGCCCGCGGCACCTGCGCAAGCCCGGCGTCGCCCGTCCCACCAGCGGCGCCAGTCCCTGGCCGGCGTGCTGTTCGTCCTGCCGTTCCTCGTCGTCGTGGTGGTCTTCCTGGCGCTGCCGCTGGGCTTCGCGCTCTGGCTGAGCCTCCACACCTCGAGCCTGGCGCTGGGCGACCACTTCAGCGGGCTCGACAACTACCGGCAGGCCTTCACCGACCCGGTGTTCCTCGCCGGCGTCCGGCGGGTCGTGCTGTTCGGCGTCGTCCAGATCCCCGTGATGCTGGGCATCGCGCTCGCCGGCGCCCTCGCGCTCGATGCGATCAGCACCCGCATGGCGACGGTCTACCGCTTCATCGCCTTCATGCCGTACGCCGTCCCCGCCGTCATCGGCGCGCTCATGTGGGGCTTCCTCTACAGCAAGACGTTCGGCCCCTTCGCCGGCGTGGGCAAGCTCCTCGGTGGCGGCCCGCTCGACTTCTTCGGCGGCTCGCTGCTCCTGGCGTCGCTCGGGAACATCGTGACCTGGGCCTGGACCGGCTACAACATGATCGTGCTGTACGCCGCGCTGCAGGGAGTCCCGCGCGAGATGTACGAGGCCGCCGTCCTGGACGGCGCGTCCCACGTGCAGATCGCCCTGCGGGTGAAGGTGCCGGCGATCCGGCAGGCGCTCTCGCTGGCGGTCATCTTCACGGTCATCGGCACCATGCAGTTCTTCACGGAGCCCTCGATCATGGCGCGCTTCGCGCCGGACATCGACGCGGGCTACACCCCGAACCTCTACGCCTACGCCCAGGCCTTCCGGTTCTCGGCCTTCAACTACTCGGCCGCGATCTCGTTCACGCTCGGCCTCGTGGTGTTCGTCATCTCCTACGCGTTCGTCTTCGTCAACCGCAGAAGGGCGGCCCGGACGCCGTGACCATCACCAGTGCCCCCAGCCGGCGCCGCCCGCTCTCGGAGCCGCGTACGCGCCTCGCCCACACGCTGATGGCGGTCGGCGTGCTCTACTTCGCCGTGCCGCTGGTGTGGATCGTCATCGCGGCGACCAAGAGCCAGCCGGACCTGCTCTCGACGCCGGCGCTGTCGTTCTCGACGAAGTTCAACCTGTTCTCGAACCTCCACGACCTGTTCGCGGAGGAGAACGGGATCTACGGCCGCTGGCTGCTCAACACCGCGCTCTACGCCGGCGGCGGTGCCGTGGGCGCCACGGTGCTCTCGGCGCTCGCGGGCTACGGCCTGGCCCGGTTCTCGTTCCCGGGCAAGCAGTTCTTCGAGAGCGCGCTGCTCGGCATGGTCATGGTGCCGGCGACCGCGCTCGTGCTGCCGACGTACCTCCTCCTCTCGCACCTGCACCTGGTCGACACGGTCTGGGCGGTGATCCTGCCGTCGCTGCTCTCGCCGTTCGGGACCTACCTCGTCAAGGTCTACGTCGACGAGAGCGTGCCCTCGGAGCTGCTCGAGGCCGCGCGGATCGACCGCGCGGGGGAGTTCCGCATCTTCCGCCAGGTCGCGCTGCCGATGATGCGGCCGGCCGTCGTCACGGTGTTCCTCTTCAGCCTCGTGGCGATCTGGAACAACTACTTCCTGCCGCTGGTCATGCTGAGCAACGAGCGGCTCTACCCGCTGACCGTCGGGCTGACGAACTGGTTCAACACCGCGCAGCAGGCCGGCGGCACGCGCTTCCTGTTCAACCTAGTGGTGACCGGGTCGCTCGTCGCGATCCTGCCGCTCGTCGTCGCGTTCGTCCTGCTGCAGCGCTTCTGGCAGAGCGGAGTGAGCACCGGGGCCCTCAAGTAGCCCCCGCGTGCAGCCCGCCCGCCCCGACCCCCGAGGATCTCCCCGTGCTCTCCGCGTCCTTCCCGCTGAACCCGTCCTTCGTCATCGCCCCCGTCAACCGGCGCACGTTCGGCACCTTCGTCGAGCACATGGGGCGCTGCGTCTACACCGGCATCTACGAGCCGGGGCACCCGACCGCTGACAAGGACGGGTTCCGCGGTGACGTCCTCGAGCTGACCCGGGAGCTCGGCGCCACCGTCGTGCGCTACCCCGGCGGCAACTTCGTCTCGGGCTACCGGTGGGAGGACGGCATCGGGCCGGTGGGCGAGCGCCCGGTGCGCCGCGACCTCGCTTGGCACAGCCTGGAGACCAACGAGATCGGCATCGACGAGTTCGCGCGGTGGGCGAAGAAGGCCGACCTCGAGATCATGTACGCCGTCAACCTCGGCACCCGCGGCGTGCAGGAGGCGCTCGACGTGCAGGAGTACCTCAACCACCCCGAGGGCACCCGGCTGTCCGACCTGCGCCGAGCGAACGGCGCGAAGGAGCCGTACGACGTCGCGATCTTCTGCCTGGGCAACGAGATGGACGGCCCGTGGCAGACGGGGCACAAGACCGCCCACGAGTACGGCCGGCTCGCCGCGGAGACCGCCCGCGCGCTGCGCTCGGCGCAGCCCGGCATCGAGCTGGTGGCCTGCGGCAGCTCGAGCTCGTCCATGCCGACGTTCGGGGCGTGGGAGGCCGAGGTCCTCGAGCTGGCCTACGACCAGGTCGACTACATCTCGGCGCACGCCTACTACGAGGAGCACGACGGTGACCTGGCGAGCTTCCTCGCCAGCGCCGTCGACATGGACCACTTCGTCGCCAGCGTCGTCGCCACCGCGGACAGCGTGGGCGCGCGACTGAAGAGCACGAAGAAGATCGGCATCTCGTTCGACGAATGGAACGTGTGGTACCTCAGCCGCTTCGAGGGCGCTCCCACGCCGGAGGAGTGGGCGGTCGCGCCGCGCGTGATCGAGGACCACTACAACGTCGCCGACGCCGTCGTCGTGGGGAGCCTGCTGGTCTCGCTGCTGCGGCACAGCGACCGCGTCACCGCCGCGTGCCAGGCGCAGCTGGTCAACGTCATCGCGCCGATCATGACCGAGCCCGGCGGACGGGCGTGGCGTCAGACGATCTTCCACCCGTTCGCGCTGACGGCGCGGCTGGCGAAGGGCGAGGTGCTGCGCGTCGAGCCGCGGGCCGCGACCGTCGAGACCGCCCGCTACGGCACGGTGGCCGCGCTCGACGCGGTCGCGACGCACGACCCGCAGACGGGCGAGGTCAGCGTCTTCGCGGTCAACCGCAGCACGAGCGAGCCGACGGAGCTCACCATCGACCTCACGGCCCTGCCGGGCCTGCAGGTCGCGGAGACCTGGACCGTGGCCGACGCCGACCCGTACGCGCGCAACACCGCCGACGACCCCGAGCGCGTCGTGCCGCGGGAGAACGGCAGCGCGTCGCTCAGCGGGGGGACGCTGACGCTCGAGCTGCCGCCGGTGAGCTGGAGCGCCGTACGCCTCGTGCCGGCAGGCTGAGCGGCAGCGGGCCGGGGGCGCGGAGCGCCACGCCGAGGCCGACCAGCACGGCCGTGCTCGGGAGCCACTGCACGAGGGAGCCCGTCACGGCGTCGAGCCAGCCCGGCAGCAGCAGGGCGAGGGCGGCCAGCAGGACGCGCCGGTCGCGGGCGATCGCCAGCGCGGCGACACCCGCGACGAGCAGGTAGACGGCCGGGTCGCTGTAGTAGGCGGCCTGGAGGGGGTCGAGCGCGACGCGCACGGCGACGACTGCCGCGGGGGCCACCCAGACGGCGTGGGGCGAGCGGCGCAGCAGCAGGGCGAGCCCCGCGCCGGCGGCGATCGCGAGGCCCCCCTGCGCGAGCCGGTACGACCACGGGACCGGGGTACCGAGGCCGAGCAGGAGCGCGGGCAGGGAGCCGCGGCGGGCGTCCCAGTCGAACTCGCCCATGTGGAACGAGCCCGACGCCACCTCGGGGCCCCAGCTGAGCGCGGTGACGGCCAGGCAGGCCGCCGCGGCGCGCAGCCGGTCGCGCCCCTGGGCGAGCAGCAGCAGCCCGACGCCCATGAGCGCCCAGCTGTCGAACGCGGTCGCGAGCCCGAGCAGCAGTCCGGCCCGGGTCCCGCGGCCCGCCCGGGCCTCGAGCGCGGTGAGCAGCCAGAGCAGGCCGATGAGGGCGTGCGTGGGGTGCGCGAGGTCCATGCCGACCGCCCCCACCCCGACCGCGTACGCCGTGGCGAGGAGCAGCCCCGCCCCGCGCGCAGTGTCGTCGGCGGAGGTCGGCGCGAGCACCCGGCGGACGACGGTGACGCAGCAGCCGGCGCTGATCGCCGTCATCGCGGCCACCTCGCTCGGCGCCGCGGGCAGGTGCAGCACGCGCACCGCGCTGCCGAGCACCGCCACCAGGGCGAGCGCGAGGGGCCCGGTCTGCACGACGGGGTCGTCGAAGACCCGGTCGAACGACCCGTGCAGCAGCGCGTCCCCGTGCGCCTCGAACAGCGCCCAGTCCGCGGGGACCCACTGCAGGTCGCAGTCCAGCGTGGCGAGGACGGCGGCGAGCGCCGCCACGGCGTACCAGTGCGACCAGCACCAGGACGCCAGTCTGCGCGCGGAGGGCATCACCCCCGCACCCTCGGCAGTGCGCGGCGCCGACCTGACCAGCGGCGCGTCACCCTCCCGGATGCTCCTCGCCGGCGCCGGCCGGCCGATGGGAAGGCTGCACGGCAACCGGCACGAGGAGCGAGCATGGCCAAGGACGAGGCCGCCGACAAGGCAGAGGCGCCGAAGAAGAAGGACAAGAAGAAGCTCATCATGATCGTGGTGGGCATCGTCGTCCTCGGCGCTGCGTACAAGTTCGTGCTCGCGCCCAAGCCCGCGCCGGCCAGCCCGGCGGCCGCCGCCGCTGCCTCGGCCGCTGCCACGGCCATCCCGACGGGCCCGCCCGGCATCGTGGTGACGCTCGACCCGGTCAACATCAACCTCGCCGGGGACGGGCACTACCTCAAGCTCGGCTTCTCCCTGCAGATGTCGAAGGCCGCGGGGGCGACGATCCCCGAGGGTGCCTTCGCCATGGATGCCGCGATCCGCATCTTCACCAACCAGTCGGTGCAGACGCTGAGCAACGGCAAGCAGGTCGAGAAGCTCAAGCACGAGCTGCTGACCGAGATCGAGGAGTACTACGAGTACAAGGTGCAGGCGATCTACTTCACGAGCTTCGTGACGCAGTAGTCCAGCACCACCCGTACGGGCAGGGGGCGGCGCGCAGGTTCACCCGTCAGGGCTAAGGCTCGCGCCCCCCGCTGCCGAGAGTCCCTCTCGTGAGTGGACAGCCCAACCGGGTCTCGACGCGCAGGGTCGGCCGCAGCAGCAGCAGCGGCGAGTCGAACGTGGACGCGTACGACTTCCGCCGCCCGACCAAGCTCTCCCGCGAGCACGTACGGACGCTGCAGATCGTCTTCGAGACGTTCGCGCGGCAGTACACGACGCTGCTCACGTCGACCCTGCGGGCGAGCAGCCAGGTCTCGCTCGTGTCCATCGAGCAGCTGACCTACGACGAGTACATCTCGCAGCTCGCGAACCCCACGCTGATGATCACGCTCAGCGTGGAGCCGCTCGTCGGCGCCGGCGTGCTGGAGTTCAGCGTCGGCAGCGCGATGGCCTGCGTGGACCACGTGCTCGGCGGGCCCGGCGCCCTCGACCAGCCGGAGCGCCCGCTCACCGAGATCGAGATGTCGCTGCTCCGCGAGCTGCTCGAGCGCGTCCTGCACGAGCTCAAGTACGCGTTCGAGGGCCTCGTCACGCTCGACCCGCAGATCGTGGGCTACGAGTACAACCCGCAGTTCGCCCAGGTCGCCGGCCCGACCGACCTCGTGCTCGTCGCGTCGTTCGACATGAAGATCGGCCTCGTCGACACCGTCGCCACGGTGTGCCTGCCGTTCGCGCCGACCCTCGCGGTCCTCGAGGCCAACTCGAGCAACCACTTCAGCACCGAGCGGGAGCGCCAGCAGCGGCTCAACGCCGCCGCGCTCATGGCGACGCGTATGGAAGACGTCCACGTCGAGGTGCGCGTCTGCTTCGACGAGACGCTCACCCACCCCGAGGACCTCGTCGACCTGCGCCCCGGCGACGTGGTGCCGCTGCGCCACGCGACCAGCCAGCCGCTGACCGTCCGCACCGAGGACGTCGTCTTCGCCCACGCCACGCCGGGCTCCACCGGCAAGCGGCTCGCCGTGCTCGTCGTCGAGCCGCCGCCCCGGGACGACGGGCCGCCGCAGATCCTCTCGACGAGCCCGCTCCGCCCCGCCCAGCCCCTTCCGACCACTTCCGGGAGCACCGCCCCATGAGCACGTCCGTGCCGCAGGAGATCATCGCCGCCGTCGTCGCCGCCGCGACCGCCGCGGCCCCGCAGCTGCCGGCGTCGAGCCCGCTTGCGATCGGCGCCCCGGTCATGGACCTCGCGGCGCTCCCGCTGCCCGCCAACGCGGCCACCGCCGTCGTCGCCGACCTCGGCGGGGGCGTCCGCGGCACCTCGCTCGTCATCGTCCCGACCGACCTCGTCGAGGCGCTGCAGCAGAGCCCGCTCGGCCAGCTCGACCTCGCCTCCGCGGTGCGCCCCGGCCTCGCCGCGGCCGCCGAGGCGTTCGGCCAGGCCGTCCTCGACGCGCCGCTCGAGCTGCCGATCGACGTGGCCCTCGAGCGCCTGGCCGGCGCGGGTGCCGCCGTCGCGGTGCCGCTGCTCGACAACGGCCAGGTCGTCGTCGTGTACGCGGCGGCCATCTCCGCGACCGGCGCCGCCCGCCCCGCCGCCGGTGGCGGGCGCCGGCCGCAGCGCAACGGCGGCCTCGAGCTGCTGCGCGACGTCGTCATGGAGGTCACCGCCGAGCTCGGCCGCACGCGGATGACGGTGCGCGAGCTGCTCTCGCTCACCCCCGGCTCCGTGGTCGAGCTCGACCGGGCCGCCGGGAGCCCCGCTGACCTGCTCGTCAACGGCACGCTGATCGCCCGCGGCGAAGTCGTCGTCGTCGACGAGGAGTACGGCATCCGCATCACCGAGCTCGTCGGCCCGGGGGCGGACGCCGAGGGCGCCGCGTGAGCACGGGTCGCGCGCTCGTCCAGCTGGTCTTCGCGCTCGGCGCCGTCCTCGCCCTGCTGCTCCTCGTCTCCAAGGTGCTCGGCCGCGCCGGCTCCGGCCGCAAGGGCAGCAACCTCGAGGTCCTCGCCCGCCGCCAGCTCGCCAAGGGCGCATCGGTCGCGGTGGTCCAGGTCGGCAGCCGGGCCCTGGTGCTGGGCGTGTCCGAGCAGGGCGTCCGCCTGCTCTCCGAGGCCGAGGCGGCCGAGTTCACCGCACCCGTCGAGGAGACCGCCGAGGACGGCGAGGCCGCTGACGGCCTGCCGACCCCCGGCCGGCCCGGGCGCCGCGCCCGCACGCTGTCCACCCCCGGCGGCGCGCTCGCCGGCAGCGTGCTCAGCCCCGCGACCTGGCGGCAGACCGCCGAGGTGCTGCGGGAGCGGACGACGAGGCGCGGATGAGCCTCCGCGCGCGCCGCAGCGCGCTGCTCGCCGGCGTCCTGACCGCTCTGCTCGTCCTCCCCGCCGGCGTCGCTGCCGCCGCCTCCCCGTCCGCCCCGACGGCACCGCGGACGCCCAGCACCCCGGGCGTCACGGTCAACCTCACCGGGCTCGTCGGCAAGCCCAGCTCCTCGCTGACGATCATCCTGGCGATCACGGTCCTGTCCGTGGCCCCGACCCTGCTGCTGCTCACCACCTGCTTCACCAAGGTGTTCGTCGTGCTCGGCCTGACGCGCAACGCGCTCGGGGTGCAGAGCGTCCCGCCGAACCAGGTGCTCGCCGGCATCGCGCTGTTCGTCTCGCTGTTCATCATGGCGCCGGTGCTGAGCGACATGAACAAGGACGGGGTGCAGCCCTACCTGCACGGCGAGAAGACCCAGGCGCAGGCGTACAAGGACGGCGTCGCCCCGCTCCACGACTTCATGGTGAAGAAGACCCGCAAGGAGGAGCTCGCGCTCTTCACGAAGGTCGCGCAGAAGGGCAAGCCGAAGGACGCCGCGAGCGTCCCGCTGAGCACGCTCATCCCGGCGTTCATCCTGTCCGAGCTGAAGAGTGCGTTCATCATCGGCTTCGTCATCTTCATCCCGTTCCTCGTCATCGACATCGTCGTCAGCGCAGGCCTGATGTCGATGGGCATGATGATGCTGCCGCCAGCCATGATCTCGCTGCCGTTCAAGATGCTGCTCTTCGTCCTCGTGGACGGGTGGAGCCTCGTCATCACCTCGCTCGTGCAGAGCTACCACTAGAAGGGCTTGCCAGTGAACGACTCCGCGATCCTCGACATCGGGCTGCAGACGATGCTCCTGGCGGCCAAGCTCAGCGCACCCATGCTCGTCACCTCGCTCGTGATCGGCTTCGCCGTCTCGCTCTTCCAGTCGGTCACGCAGATACAGGAGCAGACGCTGAGCTTCGTGCCCAAGGCGCTCGGCGTCGGGGTCGCGATCCTGCTCACCGGCAACTGGATGCTGCACTCGCTCATCGCCTTCACGCACGAGCTGTTCAACCGCGTACCCGCCCTGCTGTCGTCCTGACCCGCCACCGGCGAGGAGCCTCGTGAACGTCCAGATCGCCGCCCCGCTGCTGGTGAGCTTCCTGCTCGCCACAGTGCGCGCGGCGGCTTGGCTGTTCGTGGCCCCGCCGTTCGCCACCCGCTCGATCCCCTCGACGGTGAAGGCGGTGACGGCGTTCGCTCTCGCGCTGCCGGTCGCGCCGCGCCTCCGGGTCCCGGTCGAGTCGCTCAGCACGCCGTCGCTCGTCGCCGCCGTGGTGCTGCAGGTCTTCACCGGTACGGCGCTGGGCTTCGTGAGCTACCTGCTCTTCGCCGCGGTCCAGGCTGCGGGTGACTTCATCGACCTGGTCGGGTCGTTCTCCATCGCCAGCGCCTATGACCCGATGTCGCAGGCGCAGAACAGCGTCTTCGGCCGCTTCACGTACCAGATCGCGGTGATGCTGCTCTTCGCGGTCAACGGCCACCTGCTCGTCATCGAGGGGTTCGAGAAGTCGTACGACCTCATCCCGCTCGACGCGACGGTCGACCTCACCCGGCTCGACCACGTCGTGACCGTGGGGCTTGCGCAGATGGTGATGATCGCGCTGGAGATCAGCGCTCCCATGGTCGCCGTGCTGTTCATGGTGGACGTCTCCATGGGCCTGCTCACCAAGGTCGCCCCGTCCCTGCAGGCGTTCTCGCTCGGCTTCCCCGCGAAGATCCTCACGACGCTGCTCCTCTTCGGGGCCTTCATCCCGCTGTTCCCCGGTGCCGTCGACCACGTCGTCGACCTCACGCTGCACGCGCTCAAGGCGCTCTACCCGGCGGGGGGTGGGTCGTGAGCGGCGAGAAGACGGAGAAACCGACAGCCAAGCGCGTCAAGGAGGCCCAGCGGGAGGGCCGCACCCCGAAGACGCCGGACTTCGCCGGCTGGATCGGGCTGCTCAGCGCCAGCTTCGTCATCCCCGCCACGGCCGGCCACGCGACGAACGTCGCGCGGCAGACCCTCCTGCAGTCGGTCGACATCATCGCGGACCCCGACCCCCAGCGGGCGGCGATGCTCTTCGTCCACGGCATCGAGTCGGGCGTGGCCCTCGTCATCCCCATGGCGATCGTCATGATCGTGATCGGCTCCGTCTCCAGCATCGCGCAGGGCGGCCTGCACATCGCGACGCACAAGCTGAAGCCGAGCTTCAAGTCGCTGAACGTCCTCGCCGGGCTCAAGCGGCTGGTGGGTCCGCACGGTGCCTGGGAGGCCGTGAAGTCCCTGCTGAAGCTGACGTTCCTCGGCTTCGTCGTCTGGCACGCCGTCGCCGGCGTGCGGCCGCTCCTCGCGTACGGGACGGCGCTCCCGCTCTCCGCCGTCCTCGCGACCGTCGGACGCACGACGCTCGAGGCGATGCGCGAGGGGGCGTGCGCCGGCCTGCTCATCGCGGCGGCGGACTACGGCTGGGTCCGTCGCCAGTACTCCAACAAGATGAAGATGAGCAAGCAGGAGATCAAGGAGGAGGGCCGCGCCGCAGAAGGTGACCCGGCCGTCAAGGGCAAGCGGAAGTCGAAGCAGTTCGAGCTCGCCCGCCAGCGCATGATGAACGCCGTCCCCCAGGCCGACGTCGTCATCGTCAACCCGACGCACGTCGCCGTCGCGCTGCGCTACGACGCGGCCCAGGGCGCTCCCCGGGTCGTCGCCAAGGGCTCGGGGCACGTGGCGAAGCGCATCCGCGAGCTGGCCCAGGAGCACCGCGTCCCGATGGTGCAGGACATCCCGCTGGCGCGCGCGATCTACGCCTCGGCCGAGGTCGGGGACGAGATCCCCCCGGAGCTCTACACCGCCGTCGCCCGCGTGCTGGCCTTCGTGCTGTCGCTGCGCGCACGCGGATCCGCTGCAGGTACGCACAAGCTGCCGGCGCTCGCGCAGCGCCGCTGACGCACTAGCTCCGTCGCAGCCGCGCGCCCGCGAGCTCGCCCGTCCGCCGGACGAGCCGGGCCGCGATCTCGCGGCGCGTGCCCCCGTCGCAGAGGAGCAGGTGCTCGACCGCGCCGATGCGGCCGGTGTCGTCGGCACGGCGGGAGCGGACGGCGTACTCCAGCGAGGCGAGGTAGCCGGCACCCGGGCCGGGCCCGCGGACCTTGCTCCCCAGCGCCACCCGCTCGACGGGGCCACCGCGCTGCGAGCGCAGCGCCTGCATCGTGCCCGCAGGCAGCTCGAGGTCGAGCACGTCGCCGACGACGTCAAGCGCCGCCGCGACCGTGCCGCCCATCCGCGCGGCCCGCGCCGCGGCCACGAGCTCGTCCCAGCCCGCCTCGTCGATGCCGCGCAGCAGCAGCGCGCAGTCGGCGATCCAGCGCAGCGGCGAGGGGTGCCAGCCGACGCCGTGCGCGGCCGTGACGACGAGCTGGTGCGCGCGGCTCGGCACGAGGACCTCGGCCCCCGCCAGCGTCGCGGGGACCACCGCCTCCCACAGCGTGCCGGTGCTGCCGGGCTCCCACAGCGGGCGCCAGTGCAGGTCGAGCTGCGTGCCCGACTCCGGCACGTACGGGCTGGACTGCTTGCGCCGCCTGGCGTCCTCGGGAGGCTCCGGCTCGTACCAGTGCCACCCGCCCGCGACGAGCGCGTCGTGCGCGCGGACGGCGTCGGCCGCCGGCACGAGCACGTCGACGTCCTCCATCGGGCGCACGCCGACGTCGCCGCCCGTGCTCGTGGCGACCAGCGCGGCGCCCTTGAGCAGGACGACGGGGATGCCGGCCCCGGCCAGCAGGCGCAGCCCCGGGCCGGCGGCGTGGAGGAGCCGCTGGTTGGCGTACCACGCGTGCCGGTAGACGCCCTGGAGCCGGGCGCGCTCCGGTGCCTCGACCCCGAGTCGCTCGAGGTTGCGGTAGAGCAGCGGCAGCAGCCGGTACGACACGGGCTCGAGGTCCGTCGGGTCGTGGTGGCGGCGCCACTCGGCGTACGCCTCCCGGCCGGTGTCGCCGTCGAGCAGGGCCGCGCGCAGCAGCAGCCGGCGCTCGGCGCCGGGCAGGGCGGAGTTGCGCTCCGTCGTCACGGGACCGGGACCTCCTGCGCGGCCGTCCGCCCGTCCCGGAGCACGACGACGCGGTCGGCCGACGCTGCCGCCGCCGAGTCGTGCGTCACGACGAGCACCGAGGGGCGCCACGGCAGCTCGGCCAGCGTGGTGAGCAGGTGGGCGATGGCGGCGTCGTCGAGGTGCGTCGTCGGCTCGTCGAGCACGACGAGCCGGGGCTCGCCGAGCAGGGCGCGGGCGAGCCCGATGCGCTGGCGCTGGCCGCCGGAGAGCAACGAGCCCTCCTCGCCGATCCGCGCGTCGTAGCCGTCGGCCAGCCCCGCCACGACCGCGTCGGCGCCGGCGCGCCGTGCCGCGAGGCGGACCTGCTCCATGGTCGCCTCGCGGCCGTGGCGGATCGCCTCGGCCACGGTCCCGTCGGCGAGCACCAGCTCCTGCAGCACGACGCCGAAGCGGGCGCGCAGGTGCGCGAGGTCGAGCTCGTCGTACGCCACGCCGTCGGCCCGCACGACCCCCGACTGCGGCCGGTAGAGGCCGAGCACGAGCGCGGTGACCGTGCTCTTGCCGGCGCCGTTCGGGCCGACGAGCGCGACGCGCTCGCCGGGGCGCAGCACGAGGTCGAGGTCCCGGATGAGGGGGCGCTCGTCGTAGCCGAAGGACACGCCCTCGAGCCGGACGTCCCCGCTGAACTCGATGCGCCGCGTCCCGCGGTACGGGGGTTCCGCGTCCGCGTCGAGCACCTCCTGCACCCGCCGGAGCGACGCGCCGCCGGTGACGAGGGCCGGCAGGGCGCCGACCACCGTGCTGACGCTGCGCAGCAGGAGCGCGGCGATGGCGTAGAAGGAGAGCAGCGCGCCGATGGTCAGCGAGCCCGCGCTCACCTCGCGGCCGCCGACGACGAGCACCGCGATCCCGGCCCCGGCAGCGACGGTGCCCTGCGCGATGGTCCAGGCCGACACCCGCCACGCCAGGCGGCGCCCGGACTCGCTCAGCGCCTCGACCGTGCGGGTACGCCGGGCGAGCTCGGCCTCGGCGGTGCCGAGCGCCGTGACCATGACCATGCCGCGCAGCCCCTGGGTGACCTCGGCGCTGAAGCGGTCGAAGTGCCGGTGCCAGTCCTGCGCGTAGCGCTCGACCACCGCGCCCAGCCAGCGGGAGAGCAGCGTGAGCAGCGGGAGGACCCCGGCGAGCACGAGCGTGAGCAGGGGGTCGAGGACGGCGGCGAGGACCCCGAGCGCCGCGGTCACCACGACGGCCGGCAGGAAGACCGACAGCGACTGGCTGATCACGAGGTCGAGCCGCTCGGTGTCCTGCACGACGCTGCCGTGGACGCGGCCCGGTTCCTGCGCGTCGTACCACCCGCGCGGCAGCTCGTAGAGCCGGTGCCACAGCCGGGTGCGCAGCCGCGTCATCGCGTCCTTGGTCGCGATGACGACGACCCAGCGGTTCGCGAGCCCGACGAGGGCGCTGAGGACGTAGAGCACGAGCACCGCCGCCCCGGTCCAGGTGACGCCGGTCGAGTCGTGGTGCGGCAGGTCGGTGTCGAAGATGCGCCGGACCAGCAGCGCCGCGGGCAGCAGCACCAGCGACTGCACCACGGAGAGCACCACGCTGAGCGCGAGGAGGCGGTGCGCGCCGTCGAGCAGCTGGGCGTACGCGCGGACCGCCGCCCTCACGGCGCCACCTCGCGCCGGCGCCGCAGCGCCTCGCGCACCACGCGGGTGAGGTCCACGCGCGAGCCCGGGTCCTGGCGCCCGGTGTTCGTGGCGTGCAGCCGCCGCCGCAGCACCACCTCGGGCACGTCCACGGCGACGAGGCCGGCCTCCTGCGCCCGCGCGTACCAGTCGATGAACTCGCCGACCCGCAGGTCCTCGCGCAGCGGCCCCACCCGCTCCACGAGCGCGCGACGCAGCAGCACACCGCCGAGCAGGTGGCCGGGCGTGCTGGCCGTGGTCGCGGGCCGGGGGGCGTGCGCCGGGTCGACGTCGGGGCTGACGAACTCCTCGACGCGGCCGCGCACGACATCGACCTCCGCGCCCAGGGCGGCGAGGCGCACGGCGAGGGCTCCGGGGAGCCAGAGGTCGTCGGCGTCGAGGAACCCCAGCACCGGGGCCGTCGTCCGCGCGATGCCGGTGTTGCGGGCGGCGCCGGGCCCGCGTGCCTCCGTCTGCACGAGGCTGACCCGCTCGCCGAAGGAGCGCGCGACCGCCGCGCTGCCGTCGGTCGAGCCGTCGTCGACGACGACCACCTCGGCGGGCGCGGGGACCTGGCCCAGCACGCTGTCGAGCGCCTCGCCGAGGTAGCGCTCGCCGTCGCGCACCGGCACGACGACGGCGACGCCGGTCACGGCCCCTCCGCGCACAGCCGGGCGACGAGCTCGACCGCCTCGCGCGGGTCGCCGCCGAGGTCGAGGTGCCAGACGGGCACGGCGCGGGCGAGCGCCGCGAGCGGCGCCAGGGCCGCTCCACCGTCGGGCGGCAGCTGCAGGACCGTGGTGGGCGCCAGGGCCATGAGCGCCTGCGCCGCGGTGGCCGGCCGCAGCCGCGTGGGGGAGCCCGGCACCGGTCGGGGCAGCACCAGCGCGCGGACGTCGAGGGCGCGGACCAGCCGGTCGCCGTGGAGCGCGCCGACGTCGACCACGCGCTTCGCGCCGTCGTACGCCGAGGGGTGCACGGGCGGCAGCCCGGGCAGCAGGGCCGCCGACTCGGCGGTCAGCTTGGCGGTGCCGTAGACGCTGTGCGCGCGCACGCCGGTGCCGGTGGCCGTCTCCGCCCCGGTCTCGACGAGCACGTAGTCGTCGCCGGCGTACTGCAGCCCGGCCTGCAGCGCCGCGACCGCGGTGGTCGACTTGCCCGACCCGCCCGGACCGGCGAGCAGGACGCCGGAGCCGCCGGTGCCCACGCACGCGGCGTGCACGAGCAGGCGCCGGGGCCCGCGCAGCGCCCAGTGCAGGAGGGTGCGCAGCGGCGCGGCCCGCTCCCACCACGGGACGCGGTCGCGGTCGAGGACCCAGAAGAGCGCCTCGCCCGTCGAGCGGCGCACCAGGGAGAGCGCGCGGAAGTCGCCGTCCAGCGCCATGAGGTCGCCGTGGAAGACGGTGCTGACGTCGTCGTCGCTCACCCCGGCGACGAGCCCGCGGTGGCCGACGTCGGGCGCCTGCCACGGGAACCGCGGCGGCGCGACGCCGGTGCTGCCGGAGTCGAAGAGGCGCACCTCCAGCGCCGCGTCGCCGGGCGGTACGCGCAGGTGCCCCAGCGCCATCGTGAGGTCGGGGACCAGCTCCTCGCCGGCGAAGGCCAGCCGCAGGCGCACGCCGCCCACGTCGAGGTCGACGTCGTGGCGCCCGCGGCGGCGCGCGGCCTCCTGCCAGCTCGCCGAGGCGGCGTCGAACCACGCGCCCGCGGCGGTGACGGTCCCGGTGCTCACCCAGTCGAGCCGGTGAGCGCCTGGGGCCAGCCGTTGTCGTCGGCCTCGTGCACCGGGTCGAGCAGGAGGAGGTACTCCATGTCGTCGTAGCGCTGGAGCAGCGGCGCGGCGTACGCCTCGGGCGCGTCGCCGAGGACCACCTCGCCGTCCGCGGCTGCCCCGCCGGGGGAGAGCAGCTCCTCGGCGAGCAGCTGGCCGGTGAGCGCGGCGACGTCCGACGCGACCTGCGCGGGGTCGGCGCCGGGGTAGCGCGCCGCCAGCGCCGCCGTGCACCGCTCGACCGGCACGCCCTGCGACAGCGCCGACCACGCGGCCGGACCGGTGCCGGTCAGGCTGTAGTAGACGCCGGTCGTGAGCGCGATGAGGATGGTCTCCCCGTCGAGCGTCTCGTGCACGACCTTGCCCGGTTCGACGGCGTACGCCGTCCCTTCCGCCATCATCGCCTGGTGGTCCTCCCCGTCGAGCCCCCGCCGGCCCCGTCCGCGCTCCTCGTGGCCCAGCGCTCACCGGCCACGACGTACGGCGGGGTCGACCTCCGATGCCGCACGACGGTAGCCGGACTGCACGCGGCGCGGCTCGGAATCACGCTCTTCTGCCCCGATCCGGCAGACAGGACCACTCCTCCGCCGCCCGGCTGCGGGCTGCGCCTCGGGCCGCCGGCCGCGCAGCCGGTGCCGGCGCTGGGCTGGCTGGCGGCACCGGACGGACTGCCGGCGGACCGGTGGTGGCACGAGGGCGTGCTCGCCGAGCTCGCGTCCGTGGTCGCGGAGCTGCGCCCGAGCGTGGCGGTGCTCGAGCACCTCGTCATGCAGCGGGCGCTGCCGGTGCTGCGCGCCGCCGGCGTCCCGACCGTGCTCAGCGCGCACAACGTCGAGGGCCGGCTGCACGACGACATGGCCGCGGCGCGCGGCGACGCGCTGCCGCCCGGCCTCTCGGCGCGCGTCGCCGAGCGCACCCGCGCCGTCGAGGGGACGGTCGTGGCGCAGGTCGACGCCGTCTGGGCGTGCAGCGAGCGCGACGCGGCGCTGCTGCGCGAGACGTACGCGGGGTGCGCGCCCGTGACCGTCGTCCCCAACGCGGTCGACGTGCCGGAGGTGCCGGCCGGTGACGAGGGCCGCGACCTCGACGAGGTGCTGTACGCCGGCGCCCTCGGCTACCCGCCCAACGTCGCCGCGGCCGAGGTGCTGCTCGAGGCGCTGCCGGCCCTGCGCGCGGCTGCGCCGGCCCTGCACCTGACGGTGCTCGGCTCCGGGCCGCCGCCCGCGCTGCGGGCGCGCGCCGCGGCGACCCCGGGGGCGCTGCTGACCGGGACCGTGCCGGACGCGGCGCCGTACCTCGCGCGGGCGGGGGTGCTCGCCGTCCCGCTCCAGGTGGGCAGCGGCACCCGCTTCAAGGTGCTCGAGGCGTTCGCCGCCGGACTGCCGGTCGTCAGCACGCCGAAGGGCGTGGAGGGCCTGGACGTCGTCGACGGCGAGCACGTGCTCCTCGCGGACTCCGCGCGCGAGCTCGTCGAGGCGGTCCTGCGGCTCCGGGCGGACGCCGGGCTCCGCGAGGCGCTCCGGGCGCAGGCCCACGCCCTCGTCGGCGAGCGCTACTCGACGTCGGCCGTCGCGCCGCTGGTGGCCGCGTCCGTGGCGGAGGTGCTCGAGCGCAGGGCCCGCGCGTAGCGGCGCAGCCGGGCCGCCCCCCGCACGCGCCGCGGCGCGCCGTCGAGCGGGTGCCAGCCGAGCACGCTGCGCGTGCTGTGCAGCCCGCGCGGGTTGCGGGACACCGCGTACGCGACGGCGCAGCCGCCCGGCACGACCGGCACGTCGAGCGCGGCGCGGACGGCGGCGACGAGGTCGCGCTCGCTGAGCCAGAGGCTGCGCTCGAGCGGGTCCTCCAGCGGCGCCGGCGCCACCCCGCCGAGGCGCAGCGCCACGACCTCGAGCCCTCCGGCGGCCGCCTCGCGCCCGAGCTGCTCGGCGCGCGCCTTGCTGCGTCCGTACGGCGTGGCCGGGTCCCCCGCCCGGTCCGGCGCCAGCCGGCGCTCCCACGGGCGGCGCAGCCGGACCCCTCCGGCGTGCACCGAACTGGCGAGCACCACCCGCCGTGCGCGCCGCTCGGCCGCGGCCCGGAGGACGGTGCGGACCATCTCCAGGTTGTCGGGGTCGGTCGTGCCCGTGTCGTAGTTCTCACCGGGGATGTCCCAGGCCAGGTGCACGACGGCGCAGCCCAGGGGCAGTGCCGTCAGCAGTCCGGTGAGGTCGCGCACGTCGTGCTCGGGCAGGTCGAGGGCGACGACGCCCGAGCCCAGCGCCGGCACGAGCGCCCGGCCGACGCGGCCGCGGGCACCGGTGACGACGACGGCAGCGGGCACCCCTCCATGCTCGCGCACCGTGCCGCTCGGGCGTGCGGATGCACCAGCGGGAGGCGTCCGTTGTCCCCGCAACGGGTGACGATCGCCACAGCCGCAGGACCCGACTTCCCTCATGTCCCTCGCCTAACCTGCCGTAGTCATACGTGCCGGCACCATGCCGGTCCCCACCCCGGCAACGCCGAGTCCTGTCCGGCCGGGTGGGTGGTCGTCAGACGCAGAGGACAGGAGCGGGGGACCCACTCCGCACGGAGATCGCCGGCAGCCGTCAGGCCGCCGGCTCGGGGTGAAGCCGCACCACGCGGCCGGGGCACTTCCAGTCCCGAACCCGACAGCTCACTTCGCAGGCGTGCTGGAAGGGCTTCCTCTTTGCTGCGCGCCATCTCTGGCGGGCACGCGCTGCTGCGCCGTGCCGCCGTCCTCGTCCTCGCCGTCGTCTCGACGCTCGGCGTCCTCGTCCCCGCCGCGGGCTCCGCCTCGGCCGCGACCGCCGCCGTCACCCAGCCCGCCAAGGGCCCGAAGGCCAGCGTCTCCGTCCCCGCCGTCCGCCAGCACGCGATCCAGCGCGCGGCCGACGCCCAGCGCCTCGCCCTGCACACCAAGCGGGTGAAGGTCGCGCTGCGCACCGCCTCCGGCCTCAAGGGCAAGCCGTACGTCTACGGCTCGACCGGTCCGCGCTCGTTCGACTGCTCCGGCTTCACCGGCTACGTCATGCGCCACGCGGGGCTCTCGCTGCCGCGCACCTCCCGCGAGCAGTACTCCCGCTCGCACAAGATCTCCAAGGCCGACATCCAGCCCGGTGACCTGGTCTTCTTCGAGCACGGCGGTCGCGTCTACCACGTCGCGATCTACGCGGGGCACGGGCGGATCTGGCACGCGCGCCAGCCCGGCCAGGGCGTCGCGCTGACCCGCATCAGCACGAGCAGCTGGGTCGCCGGCCGGGTCCTCTAGGCCCCTGCCGCGGGCGGCAGGATGGGGGCATGTCCTCCGACCCCCTGCGCATCGCGGTCCTCGGGTACGGCCTCGCCGGCTCGACCTTCCACGCCCCCGTCATCTCCTCGGTCCCGGGCCTGCGCGTCACCGCCGTCGTCACCCGCGACGCGGAGCGCGCGGCCCGGGCCGAGGCGTCCCTGCCGGGGGTGCGGGTGCTGGGCTCGGCCGACGACGTCCTGGCCGACGCGGCGTCCTACGACGGCGTGGTCGTGGCGAGCCCCAACCGCAGCCACTCGGAGCTCGCGACCCGCTCCCTCGAGGCCGGGCTCCCCGTCGTCGTCGACAAGCCGCTGGCCGTGACCAGCGAGGAGGGCCAGCGCCTCGTCGACCTCGCCGAGGAGCGCGGCGTCGCCCTCACCGTCTACCAGAACCGCCGCTGGGACTCCGACTTCCGCACGCTGCAGGCGCTCGTCGCCGAGGGCCGGCTCGGCCGCGTCCACCGCTACGAGTCGCGCTTCGAGCGCTGGCGGCCCGTACCCAAGCCGGGGTGGCGGGAGAGCGGGGACCCCGCGGACGCGGGCGGCCTGCTCAACGACCTCTGCAGCCACCTCGTCGACCAGGCCGTGCAGCTGCTCGGCCCCGTCGCGTCGGTCTACGCCGAGGTCCACGTGCGGCGGGACTCGGTCGCGGTCGACGACGACGTCTTCGTCGCGCTGACGCACGTCGGCGGCGAGCGCTCGCACCTCTGGGCCGGCGCCCTCACCGCGCAGCTCGGCCCGCGGCTGCGCGTGCTCGGCTCCGCCGGCGCGTACGTCGTGCACGGGCTGGACCCCCAGGAGGCCGCCCTGCGCGAGGGCGGCACGCCGGCCGACCCGGGCTGGGGCGAGGAGCCGGAGGAGCGCTGGGGGCTGCTCGGCAGCGACGAGGACGCCGCACCGGTGCGCACGCTGCCCGGCGCGTGGCAGGAGTTCTACGCGGGGTGGCGCGACGCGCTGCTCGGCCGGGGCCCGGTCCCGGTGGACCCGCGGGACGCCGTCGCCACGCTGCGGGTGCTCGAGGCGGCGCGGACGTCGTCGCAGGAGGGGCGCACCGTCCGGCTCTGAGCGCGACGGCGCTCCTCCGGGCGCCGAGCGCGTCGGCGCTCCGTCCGGCGGTGACCCACCCCCGACTGCGGTGATCATGCAGGTCCTGGGTCCCAAGGACGTGCATGATCACGGCAGTGGGGGCTGTGGACGAACCCTGCCCGCCTGTGGATGACGGAGCGCGCGGGCCCTCCACCGCCCTAGCGTCCCGTCCTGCCGCGCACCGTGCGCGGGGGACGGAGGACGCGGGATGGGCACCCGGCTGGTCGTCGACGGCGACCTCCTCGCCACCGCGGTGGCGGACCTGCGCGGCGTGTCCCGCGTGCTGGAGGGCCTGCCCGGGCTGCTCGGCGACGTGGACGGGGCGCTGCCGGCAGGCGGGCTGCGACACGCCGTCGACGAAGCCGTGCGCGACTGGGGCGACCGGCGCCGCCACCTGCTGACCCGCGTCGAGGCGCTGCGCGAGCTGGCGGGGACGTCGCTCGGGACCTACGCGCAGGTCGAGGACGAGCTCGTCCGTGCCCTCAGCGGGCGGGCGCGGTGATGCGCCCGCGCTCCTGGGTGCCGCTGTGCGCGGACGACCCGGTGCCCGGCGACCCGGAGCAGCTGCGGCTCTCTGCGGCGCGCAGCCGCGCAGCGGCCGCAGCGCTCGAGCAGCAGGCGGCCGACCTGGAGCGGCTGGCGGCCGCGCCGGGCGAGGCGGCGGCGCTGGACCGGCTGCGCGAGGAGGCCGGCGCCGTCGCCCACGAGCTGCGCCGGGCGGCCACGCGCTGCCGCGTGGTCGGGTCCGCGCTGTCGGCGGCCGCCCCCGCGCTCGAGGACGCGCAGCGCGCCAGTCTGCGGGTCCTGCAGGAGGCGCAGGCGGCCGCCGGCGCTGCGCCGCCCGCCGACCTCGCGGACGTCCTCACCCGGGCCCGGACGGCGCTGGCCGGCGTCGTGCGCGACTGGGACGAGGCGCAGGAGCGGGCGGCGCGCGCGGTGCGCAGCGCCTGCTCCGGGGACGGTCTCGCCGACGGCCACTGGCGCTGGGTCCACCGCGCCTGGGACGCCGCCGCCGGCGTGGTGCGCGCGCACGCGGCCGGGCTCGCCCGGCTGGCGGGCGCGCTCTCCGTCGTCTCCACCGTGCTCGCGGCCGCGGCGTTCCTGCTCCCCGTGCTGGGCCCCGCGCTCGCCGCCCTCGCCGGCGCGCTGGCCGGCGTCGCGGCCCTCGTCCACCTGGCGCTCGCCGTCGCGGGGCCGGGCGACTGGTCCGACGTGGTGTGGGACGGCGTCGGCATGGCCACGGGCGTCGTCGGGGGCCGGGCCGGCGCGGTCGCCCTGCGCCGGATCACGGCGGCGGCGGACCGCCTCGCCGGGGAGCCGGCGGCAGCGGCGGTCCGTACGGTCCGCGCCCCGTCCGTCGGTGCGGCGCACCGGGTGCTCGCCGACCCCGCGGCTGCGCCGGCCGACCGCGCGGGGGCGGCGTGGCGGCTGCGCGAGGCCGCGGACGCCGAGCGCCGGGCGAGGGAGCGGGCGACCGCCGACCTGCTGGGCGAGCCCGGGCTGCGCCACCGCCTCGCGTACGGGCCCGGCGAGGCTGCCGCCGCCGCGCGTGCCCGGGCGCGGGTCGCGGCCGCCCACCCGTCCTCGCGCCGGGGCCGCCGCGCCGTGCGCGACGCAGGGGACGCGCTCGTCGTGGTCGGGGCAGCGCGGTGGGTCGGCTTCGCGCTCGACCCAGTGGACCGCGCCGACCGCCGGCTCACCGGGCACTCGCACGAGGACGGGTTCGGGCTGCGGCACAGCCGCCGCCGGTCCGTACGGAGTCCGCGGTGAGCGCGGCGGAGGAGCCGAGCGTCCCGCCCCTGCGCTGGAGCATGGTGCTGCCGCCGGGGTGGCAGCCGCTGCCCCTCGACGCGACCGCCCCGCGCGCGGTGGCGGCCCTCGTCCGCCGCCAGCTGCGCCGCCACCTGCCGCGCGACGCGGCCGCCGCCTCCCGGCTGCGGGCGCCGCTGACCGCCGCGCTGTCGCGCAGCGTCGCCGACGCGCGGGCCGCGGGGGCGCTCGGCCTCTACCTGCACCTGCCGGCCGACGAGGTCCCCGTCGCCGCCGCGCTGTGCGTCGTCCCGCTGCCGGGGACGCCGACGGACGCCGGTCTGCTCGCGGGCGCCGTCGCGCTGCCGGGGGGCGGGACCCTGCGCGAGCGGCGCGTGGCCGTGGCGCCCGGGGCACCGGAGGCCGCGGTGCTGGAGGTGCTGCTGCCGGTGGACGCGGGGCCGGTGCGGCTGCTCGGGCTCACGCTCAGCACGCCCCTGGTCGAGCTCGCGCCGGCGTACGCCCGGCTGCTGCGCGCCGTCGCCGCCACCGTGCGGGTCCTGCCGCCGGCGGCCGGTGCGGCTAGCCCCGGCGGGCGGGCCAGGCCAGCGGGGCCGCTCCCCGCAGCTGCGCGGCGACCTCGCCCGCCAGCCAGCGGGCGAACTCCCACGCCTGCGCCGAGAGCTGCGGGGTGAGCAGAAGCGCCTGCTCCCGGCACTGCTGCTCGACCTGCACCACCTGCGCCGCGACGGGCGCGAGCTCGGCGAGCACCGCCGCGCCGGTGCGGTCGCCGAGGCGCAGCACGAGGTCCGCCTGCGCGCGCCCCTGCTCGTGGGCGCGGCGCAGCGCGGCCGCCACCTCCTCGAGGGCGTCGGCGTAGGTCCCGCGCAGCTGCTCCCAGCTGGTGACGAGCCCCGCCCAGCCGGGCTCCCCCGTGCCGCCGCTCTCGGCCACGCCGACCAGCGCGAGCTCCCGCACCAGCTCCTCGACGTGCGAGCGCACCTCGGTCCACAGCTGCGCGGGGACCGCGAGCAGCGTGACGGCCAGCTCGTGGCGCGGGTCGGCGCGCGCCGGCTCCTCCAGCTCGTGCAGGTCGAGCTCGAGCTCGCTCCAGCCCTCGAGGTCGTCGGGACGGGCGTCGTCCGGCTCGGCCTGGTCGAGCGGCACGGTGAACCACACCCCCTTGCCCGCGGCGCCGTCGAGGGGGTCGGTGCCCCAGGCCGTCGCCACCCGCTCGAGGAGGAGCAGGCCGCGTCCGGTCGTCGACGTCCCGACCCCGGGCGAGGGGTGCGGGAGGTCGGGGCAGCCGTCGCGCACGACGACGCGGAGGGCGGGCCCGGCGCGCCCGACCTCCACCTCGAGCGGCGTGTGCGCGTGGAGGACGACGTTGGTGACGAGCTCGCTGGTGAGCAGGACGGCGCTCTCCACCGCCGCGCTCGTGGCGCCGAGGCCGGTGGCGGCGTCGCGCACCCACCGTCGGGCGGCGCCGGGGCTCGCGGGCTCCGGCTCGAGGCGCAGCGCGGAGCCCGTCGCCGACGGGTCCGGCCTCGTGCTCGACTGCACCCCGCCCCTCCCCGAGTCGACGCGCCCTGGATGTCCAGTTTGCCGTACGCCGCGCCGCACCGCGCTGCCACCCCTGCGAGCATGGGCGGATGGCCACCGCGACCACCACGACCGTCGACCGCGCTGCGCTGCTGGAGTTCCTCCGCCCGCGCAGGAAGGGCGTCCTCGCCACGACCCGCGCGGACGGGCGGCCCCAGCTCTCGCCCGTCGCCTGCGGCGTCGACGACGCAGGACTGCTCCTCGTCTCCACCTACCCCGAGCGCGCCAAGGCACGCAACGCCGCGCGGGACCCGCGGGTCAGCGTCTGCGTGCTGTCCGACGACTGGGACGGCCCGTGGGTGCAGCTCGACGGCAGTGCGGAGGTCATCACGCTGCCCGAGGCGGTCGAGCCGCTCGTGGACTACTACCGCGCCCTCGCCGGGGAGCACCCGGACTGGGAGGAGTACCGCGCGGCCATGGTGCGGCAGGGCAAGTGCCTGCTGCGCATCACGGTGGAGCGGTGGTCGCCGATCGCGACGGGCGGGTTCCCCGCCCGGTTGTCGCAGTGAGGACCGTCGCGCCGCGGGCAGGGGGTGCCCGGGTGAGCGACTGCTAGTCTGGGAACCGTACCTACGGTTCCGTAACCGTAAGTAAACCCGAGGAGGCAGTCCACCATGGCGGAGCGCCGGCCGACCCAGCTCGAGCTGCTGCACGAGCTCGAGCCCGTCGTCGAGGAGAACCTCGAGCGGCACCTCAAGGTCGCCAAGGAGTGGATGCCGCACCAGTACATCCCGTGGAGCGAGGGCCGCGACTTCGACGGCCCCCTCGGCGGCGAGGCCTGGAGCCCCGAGCAGTCGCGCATCACCGAGGTGGGGCGCACCGCGCTGGTCGTCAACCTGCTCACCGAGGACAACCTGCCGAGCTACCACCACGAGATCGCGAAGGTCTTCGGGCGCGACGGCGCGTGGGGCACGTGGGTGCACCGGTGGACCGCGGAGGAGGGCCGGCACGGCATCGCGATCCGCGACTACCTGCTCGCGACGCGCGCGGTCGACCCCGACGCCCTCGAGCGCACCCGGATGATCCACATGGGCCAGGGCTTCGAGACGAAGCAGGACGAGGACATGCTGCGCTCCGTCGCGTACGTCTCGTTCCAGGAGCTCGCCACCCGCATCTCGCACCGCAACACGGGCCGCTTCACCGAGGACCCGCTCTGCGACCAGCTCCTCGCCCGGATCTCCACGGACGAGAACCTCCACATGGTCTTCTACCGCAACCTGCTCGCGGCCGCGTTCGAGATCTCGCCGAGCCAGACCATGCGCGCGGTGACCGAGGTGGTCAAGGGCTTCGAGATGCCCGGCAGTACCATCGAGGACTTCGGCCGCAAGTCGCTGCAGATCGCCCTCGCCGGCATCTACGACCTGCGCATCCACCACGACGACGTGATCTCCCCGGTGTTGCGCGCCTGGGGCGTCTGGGACATCGAGGGGCTGGACGCCGACGGCGAGGCGGCCCGCGAGGAGCTCGCGGCCTTCATGGCGAAGACCGACGCGACCGCCACGCGGTTCGAGGAGAAGCGCGACCGGCTCAAGGCGCGCATCCTCGCCACCGAGCAGCCCGACCCCACCGCCCCGGCGGCAGGGAAGGCAGCGCCCGAGCGCGACGCCGTCTCCACGGACGCCGGCTGAGCGGCTCTCCGCCCCGGGGACGCCGTAGGGGAGCATGACCGGGTGCGCGTCCTCGGCTTCCCGCTCCGGCTGACGCCCTGGCTGCCGGTCGTGCTCGTCGCGCTGGCGCAGGGACGGCCGGTCGAGGCCCAGGTCGCCTTCGTGGTGGGCGGGGTCCTCGCGATCCTCGTCCACGAGCTCGGCCACGCGCTGGCCGCGCGGGCCGCCGGCGCCCGGGACATCCGCATCGAGCTGGTCGCGCTCGGCGGGGTCACCTCGTACGAGGGGGCGCCCCGCTCCCGCCTCGCGCGCATCGGCATCGCGGTCGCCGGGCCCGCCACCGGCGTCGCGCTGGGGCTGCCGCTGCTCGCCGTGCAGCGCTCGTCGGCCGTCACCGGCAGCACGGTCGACGTGCTCGACGCCCTCGTGTTCGTCACGCTCGGCTGGGCCGTGCTCAACCTGCTCCCCGTGCGCCCCTTCGACGGCGGCCACGTGCTGGAGTCCGTGCTCCCCGGCGACGAGGGGCGCCGGGCGCGGCTCGCGGGCGCCGTCTCCGTCGTGCTCGCCCTCGCGGTGGTCGCGTGGGCGTGGGAGCGCGGGCTCTCGTGGACCGCGGGGGTGTTCCTCGTCGTGGCCGCGCTCAACCTCGGGCCGTTCCTCGCCCGCGGCGGGCAGGTGCGGCAGAGCCCCGAGCAGCGCACGACCGCGGTGCTCCGCGACGTCGTCTCCGGGCAGCTCGCCGCAGCCCGTGAGCGTGCCGCGACCGGGCGGTGCGACGCCGTGGTCGCCCCGCTGCTGGCGCTCGCCGAGGGTGCGGCGCCGGACGAGCCGCTCGCCCGGCTCGAGGCGCTCGTCGAGGCGCGGCCGGACCCGCTGCGCCGCGCGTACCTCCTCGTGGGCTGCGTCGTGGCCCGCCGCTTCGCGCGTGCGGCGGAGGTCGTCGCCGCCGGACCGCTGCCCGCCGGCCTGCCGACGTGGGCGGTCGGCGCCGTACGCGCGGGCGGGCGACCCGCGGACGCCGCGCTCGTCGGGCAGGCGGCGCTGGCCGCGAGCCCCGACCCCGCCCTCGCCCACGCGACGGCCCGGGCGTGGGGCGCGGCGGGCGAGCCGCAGCGCGCGTACGACGCCCTGGCCTACGCCCGGGCGCTGGGCTGGGCCGACCTCGCCGGTGCGGCGGTCGACCCGGACCTCGCCGAGGTGCGCGCGCTCCCCGCCTGGGGGGCCCTGTTCGCCCAGCAACCTCCCAGGAACCGCGGTTAGGGTGGGGCACGGCTAGGGCCGCCGCGACCGGAGCGGAGCACCCGTGCCCGCCGTCCCCGTCGTCTGCTGCGAAGGTCCCCTCGTGCGCCGTCTCGCCCTCGCCCCCCTCTCCGTCCTCGTCGGCGGCTCCCTGCTCCTCGCCGGGTGCGGCGGCAGCAGCAGCTCGTCCTCGCAGGGCTCGACCGCCTCGGGGAGCGCTGCGGCCAGCGCGGCTCCTTCGTCCGCGGCGTCGGCCGGTGCGAGCAGCGCCGCCACGCCGCAGCCGTCCCCCTCGTGCCAGACCCCGAGCGTGGCGCCGACCATCGGCACGAGCAGCACGGTCGCGGCCAAGGCGTCCGGGAGCTACGGCGACAAGCCGACGCTGACCTTCTCCGGCAAGCCCGCGTCGACGCTGGGCGTCCAGGTGCTCAAGCAGGGCACGGGCAAGGTCGTCGCGAAGGGCGACCTGCTCGAGGCGGACTACCTCGGCCAGGTCTGGGGCGGCAAGGTCTTCGACAACAGCTACGACCGCGGCGCGGCCGCGGCGTTCCCGATCGGCGTGGGCCAGGTCGTGGCGGGGTGGGACCGCACGCTGGTCGGGCAGAAGGTCGGCAGCCGCGTGCTGCTGAGCCTGCCGCCGAGCCAGGGCTACGCGTGCGGCAACGACCAGGCCGGCATCAAGGCGACCGACACGATCGCGTTCGTCGTCGACATCGTCGACGCGTTCGACAAGAGCGCCGCTGGCCAGGCGACGGCCGCGCCGCAGACGCTGCCGAGCGGGGCGCCCACGGTGAAGGGCGACCTCGGCAAGCCCGCGACGATCACCCTGCCGACCGGCTGGAAGCCCCCGACCACCCCGCGGGTCAGCCTCCTGGCGAAGGGCACCGGCCCGGCCGTGACCGGGACGGTCATCGTCAACTACGCCGCAGTCGAGACCGGCGGCAAGTCCGAGTCGTCGTGGGCCGACGGGACGCCGCAGTCGATCGACACGACCAACACCTCGGCCGCGCCGTTCGACCAGCTCAAGGGGCTGCCCGTCGGCAGCCGCGTGCTCGTCGAGGTGCCGGCCGACGCGAGCAGCGGCCGCTCGGCCGCGGCGTTCGTGCTCGACCTCATCGCCGTCCCGACGTCCGCCAAGAAGGCCGCGGCCTCCGCGAAGTAGCCCCCAGCGGGCGTTGCCAGCGCCCGCCCCCGCCCGCATGCTGGTCCTTCCGCTGCGGCGAGGGGGTGGGAGTGGGGACGCGTGCCACGGCCGTCGACCCGTACGCCGACCCGCCCGTGCGCCCGCAGGGCTGGTCGACCGCCCTCGAGGGCGTCGTCGACGTGCTCGCCGCCGCCGTCGCGCGGGAGGGCGGGACCGCGGTCCTGCCCGCCGCGCTCGAGCAGGTGGCGCTGGCGTTCGACGCCGACGTCGTCGCCCTCGTGCGCGGCGATGACGTGCTGGACAGCGTGGGGCGGGCACCTGCCGACAGACTGCTGGCGGTGGCGGCCGGGACGCTCACCGCGCTCGACGTCGCCGGCGCGGGACGCTGCCACGCCCTACGCGCCGCCGCCGGGAGCGACGTCCTCGTCGTCGCCCGCTCGACCGGCCCGCTCGAGCCCGAGCAGCGCCGCCTGCTGGGGAGCACGGCGCGCGCGCTCGGCCTCGTCCTGGAGCTGGTCCGCCGGGCGGACGCCGAGCACGAGCTGCGGTCCGAGGCCGAGCGGCGGGCGGCGGAGGACTCCGCGCTGCTGGCGGGGGCCCGCGGCCGGCAGGACCTGCTCGAGCGGCTGGCCGACGTGCAGCAGGCGATCGCGCAGCGGCTGCCGCTGCCGTACGTCCTCGCCGCGGTGGCGGCCGGCGCCCGGCAGGCCACCGGCGCCGCGTGCGTCGCGCTCGTGCTCGACGAGCCGCCCGAGGCCCTCCGGCCGGACCCGCTGGTCGCGTGGGACGGCGACGAGGCCCTTGCGCGGGCGGTGGCCGAGGACCCCGCGGCCGCGGCAGGGCTCGTCCTCCCCGTGCACGAGGGCGGCCGCGTCGCGGGGCGCCTGGTCGCCGTGGCCGGACCTGACGCCCCTCCTGGCGACCCCTTCAGCGACACCGCCGCGGGCGCGCTGCTGGCCTGGGCCGAGCACGCGTCGCTCGCGCTCACCGACGCGCGGACGCTGGAGACGCTGACCCGCGCCTTCCACGACCCGCTGACCGGGCTGGCGACCCGCGCCCTGCTCCACGAGCGGCTGAGCTACGCGCTGGCGGGCGCCGCGCGCCGCGACACCCCGGTGGGCCTGCTCTTCCTCGACCTCGACCGCTTCAAGCTGGTCAACGACACCCTCGGCCACGCGGCCGGCGACGACCTGCTGGTCGGGCTCGCGGAGCGGCTGCGCCGCTGCCTGCGCGCGAGCGACACCGCCGCCCGCTTCGGCGGGGACGAGTTCGTCGTGCTGCTGGAGGACACGGCGGAGGACGGGGCCGTGCAGGTCGCGGACCAGGTGCTCGACGCCGTGCGCCAGCCCTTCCTGCTCTCCGGGCAGCGGGTGCTGGTCGACGCCAGCGTCGGCGTGGCCGTGGCGCGGCCGTCGGGGACGCTGACGCGCGGGACGACCGCCGGTGTGCGCGGGTTCGAGGTGAGCTCCGAGGCCGATGCGCTGCTGCGCGCGGCCGACGTCGCGATGTACGCCGCGAAGCGCGCCGGGAAGGGGCGCATCGAGCTCTACCGCCCCGAGATGAGCAGCGGGCAGGCCCGCCGGCTCGACCTCGAGTCGGGCCTGCGCCAGGCGCTCGACCGCGGGGAGCTCGTCCTGGAGTTCCAGCCGGTCGTGCGGCTGCGCGACGGCGCCCTGGTGTCGGCGGAGGCGCTGCTGCGCTGGTCGCACCCGGTGCGCGGCGTCGTGCACCCGGAGGAGTTCATCCCCGTGGCGGAGGAGACCGGGCTGATCGTGCCGATGGGCCGCTGGGCGCTGCGCGAGGCCTGCCACCAGGCCGCGCGCTGGCAGCGGGTCCTCGAGCCGGGCGCGGACCCCGTGGCGGTCGCGGTCAACCTGTCCGCGCGCCAGCTCGAGCTGCCCGGCTTCGCCGAGGACGTCGAGGCCGCCCTCGCCGCCTCCGCCCTGCCACCGCACCTGCTCTGCCTGGAGCTGACCGAGACGCTGCTCGTCCGCGACCTCGAGCCGACGGCGGCGGCGCTGCGCCGGCTCAAGGAGATCGGCGTCGAGATCGCGGTCGACGACTTCGGGACGGGCTACTCCTCGCTCGCCCACCTGTGGAGCTTCCCGGTCGACAAGCTGAAGATCGACCGGTCCTTCGTGGCCGGCATGCGCACCGAGCAGGGCGAGGCGTTCGTCCGCGCGATCCTCGGGCTGGCCCGCTCGCTCGGCCTGGCGGTGGTCGGCGAGGGCATCGAGACCCCGACCCAGCTCGCGGCCCTGCGGGCGGCGGGGTGCGGGCAGGGGCAGGGGGCGCTGTTCTCCTGGTCGCTGCCGGCACCGGGCATGCTGCGCCTCATCACCGGCGAGGCGCAGCTGCCCATCTGGTGAGGCCCCTGCTGCCGGGGTCCCTCCCCCACGCCGCCCCGGGCTAGGACATCAGCCCGAGCATCCGCGCTCCGAACTCCCGGTGGAGGACGAGCGCCGCGGCGCCCACCGCGGCCGCGTCGGAGGCGATGGGCGAGAGCAGCACGCGGGTCGTCGCCTGCTCGGCCCGGGCACCGACCGCCGCCTGCACGGCGTCGAGGTGCAGCCGCTCCATGCGGCCGAACCCCCCGCCGGCGAGCACGACGAGCTCGAGGTCGAGCATCTCGACGAGGTTGGACATCGCGACGCTGAGCGCCTCGGCGGAGGCGTCCAGCAGGCGCAGCGCGCACGACACGCCGGCGGCGTACGCCCGGGCGAGCCGGTCGTAGTCCTGACGGACCGAGCTCGAGCCGGGCGGCAGGTCGAGCGCGCACCCCGCGTGGCCCTCCTGGTGCGCGCGGGCGGCGAGGACGACGGCGTGGGGCGCGGTGTAGCCGTTGAGGCAGCCGCGCTTGCCGCAGAAGCAGCCGAGCCCGCCGGGGTGCACGACCACGTGGGCGAGCTCGCCGGCCTGGTTGGCTGCCCCGCGGTAGGGGCGCCCGTCGAGGAAGAGGCCCGAGCCGATGCCGTCGGACACGAAGACGACGCCGAACGACGAGGCGGTCGCAGCGCTCCCCACCCAGCGCTCGCCGATCGCGGCGGCCGTCGCGTCGTTGTCCACGAGCACGGGCAGGCCGAGCCCGCGGACCAGCGGGTCGGCGAGCGGGACGCCGGCCCAGCCGGGCACGCCGCCCTGCGCGAGCACCGTCCCGGTGTCGGCGTCGACGAGCCCGGGGAAGGCGACCCCGACGCCCGCGACCCGCTCGCGCGGCACGTCGGCGGAGGCGAGCACCTTCTCCACCGAGGCGCCGGTCGCGGCGATCACCGTCGCGGGCTCGCGCTGCGAGCCCTGGCGCAGCACCTGCCGGCGGACGACGGCGCCCACGAGGTCGGTGACGACGACGGTCGTGCTCGCCGCGGACACCTGGACCCCGACGGCGTAGCGGCCGGTCGGGTCGATCCGCAGCAGGGTGCGCGGCTTGCCGCCGGTGGACTCGCCCTTCCCCGTCTCCATGAGCAGTCCGTCGTCGAGCAGCACCCGCACGATCCGGCTCATCGTGGCGCCGGTCAGCCCCGTCATGGCTGCCAGCTCGACCCTGCTGAGGACGCCGTACGAGCGGACCGTGTCGAGCACGAGGTTGCGGTTGTAGGAGCTCACGAGGGGCAGGTTGGCGCCGCCCTTCACCCTGTCCCTCCCGTGCCCCCGGGCGCTCCGCCCGGCGCCGCTCCCGCGGAAGCCTAGGTCACGCTCGTGCCGCTCCCCGCGAGGTCCACCAGCCCCGCGTACGCCCCGGCCGCCGCGAGGAGCGCGGCGTGGCTGCCGACCTCGACGATGCGGCCCTCCCGCATGACGGCGATGCGGTCCGCCCCGCGCACGGTCGAGAGGCGGTGGGCGACGACGAAGGTCGTGCGCCCGGCGACCAGACGGGCCAGCGCCTCCTGCACGAGCGCCTCGGACTCGGGGTCCAGGGCCGAGGTGGCCTCGTCGAGGACGAGGACGCGGGGGTCGCGCACGAGGGCGCGCGCGATCGCCAGCCGCTGCTTCTGCCCCCCGGACAGCTGGCCCCCGCGCTCGCCGATCCGCGCGTCCAGCCCGCCGGCGGCGCGGACGAACTCCCACGCGTTGGCCGCCTCCAGCGCCTCCTGGAGGTCGCGGTCGCGCAGCTCGGGCTGGCCGTACCCCACGTTGTCGCGGACCGTGCCGGCGAGCAGCAGCGACTCCTGCGGCACCACCGCGAGGTGGCGGCGGTACGTCCGCAGGTCGAGCTCCTGCATGTCGCGGCCGTCGAGGAGCACGCGCCCGGTGGTGGGCTGCAGGAAGCCGATGACGACGCCGAGCATGGTCGACTTCCCCGACCCGGAGGGACCGACCAGGGCGACCGTCTCGCCGGGGGCGACGTCGAGGTCGACGGCGTCGAGCGCCGGGCCGGCACTCCCGGGGTACGCGAAGCCCACCCGCTCGAAGACGAGCCGCCCGCGCACCTCGCGGACCTCGGCCTTGCCCTCGTTGCGCTCGACGTCGGGCTCGGTCAGGACCTCGCTCATCGAGCGCACCGACTCGAGCCCACGGGCCAGCTGCGGCGCCAGGCCCATGAGCATGGTCACGGACCCGGTGAGCGCGACGAAGTAGCTCGACAGGAGCACGACGTCCCCCGGGGTGACCGAGAGGGCGTGCAGCCGCGCGGCGAAGGCGGCCGACGCCAGGCAGAGCACGCTGAGCAGCTGGAAGAGCGCCCAGGCCAGGGCGGAGAACCGCCCGTTGACCACGTCGAGCTCGACGCCCTGCTCGCGGACGTCGCGCAGCGTCGAGCCCATGCGCTCGAGCTCGCTGCCCTCGAGGGCGTGCGCGCGGGTGACGGGGATGAGGTGGGTCATCTCGCTGACCCGCGCGGACAGCTGCTCGATCTGGTGGCGGAACGCCTCGTTGCGCAGGTGCAGCCGGCGGCGCATCGCGGTGACGAGGGCGGCGGCGGCGGGGACGGCGACGGCGAACACCGGCAGGAACGCCGGCACCTCGAGCCCCGTGAGGACGAGCGCCCCGGCCAGCGTCATCAGCGCGGCCAGGGCCGAGTCGAACACCTGCCGCGAGCTCTCGACGACGTTCTCGACGTCGCGGACCACCTTGGCCTGCAGGACGCCCGCGCTCATCCGGCGGTGGTAGCCGATGGAGAGCTCCTGGAGGCGCTGGCAGAGCGTGATCCGCAGCTCGGTCTCGACCGTGCGCAGCGCGAGGCTCAGCTCGCGCGCGTAGACCTGCGTCAGGGGCATGTTCTGCAGCACCAGCAGGACCATCACGCCCACGTCGACCCAGAGCACGCGCAGCGGGCGCTCCTCGACGACGGCGTCGATGGTGTTCGCCGTGAGCAGCGGCATCACCCACACCGGCGAGTGCTTGCAGGCGAAGGCGACCGTCGCGAGCAGGAGGTGGCGGCGCTGCCCCCGGTAGAGCCGCCGTGCGGTCTGGACGGGGTGCTCGGGGGAGAACACCTCCGCCGGGATGGTCCCGCTGGTCACCCGTGGCCTCCTCGGCGTCCGTGGCGCCCCGAGTCTAAGCCCGCCTTCCGTACGTCACGCAAGGAAGTGTGCGAGGCTGCGCCCATGCCGAGGTACGGGTTCAACGTCCAGTGGCTCTTCACCCAGAGCCGCCCCCCGCAGGGGCCCGACGAGCGCGTCCTCGACGCGGTCGCCGCATGGGGCTTCGACTTCCTGCGGCTGCCGACCGACTACCGCCACTGGGCGGTCGGCGGCGACCCCTTCCGGGCTGACGAGGCGGTGCTGCAGCTCGTCGACCAGGCCCTCGAGGCCTGCCGGCAGCGCGGCATCCACCTGAGCCTCAACCTGCACCGCGCCCCCGGCTACGTCATCACCGGCTGGGAGACCGAGCCGTACGACCTGTGGTCGGACCAGGAGCCGCAGGACGCCTTCGTCGCGACCTGGGAGCGGTTCGCCGAGCGCTACCGCGGCGTCCCCGGTGAGGCGCTGAGCTTCGACCTCGTCAACGAGCCCCCCGCCCTGGGGCTGCGCGGGTTCTCGCGCGACGCGCACGAGCGCGTCATCCGGCGTACGCACGCCGCCGTCCGCGCGGTCGACCCGCAGCGCCCGGTGGTCATCGACGGGCTGGACGGCGGGAACCTCGCCATGCCCGAGCTCGCGGACCTGGCCGGCACGACGCAGAGCGTGCGCGGCTACCAGCCGATGGCGGTGTCGCACTACCGCGCCGAGTGGTGGCCGCCGAGCGCGGAGCTGCCCGCCCCCGCGTACCCCGTGGAGTACGACGGCCGGCACTGGGACCGCGCCGGACTGCGGGCGTCGTACGCGCCGTGGCGCCAGCTCGAGCAGCGTGGAGTGCCGGTGCACGTGGGGGAGTTCGGCTGCTACGAGCACACGCCGGACGACGTCGCGCGCGCCTGGTTCGCCGACCTCTTCGCGGTCTTCGCGGAGTTCGGCTGGGGCTACGCGCTCTGGGAGTTCGAGGGGCCGTTCGGGGTCGTCGGGCACCACCGCCCGGGCGCGGCCTTCGAGCAGCGCGACGGGTTCCTCGTCGACGTGGGCCTGCTGGAGCTCCTCCAGTCCTCGCGCGTGCGGGACGCGGTGACCGGCTAGGGCGCCAGCTCGCCGGAGCCCCGCTGGACGAGCCATGTGGGGACGACGACCTGCCGCGGGGGGCTGACGAGGTCGTCCTGCCTCCACAGGGCGAGCCGCACGGCCGCGCGGCCCATCTCCCCCGGGTCGTGGGCCACCACGCTCACGCCGAGCGTCGCGGCGAGGTCGAAGTCGTCGAACCCCACGAACGCGAACGGCTGCAGCATCCCCTGCCGCACCGCCAGGATGCCGACGCTGGCCTTGTTGTTGCCCGCGAGCAGGGCGGTGGGCGGCTCGGGCAGGGCGAGCAGCGCCCGGGTAGCGCGCTCGGCCTCCGTCGCGTCGGTGGCGTCGTGCCGCTCGTACTCCGGGCGCGGGGCGATGCCGGCCGCGGCGAGCGCACGGCGGTAGCCCGCCAGCCGCTCCTCGTGGGTGTACAGGGTCGGCGCGCTGCCGACGAAGGCGACCCTGCGGTGGCCGTGCTGGACCAGGCTGCGCACCGCGGCCTCGGCTCCGGCGGCGTTGTCGAAGACCACGCTGTCCGTGACGAGGTTGCGGGCCGGGCGGTCCACGCAGATGACGGGCGTGCCGAGCTGGCGCTCGCCCTCGAGGTAGCCCTGGTCGGGGGCGATGGGCACCAGCAGCAGGCTGCGGACGCGCCGCTCGAGCATCGCGCCCACGACCCGCTGCTCGTGCGCGGCCTCGTCGTCGGTGGCGGCGATGACGAGGGTCAGCCCGTGCTCGGCGAGCTCGCGCTCGATGCCCGCGGCGACCTTGGAGTAGAACGCGTTGGACAGGTCGCCCATGACGAACGCCACCGTCGTGGAGACCCCGCCCCTGCGCAGGTCGCGGGCGAGGGAGTTGGGCCGGAACCGCAGCCGCTGCGCTGCTTCGAGCACGCGCGTACGCGTCTCGGGCGAGACGCTGGAAGACCCCGCGAACACCCGCGAGACCGTCTTGCCGGAGACGCCCGCCAGCCGCGCGACGTCGGTCACGGTCGCCCGGGACAGGGCGGGGCTGGGGGCGGAGGGGCCGCTCTCGTCCGCGGTGCGCTCCTGCACCGGTATGCCCGTGCGGGCCTGCGTGGCGCTCGCGATGGCGTCGCTCGACGCTGTGCGGGGGCTGTCCACGGCGGGCACGCTACCAGCCGTCGTCCGCGCCCACCCCCAAGTCAACGATAGACATCAACTCGTCCGGCTTCAGGGGCCGCGACTACGGTCGTCTCGTCGCCCTGGAGGAGATCCCGTTGCCCTTCAACCCTTCCTCCCTGTCATGACTGGTGCTCTGCCGCCCGCGGCCGGGGCCTCGAGCGAGAGCGCTGGTCGATGACAGCGATGACATGGGGTCTTGACGGCAGCTCGAGTGATGCCTAGGTTCGGCGGCACACCTACTTACGACCTGTTGCTAAGTCCAGCGCGGGTCGGCCGCAGTGTCAACGCTGACATCGAAGGGCTCCTCATGAAGAAGCAAGCAGCCGTCGTGCTGGCCTCCGCCTTCGCCCTCGCGGCGTGCGGCAGCAGCGGCGGGAAGGACACCACGGCGAGCAGCAGCGCGGCGGGCGGCTCCGCCGGCGTCTCGGCCGCCTCCGGCGCGTCAGCAGCCCCGGCGGGCGGGGAGGTCGCCGGCGACCTGACCGTGCTCACGCACCGCACGGACCTGGTCAACACCGTGTTCAAGGACTACGCGAAGACCTTCGAAGCGAAGTACCCGGAGGTCCACGTGAAGTTCGAAGCCGTCACGGACTACGAGCAGACCGTCCGCACGCGGCTCAACACCAACGACTACGGCGACGTCGTCGAGATCCCGGGGTCCGTGACGCCCGACCAGCTCTCGAAGTACTTCGTGCCGCTGGGCACGGTCGACGAGGAGAGCGCGAAGTACAACTGGGTCCGCCCGCAGTCCTACCAGGGCGAGTCCTACGGGCGACCGATCGTGGGCAACGCGCAGGGCATCCTCTACAACCGCAAGGTGTGGACGGCGGCGGGGGTCACCGACCTGCCGAAGACGCCCGACGAGTTCCTCGCCGATCTGCAGAAGATCAAGGACACGCAGAAGGGCGTCACGCCGTTCTACACGAACTACAAGGACGGCTGGCCCGTCACGCAGTGGATCGGGATGCGCGACTCCATCACGGGCGATCCCGACGTCGACAACGCGTACGCGCACAGCGACGCGCCCTGGGCGTCAGGGACCTCCCTCAACATCACCGACACCCTGCTCTACGACATCGTGCACCAGGGCCTGGCCGAGAAGGACCCGACGACCACCAACTGGGAGGCGTCGAAGAAGCTCATCGGCACGGGCAAGGTCGCGACGATGGCGCTCGGCTCGTGGGCGATCGTCCAGATGCAGGCCGCCGCCCCGTCCAAGGACGACATCGGCTACATGCCCTACCCGTACCAGAAGGACGGGAAGTTCTACTCGCAGACCGGTGGCGACTACAACAACGCCATCAGCATCCACTCGAAGAACAAGGCCGCAGCCAAGGCGTGGATCGACTGGTTCTCCGACGAGTCGGGCTACGCCGACCACGAGGGCGGCATCCCGGTCAAGAAGGGTGCTCCGCTCCCGGCGACGCTGTCGGACTTCACGAAGGCCGACGTCCAGCTGATCGAGCTCAACCCCGCTCCCGCCGGTGAGGAGGGGCTGTTCAACCGGATCGACCAGAAGTCCGAGATCGGCGTGAACGACCCCAAGTACCACCAGCGCATCATCGACGCCGCACGCGGCGCGAAGAAGGAGACGCTGCAGCAGATCTTCGACGACCTCGACGCGAAGTGGGCAGCTGCCCGCAAGTCCACGACGTAGCCCGAGCCCACTGCTCCGGCAGCGCGGCGGGCGCTGTCCCGTACGCCGCGCTGCCGGCACCACCCTGAGGAGACGAGGAGACATGACCGTCGTCATGGGCCGCGCCGCCCGCGAGGCGCGGGGCAGTGGCAGTCCGCGGGGTGGCTCCGGCCGTGCGCGGAAGCAGCCGCTGCTCACGACGCTGACGCCGTACCTCTTCCTGCTCGTGCCCGTCACCCTGCTGCTGGTCTTCGTCTACCTCCCGAGCATCGACCTCGTGTGGTACGGGTTCAGCGACTACGCGGGGCTGGGGACGCCCAAGTGGGTCGGACTCGCGAACTACCAGGAGGTCTACCAGCGCCCGGAGCTCTTCCGGGCTTTCTGGGTCAGCCTCTACTACATGGTCGGCAGCGTCGTGCAGATGGTGCTCGCGCTCTACCTCGCGACCGTGCTCAGCTTCAGCGTGCGCTTCCGCAACCTCTGGAAGGGCATCATCTTCTTCCCCTTCCTGCTCAACACCGTGGCCATCGCCATGATCTTCCAGTTCGCCTTCCAGGAGAACGGCACGGTCGACGCGGTGCTGTCCCTCGTGGGGCTGGGCTCCGTCAAGCAGCAGTGGCTGGGCAACACGAGCATCGTCAACTGGTCGATGGTGACGGTGTCGATCTGGCGCTACCTCGGCCTGAACTTCGTCATCTTCCTCGGGGCGATCCAGTCGATCCCCGGAGCGCTCTACGAGGCCGCGGACCTCGACGGTGCCAGCCGCTGGCAGCAGTTCCGCTACATCATCTTCCCCGGTATCAAGCCGCTGGTGGCGCTGTCGTTCATCCTCAGCATCGCCGGCTCGCTCGCGGCCTTCGACACGCCGTACATCATCCTCAAGGGTGCCAACGGCACGCAGACGTTCGTCATCGAGATCGTGCAGCTCGCCTTCGTCGAGTCGCACAAGGTGGGTCTCGCCTCGGCGCTGGCGATCATCCTGCTCGTCATCACGCTCATCGTGGTCGTCGGGCTCCGGCGCCTGCTCCCGGACGAGAAGGTGAACCTCACGTGAGCGCCGTCCCCGGGACGCCCGCGCCGCTCCGCGACTCGCGGGCACGCGGCCGCATGCTCAGCGCGCTGAAGTACGCGTCCCTGCTCGCCGCGTCGGCGTTCATGCTCGTGCCGATGCTCGTCATCCTCTTCAACAGCCTGAAGAGCAACGACGAGCTCTTCTCCGGCTACCCGTTGGCGCTCCCGCACGGCCTGCACCTCAGCAACTACGCGACGGCGTGGACCGACGGCAACATGGCGCGCGGCTTCCTCAACACCGGGATCATCCTCGTGGTGTCGCTCGTGGGGAACATCCTCGTCGCGTCGATGACGGCGTACGCGCTGGACCGCTTCGAGTTCCGAGGGAAGAAGCTGGTGCTGGCAGGGTTCGTCGTCGCCACCCTGATCCCGGGGATCACCACGCAGGTCGCCGTCTTCCAGATCGTCAACCACCTCGGGCTGTTCAACACTCGCTGGTCCGCGATCCTGCTCTTCCTCGGCACGGACATCATCTCGATCTACATCTTCCTGCAGTTCCTCCGCGGCATCCCCCGCGAGCTCGACGAGGCGGCGGCGCTGGACGGCGCCAACGTCCTGTCGATCTTCTTCCGGATCATCTTCCCGCTGCTGCGCCCGGCGATCGCCACGGTCTGCATCGTCAAGGGCGTCGCGATCTACAACGACTTCTTCGTGCCGTTCCTCTACATGCCCAAACCGGAGCTGCAGACGGTGTCGACCTCGCTGTACGCCTTCCAGGGCCCGTACGGCGGGCAGTGGGAGATCATCTCGGCCGCGATCGTCATCATCGCGCTGCCCTCGCTCGTGCTCTTCCTGGCGCTCCAGCGCTACGTCTACAACGGGTTCACCTCGGGCGCGACCAAGTAGCCCTGCCCCGCCTGCTGGCCACAGCGCCACCGCCCGGCGGCGCCGTAGGCTGCCGTGGTCCCGTCTGCACCCGTCCACCCCCTGCTTCCGGGAGCTTCCGTGCTGCGTACCGACCTCCATGACGGCTGGACCGTCCGCGCCGTGGCCGGGGACCCGCCGCCCGACGTCGCGGCCGCCACCGTCCCTGCCACCGTGCCCGGCAGCGTGCACACCGACCTGCTGGCCGCCGGGCTGATCGCGGACCCGTACCTCGACCTCAACGAGCAGCTGCTGCAGTGGGTGGGCCGCACGGACTGGCGCTACGAGACGAGCTTCGCGTGGGCCGGCGGGGCGGACGAGCGCGTCGACCTCGTCCTCGAGGGGCTCGACACCGTGGCCAGGGTGGAGCTCAACGGGCGCACGGTCGCCGAGACGCGCAACATGCACCGCACCTACCGCGTCGACGTGGGCGCGCTGCTCTCCGTCGGGGACAACACGCTGGCCGTCGCCTTCCGCTCCCCGGTCAAGGCCGCGGACGAGGCGTCCGAGCAGATCGGCCGGCGCCCCCACGTCAACACCCACCCGTACAACGCCATCCGGAAGATGGCCTGCAACTTCGGCTGGGACTGGGGGCCCGACCTCGCCACCGTCGGGATCTGGAAGCCGATCAGCCTGCAGGCGTGGTCGGGTGCGCGGCTCGCAGCGGTGCGCCCGCTCGTCTCCGTGGACGGTACGCGGGGGATCGTCCGCGTCGCGGTCGACGTCGAGCGCGCCGGCCTGGCGGGCGACCTGCCGCTCGTCGCCCGGGTGGGCGACGTCACGGTCGAGTCCGTCGTGCCTGCCGGCGCCTCCTCCGCGGTCGTCGAGGTCGTGGTCGAGGACGCGGAGCTGTGGTGGCCGGTCGGCCACGGCGACCAGCCGCTCTACGACGTCACGGTCGAGCTCGGCGGCGACCTCGACACCTGGTCCGGTCGCGTCGGCTTCCGGACTGTCGAGCTGCGCACGGAGCCCGACGACCGCGGCACCTCGTTCACCTTCGTCATCAACGGCAGGCCGGTGTTCGTCAAGGGCGCCAACTGGATCCCGGACGACTGCTTCCTCGAGCGCGTGACGCGCGAGCGGTACGCCGCCCGGATCACGCAGTCGCTCGACGCCGGCATCAACCTGCTCCGCGTCTGGGGCGGGGGCATCTACGAGCAGGACGACTTCTACGAGCTCTGCGACGAGCAGGGACTGCTGGTGTGGCAGGACTTCCTCTTCGCCTGCGCGGCGTACTCCGAGGAGGAGCCGCTGCGCTCCGAGGTGGCGGCGGAGGCCCGCGACAACGTCACTCGGCTCGTCGCCCACCCGAGCCTCGTCCTGTGGAACGGCAACAACGAGAACATCTGGGGCTACCACGACTGGGGGTGGCAGGAGCGGCTCGACGGCCTGAGCTGGGGCGCGGGCTACTACGACGACCTGCTCCCGTCGATCGTCGCCGAGCTCGACGGCACCCGGCCGTACTCCAACGGCAGTCCGTACTCCGTAGACCCGGAGCGCCACCCGAACGACCCGGCGCACGGCTCGATGCACATCTGGGACGTGTGGAACCAGCGCGACTACACGGTCTACCGCGACTACGAGCCGCGCTTCGTCTCGGAGTTCGGCTGGCAGGGTCCGCCGACGTGGGCCACGCTCACCCGGGCGATCTCCGACGAGCCGCTGACGCCCGAGTCGCCGGGCGTGCTGCTGCACCAGAAGGCCATGGAGGGCAACAGGAAGCTCGAGACCGGGCTCGCGCCGCACCTCCCGCAGCCGCGGGGGATGGACGACTTCCACTGGGCGACGCAGCTCAACCAGGCGCGCGCGATCGCCTTCGGCATCGAGCACTTCCGCTCCATCGCACCCCACTGCTCCGGGGCGGTCGTCTGGCAGATCAACGACTGCTGGCCGGTGACGTCCTGGGCGGCGGTCGACGGCGACGGCCGCAAGAAACCGCTGTGGTACGCCCTCCGCCGGGTCTTCCGGCCACGGCTGCTCACCCTCCAGCCGCGCAGCGGCGGGCTCGCCGTCGTCGTGTCGAACGACAGCGGCGAGGCGTGGGCGGGGGAGGTCGCCGTGTCCCGGCGCGCGTTCGACGGCAGGACGCTCGAGTCAGCTGCCCTGCCGTTCAGCGCCGACGCGTGGGGAACCGTCTCCGTCGACCTGCCGAAGGAGCTGACGCTGGCCGAGGACGGGACGGCGGAGCTCCTCGTCGCGGAGGTGCCGGGCGCCCAGCGGGCGGTGTGGTTCTTCGCCGAGGACCGGGACTCGGCACTGCCCGCGCCGGAGCTCACGACGGCGGTGGCGCGTACGGGCCGGGGCTATGCGGTGACGGTGACCGCCGGCGCGCTGGCGCGTGACCTCACCCTGCTCGCGGACAAGGCCGCGGCCGACGCGGAGGTCGACGAGCAGCTCGTCACCCTGCTGCCGGGCGAGTCCGTGGTGTTCGAGGTCAGCACCGCCGCCGAGCTCGACGCCGCCGCGCTCACCGGCTGGTCGGTGCTGCGCAGCGCCAACCAGCTCCTCCACCCCAGAACCCCGTGATCATGCACGTCCTGGGACACAGGACGTGCATGATCACGGGGAGTCGGGTCAGCCCTTCGGCCAGCTCGCGTCGATGGCCTTCGTGGTGTCGGCGGTGCTCTGCCCCTCGACCCACTTGACGATCTGCTGCCAGAAGGTACCGGCGCCGACCGAGCTCGGCATCATGTCCGAACCGTCGAACCGGACGACCGCCTTCGGGTCGTGCAGGATCTGGGCCTGGAGCTTGTCGAACGGCTTGGCGTAGAGCGACATCGGCGCCAGGTTGTTCGGCGAGATGCTGCCGCCGAACTTGTAGCGATTGACGGCGTACTCCTGGCTCGCGGTGAACTCCTGCACGGCCTGCACCTCGGGCCGCTGCGAGAAGGCCACCTCGAACTCACCCGCCACGAGGACGGGCTTCACCGTGGCGGGGTCGACCGCGGGGAGGTAGAAGGCCCAGACGTCACCGTCCGGCGCGACGTTCGCGCCCTTCGGCCACATCCCGCCGTAGAAGTCGGCCATGCGGTAGAGCGAGCACTTGCCCTCGACGACGCCCAGGCCCGAGGTCTGGAACGGCGTCGTGCCGATCTTGCCGGCGGCCTCGTGCACGAGCTTGTCGTCCTTGAGGTAGCTGCCGACGAGGTCGAACGTGCTCTGGATGCGCGGGTCGGCGAAGGGGACCGTGTGCGCGACCCAGCCGTCGTAGACGTCGAGCGGCTGGGTGCGCAGGAGGAAGTCCTCGATCCAGTCGGTGCCCGGCCAGCCGGTGTTGCCGCCGGATTCGAAGCCGGCGCACCACGGGGCCTTGCCCGACGCCGCGATCTTCTCGGTGAGGTTCCGCATGTCGCCGAAGGTGGCCGGAACCTGCCAGCCGTTCTTCGCGAACTCCTTCGGGGAGTACCACACCAGCGACTTGACGTCGGCGGTCAGCGGGATGCCGTACTGCTTGTCCTTGTCCGACCCGTAGCCGATGAACTCCTTCGACCAGAGGGACGACGCCTTGGCAGCCAGCGCCGGCGGGAGGGGCTTCGCCGCTCCCGACTCGGCGAACTTCTTGATGAGGCCGGGCTGGTAGATCGTCGCCATGTCAGGAGCGTGCCCGGACTCGACGGCCTTCGTCAGATCGCCCTCGAAGTCGGCGTGCCCGTCCATCTTGACCGTGATCCCCGTGCAGTCCATGAAGTTCTGCATGATCTGCGGGATCGCGACGACGTTGTTGCCGGCGCTGTGCATGTAGTTGACCGTCGTGCCGGCGTGGCCCATCCACGCGGCGTACGGCTTGCAGTCGATGCCGTCCGGCGTACGGCTGGCCGCGTCGACGCCCGTGCCTGCACTGCCGCACGCCGCGGTGACGGCGAGCGCTGCCGTAGCCGCCGTAGCGGCGAGCGTCCGGCGGAGGAAGCGCCGGGAGCTGACGGGAAGGTTCATGGTGGAGGTCTCCATCGTCGTGCGGAGGTCAGGCGGTGACGAAGCGGTGGACCGCGTCGCGCAGGTGCTGGGCGGTCGAGCTGAGGTCGTCAGCAGCCTGGCGGGCGGCCTTGCCGTCGTCGGCCGCGGTCGTGACCGAGCCTGCGAGGTCGTCGATGGTGCCGGCGATCTCGTGCGTACGCATCGCGGCCTCGGTGACGTTGCGGCTCATCTCGCCGGTCGTCGCGGTCTGCTCCTCGACGGCGGCGGCGATGGAGATCTGGTGCTCGCTGATCTCCGCGATGATCCGGCTGATGCCGCTGATGGCCTCCACGGCCTGGATGCTCGTGCTCTGGATCGCCTCGACGCGGCGCGCGATGTCCTCGGTGGCGCTGGCGGTCTCGCGGGCCAGGTCCTTCACCTCGCTCGCGACGACGGCGAAGCCCTTGCCGGCCTCACCAGCGCGGGCGGCCTCGATGGTGGCGTTGAGCGCGAGCAGGTTGGTCTGTTCGGCGATCGCGGTGATGACCTTGACGACCTCACCGATCTCGGCGGAGGAGGCGCCGAGCTTGGTCACCGTGTCGGTGGTGTTCTCGACGGCCTCGACCGCCTCGCTGGCCACGCCCGCGGCCTTGTTGGCGCTCTCCGAGATCGACTGCATCGCGACGCCGGTCTCCTCGGCGCCCGCGGCGAGGGTCTGCACGTTGGCCGAGACCATCTCCGCGGAGGCGGTGACCAGGGACGCGCGGTCCGCCGCGGTCGCGGTCGAGCTGCCGATGCGGCCGCCGGAGGCCTGGACGCGCTCCGAGGCCTCGGTGACGCGGTCGGCCGCCTCCGTCAGAGCGGCCACGGTGTCGCGCATGGCCTGGCGGGCCTGCTCGTAGCCGTGCGCCATCTGCCCGATCTCGTCGTCGGACGGCACGAGGGCAGCGGCGGTGAGGTCGCCGGTCGCCATGCGGGCGAGGGCGCTCTGCACCTTGCGCACCGGGCCGACGATGGCCTGCGCCACGACGAGCGCGAGCGCCACGGAGATGCCCAGGCCGAGGAGGAGCACGATGACGAGCAGGCGGATCGCGCTCGACTTGGCGCGCTGGATCTGCAGGCTGCCCTTGATCACCGCGTCGGACTCGATCTTCTCGATGCGGTCGAGGTTCTCGCTCGCGGCCGAGATCGCGCTGTTCTCGTTGGCGCGTGAGCCCTGGAAGGTCGCGACATCGCCCTTGCGGCCGGCGGGGAGCATCGTCGAGTCGCGGGTGTCGCGGTAGAACCCGACCGCGCTCTGGATCACGTCGTTGGTGCCCGCGCGGTGCGTGCTGTGCGCTGCGTACGCCGCCCACGCCTTGTCGTAGGCCGTGTCCGCCGCCTTGATGTCGGCCTCGGCCTGTCGGCGAGAGATGTCGTCGCTCAGGTTGATGTAGCCGAGGAGGGTGTTGTCCTCCTGCAGTAGGTTGTTGCGCGCCTCGTTGAGGCGCAGCGCCTGCTGCATGTGGCTGTCGGAGATGACCTTCGCGGTGTGCGCCACCGAGCGCAGCTGCAGGACACCGACGGCGCCCACGCCTGCGGTCGCGAGCCCCGCGACCAGGGTGACGACGAGCAGCTTTGCCCGTACGCCCAGATTGCGCCAACTAGCCAACATCCCGCACCCCTCCGAGTCCTGCGCTGTCCAGAGACGATCGGCGCCGGCCGCCGAGACCTGAGGGGAGTGCAGAGGGCGCGGGGGAGGGGCCCAAGACGTGCATGATCACGGGAGAAGAGGGCGAGCGGCCCACAACGTGCATGATCACGGGGAAGGGGAGGGGCCCCGCGCGGGGTCGGCGCCACCCCTCCCACCGTGATCATGCAGATCCTGGGCGCCCAGGACCTGCATGATCACGGGAGAAGAGGGCGAGCGGCCCAGGACGTGCATGATCACGGGCAAGGGGGAGGGGCCCCGCGCCGTGCGCGGGGCCCCTCGGACGAGCGTGCTGCGGATGAGCGGCGCAGCAGGTGAGCAGTGGTGCGACTCGCTACGCGCGGGTCACGGGTAGCTCACCACGTCGACCGGCACCGTGGCCGACCCCTGCGCCGTGGCGCCGACGTCGTTGATCACGTGGGTGATCGTGCCGTTGCCGCCGAGGCTCACCGTCGCCATGTCGTGGAACTTCACGCCGGCGGTGTTCGGGACCTCGAACGCGTGGTACGCGTTGACCGAGGTGTTGACGTTGAAGTAGCAGTACGACCCCAGGCCCCACGCCTCGTGGGTGGTGACGCCCGGCGCGACCTTGTACGCCGCGTACCCGTTGGTCGTGGAGGTGCTCATCCAGGCGGCCTGGTTGGGGACGTCGTACGGCATCTCGTTCTGGAAGAAGATCGTGCGGCCGCGCTCGCCGTTCCAGAGCACCTCGAACTTCTGGTAGTGCTCGACGAACAGACCCGTGGCGATGACGTCGTTGCCGTTGACCGTGAGCCCGTTGGCGGCGGGGTTCGTGGTCCAGCCCACACCGGCGCCGTGGTCAGCGCGCCACGCCCAGATGTGGTCGATGATGACGTTGCCGCTGTTGACGACCAGGCTGTTGGTCGCGCTGCCCGGTCCGGCACCGCCGATCCGGAAGAACACGTCCTGGATGCTCGTCGGGTTGCTGGCGTGCGCGCCACCGGACCCGGCCGGACCGACCTGCAGCAGGGTGTCCGAGTTCGTGGTCCCTGCGTCGAAGAGCACGCCCTTGATGCGGACGCCGTCGACGTCAGCCACGTGCATCGCGTCCACACCGCCGTCGGGGATCAGCGTCGGCATGCCCACGCCGAGGACGGTGGTGCCGGCCTTCGTGACGTTGAGCGTCTGGTTCAGGTGGTAGACGCCCGGGGTGAAGAACAGGTTGCAGCCCTGGGCGAGGTAGCCGTTGAGCGTCGCCGCGCTGTCCGTGGGCTTGGCGACGTAGAACGTGCTCATCGGCACCGAGGTGCCCGGGGTCGAGCCGCCCGCCCAGCTGGCCTGCGACGCGTTCGTGCGCAGGGACGGCAGGAACACGCGGTACTTGCCGCTGCTGTCGACGTAGAGGTACGGCACGTCGCGCGACACGGGGGTCGTGGACAGCGTCGTGAAGGGCGGGTTCGGGAAGCTCTGCGCCGGAGCGCCGCTCACCCCGCTGAACACCATGTTCCAGTTGGACCCGCTCCAGCTGCCGAAGCCCGAGTCCCGCGAGTACCACTGCTGCTGGCTCGCGGACGCGACCTGGCCGTCGACCTTCGTGTCGGCGATGTAGCCGCCCGAGGCCCAGCCGTAGCTCGCCGGGAAGAGGTCGAGGTTGCCCTTGACGTGGATCCGGCGGAACGGTGCGGCCTGCGCGACCGCCCAGCGGTCCTCGCCACCGTTCGCGGTGATGGCGAGGTTCTCGGCCGAGCGCCAGAAGTTCTGCGTTGCGTTGCCCGTGCCGTCGAAGGCGTCGACCGTGACGTTGCCGACGATGTTCGTGTCATCGGGGTTCTGGCCGAGGCCGAGGATCGAGGTGTAGTAGCCGATGTTGGCGTAGACGCCGTTGTAGGTGCCCGGCTTGAAGAACAGCGCGTCGCGGCGAGTGCCGAACTGGTTGAGCTTCTGCGCGTTGAAGACCTCGTCGAGCTTGGCCTGGATCGTGGCCGCGCTCATGCTCGGGTCGAAGACCGCGACGTTCGCCCCGAAGTCCGGGGTGTCCGACTGGGTCGGGCAGGCCGCCGGCGTCGTCCCACCGCCGCTGCCGGTGGTGTAGGCCTGGATCTCCCAGAGGCTGTAGCCGTACTGGGTGGCGCGGGTGGTGCCGTAGACGCGGAGGTAGCGCCCGGTGCCGGTGACGTTGAGGGTCTGGGTGCCGCCGGTGCCGGTGGTGGTCGAGTAGATGGGAGTCCAGGTGGCGGCGTCGGTGGAGGTCTGGAGCTGGAAGGCCTTGGCGTAGGCGGCTTCCCACTGCAGGACGACCTGGCAGAGGGTCTGGGGAGTGCCGAGGTCGATCTGGATCCACTGGGGGTCGGTGGCGGCGCTGGACCAGCGGGTGCCGGGGTTGCCGTCGACGGCGGCGCTGGCGGGGGTGCCGGCGTTCTCGGTGCTGGAGGCGGTGGCGGTCTTGCCCTGGGCGGCGTTGGTGGTGCCGCACGTGCCGCCGGTGCCGCCGCCGGTGGTGCCGGTGGTGCCGTAGACCTGGAACTCCCACAGGCTGTAGCCGTAGGTGGTGGCGCGGGCGGTGCCGTACATGCGGACGTAGCGCCCGGTGCCGTTGACGGGGAGGGTCTGGGTGCCGCCGGTGCTGGTGGTGGTGCTGTAGACGGTGGTCCAGGTGGCGGCGTCGGTGCTGGTCTGGATCTGGAAGGCCTTGGCGTAGGCGGCTTCCCACTGCAGGGTGACCGAGGTGACGGTGGCGGTGGCGCCGAGGTCGACCTGGAGCCACTGGGGGTCGGAGAACGCGCTGGACCAGCGGGTGCCGGTGTTGCCGTCGACGGCGTTCGCCGCAGCGGAGCCGGCGTTCTCGGTCGAGGAGGCGGTCGCCGTCTTGCCCTGCGACAGCAGCGCATCAGCCGCGTGGGCGGGAGAGGTCGCCGTGATGGCGGCGACCGGGGCGAGCAGCAGGCCGGCGAGGGCGGCCGCGACCCGGCGCCCCCTCCTGCCGACGGACGTCCTCGTACGTGCTCGAGGACGGAGGGGTGCCACAGGCATGGGGCCTGCCTCTCTGCAGGGGGAAGCCGTTCACGGCTTTCTACAAGACATGAAATGTCAGCCTCGGCCCACGAGCCGTCAAGAGCGCGGAAGCGCTTCGAGCAGGACCGTTATGGTGTTGTGACCGGAATGCCCCCTCCGTGCTCCGGCCCTCCCCGTCAGAAGGAGGGCCAGCTCCGACCCGTCCACGCGGCGTCCCAGAAGAGCCACTCGTGGACCGTGCCCTTCCGGTACAGGCGTCGGGCGCGGGCGTCCGGCTCGGCGGTCAGGTCCGCTCCGACCCGGTCGACGACGTCGAGCACGGCGGCGACCGTCTGCTGGAACCCGGGGTCGGCGTAGGTCGCGATCCAGGCGGCGTAGCGCGGGTCGGGCGAGGAACCCGGCAGCAGCACCTCCCCGACGCGGGCGTAGACCCAGTAGCAGGGCAGCACGGCGGCCAGGCCGTCGGCGAAGGAGCCCGTGGCCGCCGCTGCCACCAGCGAGTCGACGTACGCGGTAGTGGCCGGCCCGGGCTCGCTCGCGGCGGCGGCCTCGGGGTCGATGCCGAGCTCGGCGAGCAGGCCCGCGTGCAGCTGTCGCTCCACCGCGATCGCCGTCGCCGCGCTGCGGGCGAACAGCGCGACGTCGCCCTCCTCGTCGCCGTGCGCCGCCACCAGGGCCAGTGCGCGGGCGTAGCCGCGCAGGTAGTGCGCGTCCTGGACGAGGTAGCGCTCGAACGCGGCCGCAGGGAGCGTCCCGTCCGCGAGCCCCGCGAGGAACGGGTGCGCGAGGATCGCGTCGTACACCGGCAGGGCGGCGCCCCACCACCGGGTGGCAGCCCCTGCAGGTCGGGTGGACGGGTCGGTGAGCAGCGGGGTCACGCGAGGACCGCCATCCCGGTCGTGGGCGACGACGCGTACGCCGTCTCCCGGCGCGGGATGCGACCGGCGAGCCGGGCGAGCCGGCCCGCCCGGACGCCCGCGGCCATGGCCGCGGCCATGACCGCGGGCTCCTGGGCGCGGGTCACCGCGGTCGCGAGCAGCACCGCCGAGCAGCCGAGCTCCATGGCCAGCGCCGCCTCCGAGGCGGTCCCGATGCCGGCGTCCAGGACGACCGGGACCGTGGCCTCCTCCGCGATGGCGGCGATGTTGCGCGGGTTGCCGATGCCGAGCCCGCTCCCGATGGGGGCGCCGAGCGGCATCACCGCCGCGCACCCCGCGCGCTGCAGGTGCCGGGCCAGCACGGGGTCGTCGTTGGTGTAGGGCAGGACGACGAAGCCCCTGGCCACCAGCGCTCCTGCCGCTTCGAGCAGCTCCACGGGGTCCGGGAGCAGCGTGGTGTCGTCGGCCACCACCTCGAGCTTCACCCAGTCGGTGCCGAGCGCCTCGCGGGCGAGCTCGGCAGTGCGCACGGCCTCGCGCGCCGTGCGGCAGCCCGCCGTGTTGGGGAGGAGGGCGACCCCGCGCGCCGTGATGACGTCGAGGATCGAGCCGGTCGTGCCGGCGTCCACCCGGCGCATCGCCACGGTGCACAGCTCGGTCCCCGAGGCCTGGAGCACGGCGTCGAGGACGTCGTGGCTCGGGACACCGCCCGTGCCCATGATGAGCCGCGAGCCGAACGAGCGTCCGGCGATCACCAGGGGGTCGTGCACCGTCATCCTCCTTGCACCGCTGTCAGCACCTCGACGGCGGCGCCGTCGTGGAGCACGTGCCCGGCCCAGGCGCGCCGGGGCACGACCTCGCCGTCGACGGCGACCGCGATCCAGCGCGAGTCGCCGAAGCGCTCGGCCACCAGGGCCGCGACGGTGGCGCCCGCGCGGAGCACGGTCTGCTCGTCGTTCACCCGGACCTGGACGCTCATGCCGGGACCTCCTGCCGCAGCGCGAACCGCTCCGGACCGAACGCCGCGAGCTCCGCAGGGAGCGGCTCGCCGGCGAGGAGCCCCGCCACGGCGTACCCGGTCGTCGGCGCGAGCAGCACGCCGTTGCGGTAGTGGCCGGTCGCGACCAGGAGGCCGGGGACGCCCGTCGGGCCGACCACCGGACCGTTGTCGGGGGTACCGGGACGCAGCCCGGCGGACACCTCCACCCACTCCGCCTCGTCGAGGCCCGGCACGAGCAGCAGCGCGTCGCGGAGCAGGTCGTGGACCGCTCCAGCCCGGCGCTCCGTGACGAAGCCGCGCTCCTCGCTGGTCGCTCCCACGACGACCTCGCCGGAGGCGCGGGGCACCACGTAGACGGGCGTCCCGCGCACGCGGCCGCGGACCACGTGCTCGACGACGGGCTCGTCCGTGCGCAGTCGCAGCGTGTGGCCCTGCACGGGGCGGACCGGCACCCGGAGGTGCTCCGGCAGTCCGGGGAGCCGTGTGGTGGCGGCGCCCGCGGCGAGGACGACGGCACCGGCGCGTACGGGCCCCGACGCGAGCTGCACGACCGGGGGGCTCCCCGGGCCCAGGCCCGTCGCCGCCTCCCGCACCAGCGCGACGCCGAGGCGCTCCAGCGCGACCAGCAGGGACGCTACCATCGCGCGGTTGTCGACCTGGGCCTCGCCGGCCGCGACGACGCCCCCCGCGACCCCCGTCGCCAGTCCGGGCTCGACGCGCCGCAGCGCCCCCCCGGTCAGCAGACGGGTCTCGAGGCCGAGCGCGCGGCGCCGCGCGTCGAGGTCGCGCAGGGCGGCGAGGTCCCCGGCGTCCCAGGCCACCTCCACCGAGCCCGTCGCGCGGTACCCCGCGTCGAGGCCCGACACCCCGGCCAGCTCCGCGACCGCAGCGGGGTACGCCGCGGCCGCCGCGAGGGTCAGCGCGAGCAGGGCGTCCTCGCCGTACGCGTACTCCGTGACGGGGGCGAGCATGCCCGCGGCGGTCCAGCTGGCCCCGCGTCCGGGCTCGGGGTCCACGACCGCCACGGAGGCTCCCCGGCGAGCGGCGCAGAAGGCGGTCCACAGACCGACGACACCCCCACCGACGACGGCCACGTCGACCGCGTCCTGCACCGCCCCCGCCCTCCCGCCTGGGCAGGTGCGCGCGCGGACCGCGGACTCCCTACGCCGGCATGACCCGTCTCAGGTTCGACGGTCGGACGGCGTCGGCGTCCCTCTCAGCCCGCGGCCCGGGCTCCCGTGTCGCGGAGCAGCCTAGCCGGGTGGCCTGCCGGCCCCGCTCAAGCCCCGCGGGTCGGCGCCGAGCTCCCCTCTCGCAGGTCGATGTCGCCGTGCCGCCGGGCACCGAGGCCTGCGGCGAGGCGGGCCTGGCGGCGCCCGTACGCGAAGTAGATGACCATGCCGAGCGCGAGCCAGATGACGAAGCGGAGCCAGGTCTCGAGCGTGAGGTTGGCCATGAGGTAGAGGCAGGCCAGCGCGGACAGCACGGGGACCACCGGCGAGAGGGGCACGGTGAACGCCCGCTTCACGTCGGGGCGGGTGTGCCGCAGGATCGGCACGGCCAGCGAGACGAGGACGAAGGCGAACAGCGTGCCGATGCTGACGAGGTTGGCGAGGTCGGCCAGCGGCACGAAGCCCGCGAGCAGGGCGACGAGCACGGTCACCACGACCGTGATCTTGTACGGCGTGCCGAAGCGCGGGTGGATCGCGGAGGACGCGCCCGGGAGCAGGCCGTCCCTCGTCATGGCGTAGCCGATGCGGCCCATCGCGACGAGGTCGACGAGCACGACGGTGGTGAGGCCGCAGACCGCGGCGACGTCGACGAAGTACGACGCCCAGCCCGCCCCGACGCTCTTGAAGGCGCTGGCGATGGCGGCGTTGTCGTCGATGTCCTTGTAGTTCACCATGCCGGTCAGCACGAACGAGACGCCGACGTAGAGCAGCAGCGAGATGCCGAGGGTGCCGAGCAGCCCGAGCGGCAGGTTGCGCTGCGGCTTGCGGGTCTCCTCGCTCATGTTCGCGACGGCTTCGAAGCCGGTGAAGCTGAAGAAGACCACGGCCATCGCGGTGAGGATGCCGCCGATGCCGTAGACCGCGGGGGAGACCCCGAGGACGGCCTCGACCAGGGTCTGCGACGCGCCCGTGTCGCCCTTCGCCGGCTTCGACGGGGGGATGAACGGCGTGAGGTTGGAGCGCTTGATGTAGAACACGCCCACCGCGATGATGAACACGCAGATCGCGACCTTGACGATGACGAGCCCCGTCGCCAGCCGCGCGGACTGCTTGATGCCGGTGTAGGCCACGGCCCCCAGCACCACTACCAGCGCGATCGCCCCGATGTTGACCGTGGAGCCGTCCTCCGCGAACAGCGACGACGGCAGGTGGAAGAGGTTCGCGAGGTAGCCCGACCAGGCGCGGGCCACGGACGCGGCCCCCAGCGAGAACTCCAGCACGAGGTCCCACCCGACGATCCAGGCGAAGATCTCGCCCATCGTCGCGTACGCGTAGGTGTAGGCGCTGCCCGCCGTCGGCACGCTGGAGGCGAGCTCGGCGTAGCAGAGGGCCGCGAGGAACGACGCGAGCCCGGCGAAGGCGAACGACAGCACGATCCCGGGGCCGGCGTGCTCCTTGGCCTGCACGCCGGTCAGCGTGAAGATGCCGGCACCGATGACGATGCCGATCCCGAAGCCGACGAGGTCGAGCGCTCCCAGGCGCTTCTTGAGGTGGCCGCCGCCGCTCTCGCCGGAGCCGGGGCCCTCCTCGTCACCGCCCTGCTCGAGGATGTCCTCGACGGGCTTGGTGCGGAAGAGATCGAGCGACATGGGCCGGGAGTACCCCTCCGCCACGCATCCCAAGCGTCCCCGCAGGTCACCCGGGCGAGTGGCGGTCAGCCGACGTGCACCAGCGGGCGCCGGGAGACGTCCGGCTCGGCGCGCCGCAGGACCTCGCGGGTCACCGGCGCCACCTCGCCCTCCCCGATGAAGAGGAAGCGCAGCAGCCCGACGAGGGGCGAGCCCTCGTTCCACGAGAAGTAGACGTGCGGGACCAGCCCGCTCTGGTCGCGCATCTCCAGCAGCAGCTCGGCCACGGTGTTGGGCACCACCGAGCTGGTGACGGTGAGGATGCGGTAGCCGAAGCGCTCCTCGCCCCGGACGTCGAGGTCGGCCTCGAAGTCGGAGGAGTCGTCGACGGTCACCTCGAGGAACAGCAGCGGCGCCCAGCCCGGGAGGTCGTTCACCTGCCGCGCCTCCGCGGCCTTCTGCCGGTACTCCTTCGCGTCGCGGGCGTCCGGCTCGTTGGCGACGACGCGCAGCGTCCCGCACTTGGCCGTCTCCGCGACGAAGGCGCGGGCGCGCGCGTCGAAGTTGACCGTCGTGCCCCGCAGCTCGAAGGCCCGCGAGACCCGGGAGGCGAAGGAGACCAGCAGGATGGCGAGGATGAACAGCCCGCCGATGCGCACGCCGTCCGGGCGCTCCACGACGTTCGTCGCCGTCGTGTAGGCGAAGACCGTCGCCACCGCCCCGAACGCGAGCAGCAGCGTGTGCTGCCCAGCGGCGCGAGCGCTGATCGTCACCGCCACCGAGGCGGAGGTGATGAGGACGAGCACGCCGGTCGCGTACGCCCCGCCCTGCGCGTCGACGCTCGCGTCGAAGACCCAGGTCACGAAGAAGGCGATGGCACTGAAGACGAGCACGAGCGGGCGGATCGCCTTGGCCCAGCGCGGCGCCATGCCGTAGCGCGGGAGGTAGCGCGGCACGAGGTTGAGCAGCCCGGCCATCGCCGAGGCGCCGGCGAACCACAGGATGGCGATCGTGCTGAGGTCGTAGACCGTGCCGAACGCCGAGCCCAGGTGCTCGTGGGCGAAGTACGCGAGGGCGCGGCCGTTGGCCGGCCCGCCCTTCTCGAACGCCTTCTGCGGGATGAGCAGCGTCGTGACGAAGCTCGAGAGCACGAGGTAGACGCTCATCACCAGCGCCGACGTCATGAGCAGGCGGTGGGCGCCCCGGATGCGGCCCGCGGGGTTGCCGGGGGTGTCGCTGGGGTCGCCCGTGATCTGCGGCATCACCGCGACGCCGGTCTCGAAGCCCGACAGGCCGAGGGCGAGCTTCGGGAAGACCAGCAGCGAGGTGCCGATGACCGCGAGCCAGTCCGGGTGCTCCGTGAAGAGGAGCCGGTGCCAGTCCGAGATGACGTGCGGGTGGCGCAGGACGTCGACGACGCCCACGCCCACCACGACGGCGTTGAGCGCGAGGTAGAGGGTGACGAGGACGACGGCGATGCCGATCGCCTCGGCGAAGCCGCGCAGGAACACCGCCGCGAGCAGGCCGAGCAGCACCAGGGTGAGGACCAGCTGCTGGCCGTGGAGCCAGTGCGGCGCGTACGGGTTCTCGACCGCGTGCGCGGCGGCGTCGGCCGCGGACAGCGTCATGGTGATGAGGAAGTCGGTGGCCGCGAAGCCCAGCAGCACCAGCACGAACAGCTTCCCGGCCCACCAGGGCAGGGTGTGCTCGAGCATCGCGATCGAGCCCTCGCCGCGCGGGCTCTCCTTCGCGACCCGGCGGTAGACCGGCAGCGCGCCCAGCAGCGTCAGGGCGACGAGGACGAGGGTCGCCAGCGGCGCGACCGCGCCGGCGGCGAGCGCGGCGATGCCGGGCTGGTAGCCGAGCGTCGAGAAGTAGTCGACGCCCGTGAGGCACATGACCTTCCACCAGGCGTGCTGGTGCTGCTCCTCGGGCTCCACGCGGTGCGGGCCCGCGTGCTGGGTCGCGCGGTCGTTGAGCCCCTGGAGCAGCCAGGTGCGGAACCGCGGCTGGAGAGACGTGCTCACGCCGCTCCTAGCGCAGGCCGAGCAGCTCGACGGCCCGGCGCGCGGCCGGCCCCCCCGAGCCGCGTGCCGCGTCGAGGGCGCGGGGCACGTCCAGGCCGTCGAGCAGGGCGGCGTCGACCTCGGCGGCCCCGCTGGCGCTCCCGGGCCGGCCCGCTGCCGCGTGCAGCTCCTCGACGGTGGCGGCCGCCTGCTCGAGCAGCGCCGGGGAGTACTCCCAGTGCTCCTCGGGCCGGCGGGCGAGGCAGAGCAGCCGCACCGCGGAGGGCGTCGTGGAGGCGAGGAGCTGGTCGACGAGGACGAGGTTGCCCGTCGACTTCGCCATCTTCGCGCCGTCGACGCTGACGACGCCCGGTCGCAGCCACGCCCGCGCGAAGGGGACCACGCCGGTCGCCGTCTCGGCGAGCAGCGCCTCGACGGCGTGGTGCGGGTAGGCGAGGTCGGCGCCACCGAGGTGCAGGTCGACCGTGCCGTACGCGCCGAGGACCATCGCCGCGCACTGGGCGTGCCACCCGGGGCGCCCCGGGCCCCACGGGCTCGGCCAGACGACCTCGTCGCCCTCCCTGCCCCCGAGCCAGACCGGGGTGTCGAGCGGGTGCTCCTTGGCCGGGTCGTCCGGCTCGTCGCCGAACTCCCGGCTGAGCTCCAGGGCGCGCGCCTCGTCGACCCCCGCCCGCTCCGCCGCGGCGGCGGCGCGTGCGTAGACCGTGCCGCCGACGACGTACGCCGCGCCCAGGTCGACGAGGGCGGCGGCCAGCGCGATGACCTGCCGGACGCTCCGCCGCGCCGTGGGCTCGTGGTCCGGCAGGCGCACGCCGAGCGCGGACATCGTCACGTCGAAGGCGAAGCGCTGGCGGCTCGCGAGCAGGTCGTACGGCTCGCCGCTCCTCCGCGCAGCGGCCAGCAGGGCCTCGTCCACGTCGGTGACGTTGCGGGTGAGCTCGACCTTGCTGCCGGTGGCGCGCAGCACGCGCGCGGCGAGGTCGGACCACAGGAAGGTGGAGGCGTGACCGAGGTGGGTCACGTCGTACGGCGTGATGCCGCAGACGTACATCCGCACGGGACCCACGGTGTGCAGCGGGCGACCGCCGAGCCGCAGGGGTGCGGGAGGAGCGTCAGGGCGGTTCACGCTCCTGATCCTGCCACCTGGTGCGGGCAGCGCCCGGGGCCGGCCGAGGTGCGCCCGGTTTGTCCGGATCGCCACGCTGGGTAACGGGGGTCGAGAGCACCCGAGACCCCGAACGGAGTCCCGCCATGTCCGTGGCAGACAAGGTCCGCGACCGCCTGCACGTCGGTGCGCACGACAGCAAGCCCTCCGACGACCGCCCGCAGGTCCTGCACGACCGCGCTGCCGAGCCGGCGACCGCGCAGCGCCAGCCCGGCGCCCAGGCCGAGAAGCCCACGGACATCCCGGCGGCCGGGTGGAAGCAGATCCTCGAGCGGGCCTGGAAGGAGTCCAAGGAGGACAACGTCTCGCTGCTCGCGGCGGGCGTGGCCTTCTTCGCGTTCCTCGCGGTGTTCCCCGCGGCGATCGCGGCGGTGACGCTGTACGGCCTGTTCGCCGACCCCACCGACGTGGCCAAGCAGGCCGACAGCCTCACCTCGGGCATGCCTGCCGACACCCGCTCCCTGATCACGCGGCAGCTGACGGCGATCGCCGGGGAGAAGTCCGGCGCTCTCTCCGTGGGCCTCGTCATCAGCCTGCTCGCCGCGCTCTGGTCGGCGAGCGGCGGCATGGGCAACCTCATGAAGGCGATCAACATCGCCTACGACGAGGAGGAGACCCGCACGTTCGTCAAGCTGCGCAGCACCGCGCTCGCGCTCACCGTCGGGGCGATCGTCTTCATCGTGGTGGCCGTCGGGCTCATCGCCGTGCTGCCCTCGCTGCTCGACGGGCTCGGCACCGCCGGGGTCATCGCGGTGCAGGTCGTGCGGTGGGTCGGCCTCGTCGTCGCGGTGATGGTCGCGCTGGCCGTCGCGTACCGGTACGCGCCGGACCGCGACGACCCGAAGTTCCCCTGGACCTCGCAGGGCGCGGTCATCGGCGGCGTCATCTGGATCATCGCCTCGGTCGCCTTCGCGCTGTACGCCTCGCGCGGCGGCTACAGCAACACGTACGGCGCGCTGGCCGGCGTCGTCGTGCTCATGATGTGGCTCTACATCACGTCGTACATCGTGCTGCTGGGCGCGGAGATCAACGCCGAGTCCGAGCGGCAGACGATGGCCGACACGACGGTCGGGGCCCCGCGGCCCAAGGGCGAGCGGCGCGCGGTGGCCTCCGACACGTTCCCCGAGGACGCCGCCCACTGATCCCTGGCGCGGGAGTCGCGCCCCCACCTCCCCCGTGATCATGCACGTCCTGGGCTCCCAGGACGTGCATGATCACGAGGGGGTGGTGCGGGTACGGGACGACCTCCAGGCCGAGCGCCAGGAGAGCACGGAGCCCGTGTGCAGCACGGCCCCCTCGTAGAGCCGGGCGCCCACGACGACCAGGCCGGCGATGGCGCCGAGCATGAGGACGACCGCGAGAGCCACCATCCACGCGGTGGCCCCGCCGCCCGCCACCAGCGGCGGGTTCACCAGCGCGGAGAACGGCGGCACGACCGCCAGGACCTTCGCGAGCGTCGCGTCGCTGTTGTTGGAGGCGTAGACCGCGGCGAAGAAGCTGCCCACGAGGGCGAAGGTCATCGGCGAGGTGACGTTCTGGACGTCCTCCTGGCGGCTGACGCGGGCGGCCGCCGCAGCGTACGCCGTGGCGTAGAACGCGAAGCCCAGCAGGAACCACGCGAGCACGATGCCGGTCGGGAGCAGCACGTCGCTGTCGATCGACACCACGCCGAGGGCTGCGGCGACGCCAAGCGAGACCACCGTCAGCAGCAGGAGCTGGCCCAGGCCGAGCAGGCCGATGCCGACGATCTTGCCCGCCAGCAGCGCCCGGGGCGGTACGGCCGACAGCAGGACCTCCACGACGCGGCTCGACTTCTCCTCCGCCACACCGAACGCGACCCAGATGCCGTAGGTCAGCAGTTGGCCGTAGAGCAGCAGCGTGCCGACGAACGCCACCTCCTTGCGCCGGTCCGAGCGCTTGTCCGGCGGGTCGAGCGCCGTCACCCGGAGCGGGGTCACGGCGAAGGCCTGCTGGACCTTCGCCGGGTCGATCCCCTGCTGCTGCAGCCGCTGCGTCGCCACGGCCTGCTGCTGCGTCGCGTCGATGACCGCGCGCAGGCGGTCGGGCAGCTCCTTGTGGACGCGTACGCCCGAAGCCCCGACGACCGCGTCGAGCTTGCCCTTGCGCAGCAGCGCGTCCGTGCCGCCCGAGCGGACGCGGACCTGGACGCCGACCGCCTTCCCCTGCGTCTGCAGGGACTGCGCGCTCACGCCGGCGCCGGGCTCCAACCCCACGTGGTACGTCGTGGTGCCGCCCGACGTGAGCTTCGAGATGACGAGCACGGCGAGCAGGATCGCGAGCGTGATGCCGGTGGAGATGAGGAAGCCCTTGTCCCGCGCGCGGGACGTGATCTCGCGGCCGGCGACGAGCCGGGTCGCCCCGACGAAGCTGACGGGCTGGGCGCTCATGCGGCGACCACCTCACGGAAGAGCTCGGTCAGGGAGGGCAGGACAGGGGCGAACTCGTGCACCGGACCGCTGCGGCGGGCGGCGTCGAGCACGGTCTGGTCGTCGACGTCGTCGGCGAGCTCGAGCAGCTGCGCGTCGCCGTCGCGCGACAGCACCAGCACGCCGGGGAGGCCCTGCGCCCAGGCCGCATCGGGGGTCCGGACGCGCAGCCGGCGGGCCCGTCCCTGCTGGCGGAGCGCGCCGACCGACCCCTCCGCGACGACGCGGCCGGCCTTGACGATGCCGACGCTGTCGCAGAGCCGTTCGACGAGGTCGAGCTGGTGGCTCGAGAAGAGCACCGGGACCCCACGGTCGACGCGGGTGCGCAGGGTCGCCGCGAGTGCGTCGACGCCCACGGGGTCGAGGCCGGAGAAGGGCTCGTCCAGCACCAGCAGCTCCGGGTCGTGCACGAGCGCGGCGGCGAGCTGCACCCGCTGCTGGTTGCCGAGCGACAGCGCCTCGATCCGGCTGTCGGCCCGCTCCTCGAGCCCGAGCGCGGCGAGCAGCTCGTCGGTCGAGCGTCGGGCGTCGGGAGCGGAGGAGCCGTGGAGCCGGGCGAGGTAGACCAGCTGGTCGCGTACGCGCATCTTCGGGTAGAGCCCGCGCTCCTCGGGCATGTAGCCCGTCCGCAGCCGCGCGGCCGCGTCCATCGGGCGCCCGTCCCAGTGGACCTCGCCGGAGTCGGCCGCGAGGACGCCCAGCACGATGCGCATCGTCGTGGTCTTGCCGGCGCCGTTCTGGCCGACGAAGCCGAAGACCTCGCCGGGGCGTACGGTCAGGGACAGGTCGTCCAGGGCGACGGTGTCGCCGTAGGCCTTGCGCAGGCTGCGGATCTCCAGCACGCGGCAAGTAGATCGAGAGGGCGGGCGCGGTGTCCAATGACCTCCCCGCCGCAACCACCGGCGGCGGTGTCGTCGGTGTCGTCGTCGTGGGATCGGCCAACGTCGACCTCCTGGTCACCGTGCCGCGGATCCCGCGGCCCGGGGAGACGGTCCTCGGGGGCGACCTGCGCCGCGCGGCGGGCGGCAAGGGCGCGAACCAGGCGGTGGCCGCCGCGCGGCTCGGGGCGCGCACGACCTTCGTCGGACGGGTCGGCGACGACGAGCCCGGAGCGGGTACGCAGCGCGCCCTCGCCGCGGAGGGGATCGACTGCCGGTGGCTGCGGAGCACGCCAGGAACCGCGACCGGCACGGCACTCATCGCCGTGGACAGCACCGGGGAGAACACGATCGTCGTCTCCCCAGGGGCGAACGCGCGGCTGCAGCCGGCTGACGTGGAGGCCGCCGCCGAGGCCGTCGGACCGGGCGCGGTCCTCGTGACCCAGCTGGAGACGGGGGTGGCCGGCACCTGCGCGGCACTGGCCGCGGCTCGGGGTGCGCGGTTCCTCCTCAACGCGGCGCCGGCGCCGAGCTCGCTCGCGGCGGACGTCGTCGCGGCGGCGGACCCGCTCGTGGTGAACGAGCACGAAGCGGCTGCGGTGCTTGAGGTCCTCGGCGCGAGGACCTGGTCCGAGCCGAGGGACCACGCGCTCGCCCTCGCCCAGCACGCGGCCTCGGTCGTCGTCACCGCCGGGGCCGACGGGGCGTGGTGGTGCCTGCGGGGAGAGCAGGCGCAGCACGTCCCCGCTCCGCCCGTGGGGGAGGTCGTCGACACGACCGGCGCGGGGGACACCGTCGTGGGCGCCGTGGCCGCTGCCCTGGCCGCAGGGTCGGGCCTGGCGGAGGCCGTCGAGCGGGGGGTGCGCGCCGCGTCCTGGAGCGTGCGCGTCGCCGGTGCGCAGCCGTCGATGCCGCGGTCGGAGGACCTCGCGGCCACGCGATCCACTCGGCGCGTCATCCCAGCACTCGGAAACATGCGTGATACGACAGGTCCCTACGGTACGCCCGCCGGAGCGCCGACCAGGAGCGCCGGCGGACTCCTGAGCGGGCCCCACGAGGGCCCGCCCACCGACGGGGAAGGGACACGTGCATGGCACGGAAGCTGCTCGTAGGCGCTGCTGCGCTCGGGCTGGTGCTCGCTGGCTGCGGAGGCAGCAGCAGCGGGGGCGGGAGCAGCTCCGGAGGGAGCAGCTCCTCGAGCGGGGGCGGCGGCAAGGTCGCGAAGGCGGTCATCCTCGGGACGACCGACACGCCGACGAGCCTCGACCCCGCAGGGGCCTACGACCTGCCGTCGTGGACCATCTTCTGGAACGTCTACCAGAACCTGCTGAAGATCCCGCAGGGCAAGACGGTCCCCGTCTCGGACGCCGCTGACTCGTGCTCGTTCAGCGACCCGACGACCTACGTCTGCAAGCTCAAGCCGGGGCTCAAGTTCTCCGACGGCTCGGCGCTGACCGCGACCGACGTGAAGGCGTCGTTCGACCGCGTGCTGAAGATCAACGACCCCAACGGGCCGGCGTCGCTGTTCGCCAACCTCAAGGGCACCGACGCGACCGACCCGACGACGGTCACGATGCACCTCGACCACGCGGACGCGACGTGGCCCTACGTCCTCACGACCGGCGCGGGCGCCATCGTCAAGGCCAGCAGCTACCCCGCGGACAAGCTGCTCCCGAGCGACCAGGTCGTCGGCTCCGGCCCGTACAAGATCGACAAGTACGAGGACAAGAAGATCGCGGTCTTCAGCGCGAACCCGGACTACACGGGTGACGACCAGCTCGCCAACAAGTCCTTCATCGTCCAGTACTACGACCAGGCCTCGGCGCTGAAGCTCGCGATCGAGCAGGGCGACGTGGACGTGGCCTACCGCAACCTCTCGCCGACCGACCTCAACTCGCTGAAGTCCGAGTCGAGCAAGGGCGTCAAGGTGGTGTCGGGCAACGGCACCGAGATCCGCTACCTCGTCTTCCAGTTCAAGCAGAAGCCGTTCGACAACAAGGCCGTCCGGCAGGCGTTCGCCGCGGTCATCGACCGGGACGCCATCGCGAAGAACGCCTACGACGGCAACGTGACGCCGCTCTACTCGATGGTGCCGCAGGGCCTGCAGTACGCCGGGCAGCCGTTCAAGGACGCGTTCCCGTCGCCGGACAAGGCGAAGGCCGCCGCGCTGCTGAAGGCCGCGGGTGTGACGACCCCGGTCCCCGTGACGCTGTGGTACACCCCCACCCACTACGGCCCGAACTCCGTCGACGAGATGACGGAGCTCAAGCGCCAGCTCGACTCGAGCGGGCTGTTCAAGGCGACGGTGCAGAGCACGGAGTGGCAGGCCTACCAGAAGGCCTACAAGGCCGGCCAGTACCCCGTGTTCCAGCTCGGGTGGTTCCCGGACTTCCCGGACCCCGACAACTACAGCGCCCCGTTCCTCGACGGCAAGGGCGGCTACTTCGCCAACAACTACCTCAACCCGACGCTGACGAAGCTGACGGCGGCGGAGCAGGGCGAGACCGACAAGACCAAGCGGGGCACGGACTTCGACCAGATCCAGAAGATCACCGCTGACGACGTGCCGATGATCCCGGTCTGGCAGGGCAAGCAGATCGCGGCCATCCGCAACGGCGTCACCGGCGTCGAGTCGACCTTCGACCCGTCGTTCAACTTCCGGTTCTGGCTCATCGGGAAGAGCTGAGTGGCCTCTCGTCAGGGTTCGCTCGTCAGGTTCATCGGCACCCGGGTCCTGCTCGCGGTGCCGATGGTCCTGCTCCTGCTCACACTGGTGTTCCTGCTGATGCGGGTCGCACCCGGCGACCCCATCAGCAGTGCCCTGGGGGGCAAGCTCTCCGCTGCCGAGCTGGCGAAGCGCCGCGCGGAAGCGGGCTTCGACCGCCCGGTGCTCGAGCAGTACCTCGACTACCTCAAGCAGATCGCGCACCTCGACTTCGGTCGCACGATCACGGACAACCGCAAGGTCACCGACATCTTCGTCGACAACGGGGGCGCGACGCTCACGCTGAGCGTCGCGGCCCTCGTGGTCGCGCTCGTCATCGGCCTGCCGCTCGGGCTCGTGTCCGGACGGCGCCGCGACTCGGCCGCCGACGTCGTCATCCGGCTGTTCGGCATCGTGACCTACGCGGCGCCGGTGTTCTTCGTCGGCCTGCTGCTGCAGCTGGTCCTCGGCAAGGAGCTCGGGTGGCTGCCGACCTCCGGGCAGGCCAGCCCCGTCGTCGAGGCGACGACCGACGACCGCACGCACATCCTGCTCGTCGACCTCCTGCTCGGCGGCGACACCGACGGGCTGCAGGACGGGCTGCGCCACCTCGTGCTGCCCGCGGTCACGCTCGGCCTGCTCGTCGTCGGCGTGCTCATCCGCCTCGTGCGCGTCAACCTCATCGGCACGCTGCAGAGCGACTACGTCGAGGCCGCCCGGGCACGCGGGGTGCGGGAGCGGATCGTCGTGCGGCGCCACGGCTTCCGCAACGCCCTCGTGCCCGTGGTGACCGTCATGGGCCTGCAGGTGGCGGCGCTGCTCGGGGGCGCCGTGCTCACCGAGGAGACGTTCAACTGGCCCGGGGTGGGCAACGAGCTCGTGCACTACCTCAACAACCGCGACTACACCGCCGTGCAGGGCATCGTCACCGCGTTCGCGCTCGTCGTCGTGGCCGTGAGCCTCGTCATCGATGTCGTCAACGCGCTCATCGACCCCCGCATCCGGTACTGAGGAACGAGACCTTGGCCCGCCACCCGCTCCTCGACGCCGTACGCGGCTCCCGCGGTACGCCGCGCGCGCTGCTCGTCGTCGGGTCCGCGCTGACCCTGCTGTTCACGGTGCTGGCGCTGTTCGCCCCCTGGATCGCGCCGTACGACTTCGACACCTACACCTCGGGCGGCACGCGGTTCGGCAAGCTGGCGCACCCCGACTCGCACCACTGGTTCGGTACCACGGTGCAGTCGCTGGACGTGCTGTCCCGCGTGGTCTTCGGGGCGCGTACGGCCATGGAGGTCGTGCTGCTGGCGGTCATCTTCTCGATCGTCATCGGCGTGCCGCTCGGGCTCGTCTCCGGCTACCGGGGCGGCTGGGTCGACCGGGTCCTCGTCCTCATCACCGACGCGCTGTTCGCGTTCCCCTACCTGCTGCTGGCCATCGTCATCGCGTTCGCGCTGTCGTCGGGTGCGGGAGGTGGCGTTCTCACCGCCGCGGCGGCGATCACCGTCGTCTACGTGCCGCAGTACTTCCGCGTGGTGCGCGCCAGCACGCTGAGCGCGCGCGAGGCGACGTACGTCGAGGCCGCCCGCGCGATCGGTGCGCGCCCTCGCACGGTCCTCGTGCGCTACCTGTTCGGCAACGTCGTGCAGAGCGTGCCGGTCATCGCGACCCTGAACGCCGCCGACGCCATCCTCACCCTGGCGGGGCTGGGCTTCCTCGGCTACGGCATCCAGCCGACGCAGGCCGCCGAGTGGGGCTACGACCTCCAGCGCGCGATCTCCGACGCGGGCGCCGGCATCTGGTGGACGGCGTTGTGGCCCGGCCTCGCGATCACCCTGCTCGTCGTCGGGCTCACGCTCGTCGGTGAGGGCCTGAACGAGGCCCTGAACCCCTCGCTGCGCCGCCGCGGCACGGTCCCGGCCGTCACCCTCGAGGAGGCCGCGTCGTGAGCGCGCTGACGGTCTCCTGCCTGCGGGTCGTCTACGCGGGGCGGCGGCCCGTACGCGCCGTCGACGGTGTGAGCATCGAGCTGCAGCCCGGCGAGTCCCTCGGCCTGGTCGGGGAGTCCGGGTGCGGCAAGAGCACGCTGGGCAAGGCACTCCTCGGGCTGCTACCCGACGGTGCGCGCATGGAGGGCAGCGTCAGCGTCGGCGACCAGGAGCTGGTCGGTCTGTCGCCGCGCAAGCTGCGCCGGCTGCGCGGCAAGCAGGTCGGCCTCGTCTTCCAGGAGCCGATGACCCGCCTCGACCCGTTGATGAAGGTCAGCGAGCACTTCGAGGAGCTGCTCCGCACCCACGAGCGCAAGCTGTCGCGCAAGGAGCGCCGTGAGCGCGCGCTCGAAGCGCTGCGTGCCACAGGGATCCCGGCCAGCCGCTACGACCAGTACCCGCACGAGTTCTCCGGCGGCATGCGGCAGCGCATCATGATCGCGCTCACCCTCGTGCTGCGTCCCGCCGTCGTCGTCGCCGACGAGCCGACGACGGCGCTGGACGTGCTGGTGGAGGCGCAGATCCTCGCGCTGCTCGCGGAGCTGCGCCGGCAGTCCGGTACGGCGCTGCTGCTCATCACGCACAACCTCGGCATCGTCGCTGAGGCCTGCGACCGCGTCGCGGTGATGTACGCCGGGCGCATCATGGAGGAAGGCCCGTCGCAGCAGGTGTTCCGGGAGCCTGCGCACCCGTACACGCGGGAGCTGATGCGCTCCACCATCTCGCTCAGCACGACCGAGCTGCACAGCATCCCGGGCTCGCCGCCGGACCTCTCCGAGCCCATCCCCGGGTGCCCGTTCGCCGCGCGCTGTCCCGACGCCATGCGGGCCTGCCCCGTCCGCAACCCCGGCGAGGTGCGCACCGCCGGCGGCCAGCGCGTGAGCTGCTGGTTGCACCGCCTGCACGACCTCAGCGGCGCCGAGCGCGAGCCGCTGCCCCGACAGGAGCTGGCCGTTGCCGACGAAGCTTGACCTGACCAAGCACGACGCACCGGGGGACGCAACGGCGCCCTTCGTCGAGGTGCGCGACCTGCTCGTGCACTTCGACCTGCGCGGCAGCGTGCTCTCCCGCCTCCTGGGCCGCTCGCAGGCCAAGGTGCGCGCCGTCGACGGCGTGAGCTTCACGATCGGCCGGGGCGAGGTGCTCGGGCTCGTCGGCGAGTCGGGCAGCGGCAAGACGACCCTGGGGCGCGCCCTGCTCGGTCTCGTGCCCTCGACGAGCGGCAGCATCCGCATCGGCGGGACCGAGCTCGCCGGGCGCAGCGAGCGCAAGCTGCGCCCGCTGCGCCGTCGTGTGCAGATGGTGTTCCAGGACCCGCACGCCGCGCTCAACCCGGCCATGACGATCCGCACGGCCGTCGCGCACCCGCTGCGGATCCACAAGGTGACCAAGCGGGGCGAGGAGACCGAGAAGCGGGTGCGGCAGGCGCTCGAGACCGTCGGGCTCACGCCCCCCGAGCGCTACCTCGACGCGCTGCCGGAGAACCTCTCCGGCGGCCAGAAGCAGCGTGCCGTCATGGCCCGTGCGGCGGTGCTCGACCCCGAGCTGCTCGTCGCGGACGAGCCGGTCTCGATGCTCGACATGAGCGTGCGCGCGAAGATCCTCCAGCTCATGCTGGACCTCCGCGACCGGCTCGGGCTGACGTACGTCTACATCACGCACGACCTGGCCACGGCCAAGCTGTTCTGCACCAACGTCGCGATCCTCTACCTCGGCAAGATCGTCGAGGTCGGGCCCACAGCCGAGATCTTCGCGAGCCCGCGCCACCCGTACACCCGTGCGCTGGTCGCGGCGATCCCCGAGCCCGGCGAGCGTACGGAGGTGCCGCGCGACCTGCCGCGCGGCGAGATCCCCGACGCCGTACGCCCTCCCGCCGGCTGCTCGTTCCACCCGCGCTGCCCCAAGGCCTTCGCCCCCTGCGGGTGGGAGGGGCGCGACCTCGCGGCCGCCCTGGAAGCGCGCTGGGCGCAGGTCGGCACCGCGACGTACGCCGAGGAGCGCCAGCTCGTCGGGGACCTCAAGGCCCTCGACCAGCCCGGCCGGCGCCTCTTCCTGCGCGCGCCGGCCGAGGTCGAGCCCGAGAAGGTGCTGCGGCTGCTGGAGAAGGCGCGCGACGAGGCGCCGGAGGAGCGGTTCTGGCTAGGCGTCCGCACCATGCGGACCGTGGAGCGCGGCGTCGAGGTCGAGCTGCACGACCCGGTGGCGCCGACGCTGCTGCGCGCGGGCAGGGCCGAGATCGCCTGCCACCTCTACGATCCTCAGCTCGCGCCGCTGGCCCCGTCGGTCTGAGCCGGGAGCAGCACCTTCAGCCTCTCCAGCGCCGCGCGGCACTCGTCGTCGGCCGGCGTGTAGGCCACGATGCGGCACCCGGGCATCTCCGCGACGGACAGGCTCGTGGTCACGAAGGCCATGCGCCCGACGACGGGGTGATCGAAGGTCTTCGAGCGGAAGCCCGGGCCGCGTACCTCGTGGCGGCGCCAGAGCGTCGCGAACTCCGGGCTCGCCGCGCTGAGCCGCTCGACGAACTCCGCCCACGACGGGTCGTCGAGGTTCTCGACGTAGGCGGAGCGGAAGGTCGCGACCATCTGCGGGCCCTCGCTGTCCCAGTCGAGCAGCCGCTCGCGGATCGTGGGCTCGGTGAAGCAGCACCAGAGCAGGTTGTAGTGCCCGCAGGGGATCGTGTGGAAGCCGTTGACCAGCCGGGCCTGCGCCGCGTTGACCGCGAGCACGTCGTAGCGCGAGTTGAGCAGCGTCGCCGGGGTGGTGCCGAGCGCGTCGAGCACGTGCCGCACGTGCTGCGGGATCTCGGGACGGCGCTCGCCGCGCATGGTCACGCTGGGCAGGCCGGCGAGGCGGTAGAGGTGCTCGTGCTCCGCCGGGTCGAGCCGGAGCACCCGGGCCACGGCGTCGAGCACCTGGGTGCTGACGTTGATGGGCCGGCCCTGCTCGAGCCAGGTGTACCAGGTGACCCCCACCCCGGCGAGCTGCGCGAGCTCCTCCCGCCGCAGGCCCGGCGTACGCCGCCGAGCGCCCGCCGGCAGCCCGACCTCGGCGGGCGTGACACCCTCGCGACGGGCGCGCAGGAAGCCGGAGAGCTCGGCGCGGCGGATGCCGGGTGCGGCGGTCATGGTGCTCACCCGCCCAGTCTGCGCCCGCTCGCATGCTGGTGCCAGGTGCCACCAGTACCAGGATCAGCGGGCTCCTGGTACCAGGCTGGCGCCCGTCCGAGGGTGGGCCCATGACGACGTCCACCACGACTCCCCGCATACCGTCCGCGCGGCCCACCGTGTCCGAACCGCGCCCGGACCGCCGCTGGCTCGTCCTCGGCCTGCTCGTCACCGGCCTGTTCATGGCGATGGTCGACGCCACCATCGTCAACGTGGCGCTCGGCAGCATCCGCGCCGACCTCGACGTCTCGGGCGCCGGCCTCGAGCTCGTCGTCAGCGGCTACACCATCGCGTACGCCATGCTGCTCATCACCGGCGCCCGCCTCGGCGACCTGCTCGGTGCGCGGCGCATCTTCCTCACCGGGCTCGCAGTCTTCACCGCGGCGTCCCTCGTCTGCGGCGTCGCCCCGACCACCGGCGTGCTCATCGCCGCCCGCTTCGTCCAGGGAGCCGGTGCCGCGGGCATGGTGCCGCAGATCCTCGCCGTCATCCAGCAGCGCTTCACCGGCCCCGACCGGGCGCGGGCGCTCAGCGTCTACGGCGCGGTCATCGCCGGCGGCGCGGTGTGCGGCCAGGTGCTCGGCGGCCTGCTCGTGAGCGCCGACCTCTTCGGCACCGGCTGGCGCCCGGCGTTCCTCGTCAACGTGCCCGTCGGTCTGGCGCTGCTCGTGCTGGTGCCGCGCTTCGTCCCCTCGGACCACGTGCCGCGCGGGCGCCGGCTCGACCTGCCGGGGCTGGTGACCGCCAGCGGCGGCGTGCTCCTCGTCGTGCTGCCGCTCGTGCTCGGCCGCGAGGAGGGCTGGCCGGCCTGGACCTGGGCCTCGATGGCCGTCGGTGCCGTGCTGCTGGTGGCGTTCGTCGTCGTGGAGCGGCGGGTGGCGGCGCGCGGCGGCGACCCGCTGCTCGACGTCTCCGTGGTCCGCACGCCGGGGATGCGCGGCGGGTTCGTCGCCCTCGGCGCCGGGATGCTGGCGTACGGCGGCTTCCTCTTCGCCACCAGCCTGCACCTGCAGGCCGGGCTGGGCGACAGCGCGCTGCACGCCGGGCTGGTCTTCGCTCCCGCTGCCGCGACGTTCGGCTCCGTCGGGTACGCGTGGCGCAGCCTCCCCGCGCGGCTCCACCCGTGGCTGCCCGTCGTGGGCCTGCCGGTCGCCGGGCTCGGGTACGCGCTGCTGGCCCTCACGCTGCACGGCGGCTCCCAGCCGCTCGCGCTCCTCGTGCCCGTGCAGCTCGTCACCGGCGTCGGGATGGGGCTGACCTTCAGCCCGCTGCTGACGCTGTCGCTGGTGCGCGTGCCGGTCGTGCGCGCGGCGGACGCGAGCGGGCTGCTGGCGACGACGTTCCAGCTCTCGCTCGTGCTCGGCGTCACGCTGATCGGCGGGCGCTACCTCGACCTCGCACCGTCCGGGACCGGCTCGGCGGTCGCCGAGGCGCTGGTGGTGTGCGCGCTGGTGACGCTGGTCGGCACGGCCGGCGCGTACGCGGTGGCCCGCGAGGCGCGGCGCCGCTAGTCCCCTGCGGGCCTCGTCCACCTCATCGTGAAGGTGGTCGGGGCCCGCCGGTCCTGCTGCGCGACCTGGGCGCGGTAGGCCGTGGGGGTCGCCCCGACGATGGCGGTGAAGGTGCGGCTGAACGTCCCCAGGCTGGTGAAGCCGACGGCGTCGCAGACTGCGGTGACAGTCGAACCAGTGGTCTGCAGCAGGAACATCGCGCGCTCGACCCGGCGCCGCTGGAGGTAGTGGTACGGCGTCTCACCGAACACCCGGGTGAACTCCCGGATGAAGTGCGCACGGGACATGAGGGCGATGCGGGCGAGCGCGTCGACGTCGAGCGGCTCGGCGTACCTCCGGTCCATGGCGTCGCGCGCCCGCAGCAGCCGCCGGTTGACGTCCTCGATGCGCGCGCTCACAGCGGCATCTTCGCGGGCGCGCATATCGAGCACTCCTGGATAACGCTCGGCGCGGTCGCCCTGCCTACGTTGGAGCACGTCAGCGATCTGCTCCGAAGGGGAACCCCGTGCTCACGTCCAACAACCTGTCGTCCATCTTCGTCCTCGACCAGGACGAGGCGCTCCGGTTCTACACCCAGGTCCTCGGCCTCGAGGTGAGTGCGGACGTCGACTTCGGGCCCATGCGCTGGCTCACTGTCCGCGTGCCCGGGACCGACCACGAGATCCTGCTGGAGCGCCCGGGCATGCCGGCGCACGACGAGGCCACGGCCGGGGCGATCCGCGACCTCGTGACGAAGGGCGCCGGCGGGGGGTGGCTCGCCTTCACGACCGACGACGTGCAGGCGACGTTCGAGGCCGTCGTCGCGGCGGGCGCCGAGGTCACGCAGGAGCCGATGGAGCAGCCGTACGGTACGGACTTCGGGATCCGCGACCCCTTCGGGAACGCCATCCGCATCGGCCGGCTGAACCGCTGACGCGCGCGACGGCAGCGTGTGCGCCTGAGCCGGTCCGCACCGGCACAGCGCCCGGTGCCGTGCGCAGGCGGCAGACTCGCGGGGTGCGGGACTTCGCGGACCTGGTCGCCGAGGCGGACGCCGCCCCCATCGCCGGCTGGGACTTCTCCTGGCTCGACGGGCGGGCGACCGAGGAGCGACCGCCCTGGGGGTACGCGCGGATGATGGCGCGGCGCTGGGCCGGCGCGTCCGCGGCCCTGGACCTGCAGACGGGGGGCGGGGAGGTGCTGGCGGAGGCCGGCGCGTACCCGCCGGTGGCGGTCGCGACGGAGGTCTGGCCGGTGAACCTCGCGGTGGCGACGCGCAGACTGCACCCGCTCGGCGTCGCCGTGGTCGGCCACGACGGCGTGGCGCCGCTGCCCTTCGCGGACGGTGCCTTCGACCTCGTGACGAGCCGGCACCCCGTCAGCACGGACTGGGCGGAGGTGGGCCGGGTGCTGGCGCCGGGAGGGTCGTACCTCTCCCAGCAGGTCGGGCCCGCGAGCATGGTGGAGCTCAGCGAGGCCTTCCTCGGCCCGCTCCCGGAGGCGGACCAGTGGCGGCGGCCCGAGGACGCCGTCAGTGCCGCGCGCGCCGCGGGGCTGGAGCTCGTCGACCTCCGCGAGGCGACCCTGCGCGCGGAGTTCCACGACGTGGGCGCGGTGGTGTGGATCCTGCGGCAGTGCCCCTGGTGGGTCCCGGAGTTCTCGGTCGGCCGCTACGCGGACGCGCTGCGGCGACTGGACGAGCGGATGCGCGACGGCGGCCCGTTCGTCGCGCACTCGACGCGGTTCCTGCTGGAGCTGCGCCGGGCCTGAGCGGGCGCGGGCCGGGTGCCGTGGGCCCGGCGCGGTCCGTCTGGATGTCGGGGTCGTCGCGGCCCGACCGCACCAACTGGGCCCCGGCAGCACCAGATCCCGTGCTGTCGGTGCTCACCTCGTGCGGCCGGCCGCGACGTTGATCGGGCAGCCTGATCAACTTTCGGCCCGGGCCGCGCGCAGGAGCAGCGCCACAGCGCCCAGCAGGACGAGCGCCACGACCCGCAGCCACGGGTGCGGCGCGGAGGACCCCAGCGGGACCGCGACGAGCGCGAGGGCCTGGGCCACGAGCTGGGGCACCGCTGCTTCCCGCAGGCAGCCGAGCACGACCGCCAGCTCCACCCGTGCCCGCCAGCCGACGACAGCCGCCAGCAGGCTCGCGCCGAGCACGAGGTGCACCAGGGCGACCAGCACGACGGTCCGCCAGAGCGACGCGCCCGTCGCCGGCAGGACCACGCCGACCGCGAGCAGGACGCCGGCCGCCGCGCCGCCTCCCGGGCGCCAGGCCAGCGCCGCGGCGCTCAGCAGGACCAGGACCAGCCAGGGCGAGCGCAGCGGGCCTGGAGCGGCGAGCAGGCCGGCAGCCAGTGCGGCGAGCGGCGGCACGAGCCGCACCACCCAGCCGGGCAGCGGCCGCTCCAGGGACAGCTCGAGCGTGGCGCTCACCGCCGCCGCTCCAGCCGCGACAGCGCGAGCAGCTCGCGCTCGGGCGTCCCGCTCCAGCGCACGGCGGGGATGCCGGCCGTGGCGAGCGCGGCCAGCCGGTCCGTACGCGCCAGCTCGGCGACCCGCAGCGCCAGCCGGTGCCGCCGCTCGAGCCGGCGCGTCTCCAGCTGCGGCAGCACGTCGACCGCGAAGACGCGGTGCCCGGTCGCGCGCCACTGGCGCGCGAGGTCGGCTGCGGAGTCGTCGAGGAAGGTCGACAGCACGTAGACCAGTGCGCCCGAGGTCAGCTGCGGGGCACGCACGCGCGCGAGCGACTGTGCCTCGGGAGCGGTGCGCGCGAGCTGGTCGAGCAGCCGGTCGAGGTGGCGGCGGCCGGCCCCGGCGCGTACGGGCCGGCGGCGCAGCCCGAGGTCCTCCAGCGCGACGCGGTCGCCGGCGGCGAGGTAGTGCTGGGCGAGCGAGGCGGCTGCCTCACGGGCCAGCTCGAGCGAGGTCGTCCCGGCCGGCAGCTCGGCGCGCGCCCAGGTGCGCGGGTCGGGCCCGAGGTCGTCGCGGGAGTCGAGCACGATCGCGACCGTGGCCTCGGCGAGCACGGAGGTGCGCCGGACGTACAGCTCCTGCAGGTCGGGGGAGCGGCGCGCGGTCGTGCGCCAGTCGATGCGGTTGAGCCGGTCGCCCGGGCCGAAGGGGTGGACGTCGTGCAGCGAGCCGCCCTCGCCGACCCGCCGCGCCTCGTGGCTGCCGCTGAGCCCGCGCAGCCGGGCGGGCAGCGGGGCGAGCGGGAGGCGGCGGGCGACCGGCGCGACCGGGACGACCGGCGGCTCCAGCCGGCCGACGCCGCCGCGGGTGGCCGCCCCCGGCCCGAGCCCGACGTGCTCGAGGAGGGGGGCGGGCAGCGGACCCGTGCGCCCGGCGCCGGTCGTCACCGCGAGCTGCCGTGTGCCGCCGACCGCGACGACGGCCTCGGCGGGCGAGCGGCCCGGCACAGACGCGCGGACCACGAGCGCCGGGACGTCGGTGGGGGCCTCCAGCTCGGCGAGCGCGGTGATCCGGCCCTCGGCGTCGACCGTCGTGGCCGCCCGGCCCGTCGCCCCGGTGGTCGGCCGGCGCCGCAGCAGGCGCTCCGCCGCCAGCAGCGGCGCCACCGCGAGCACCGCGACGTCGACCCTCCCGCCGACCACGCCGTAGACCAGCACGACGAGCGCCGCCGCGCCGACCAGCACGACCTCCGGCGCGGGCGCCCACGCCGGGCGGCTCACGCCGGGACGGCTGCCGGCGCGGGCACCCGGCCGAGCAGCTCCTGCACGACGGTCTCGGTCGAGGCGCCCGACGCCCAGGTCGACACCGTCAGCGTGAGCCGGTGGGCGAGCGCCGCGACCGCGACCTCCTTGACGTCCTCGGGCAGCACGTACGTCCGTCCCGCCAGCACCGCGACCGCCCGCGCGAGCAGCACGAGCGCCTGCGAGCCGCGGGGCGACGCGCCGACCTCGACGGCCGAGTGCCCGCGCGTGGCGGCGGCGAGGGCGACGCAGTAGCGGACGACGTCGTGCTCGACCTCGACCGCCTCCACGCCGGCCTGCATCGCCCGCAGCGTCTCGGCGTCCACGACTTGGCCGACGGGCGCGGCCTCCTGGCGTCGGGAGAGCCGTCGCAGCAGCACGTCGCTCTCCTGCTCGGCGTCCGGGTAGCCCACGGACAGCCGCACCATGAAGCGGTCCAACTGTGCCTCGGGCAGCGGGTAGGTCCCCTCGTACTCCACGGGGTTCGACGTCGCGACCACGTGGAACGGCGCCGGCAGCGCGTAGGTCGTGCCGTCGACCGTCACCTGGCGCTCCGCCATCGCCTCGAGCAGCGCCGACTGCGTCTTCGGTGCCGTGCGGTTGATCTCGTCGGCGAGCAGCAGGCCGGTGAAGACCGGGCCGGGCCGGAACTCGAAGCGGCTCTGCGCCGGGTCGTAGACGTTGGACCCGGTGATGTCGAGCGGCAGCAGGTCAGGGGTGCACTGCAGGCGGCGGAAGTCGAGGCCGAGCGCGGAGGCCAGCGAGCGCGCCGCCAGCGTCTTGCCGAGGCCGGGGACGTCCTCGAAGAGCACGTGGCCGCCGGCGAGCACCGCCGCCAGCGCCGTACGCAGCGGTCGGGCCATCCCGACGACGGCCGTGCCGACCTCGTCCAGCACCGCGGTGCCGAGGCGGGCGACCTCGTCGACGGCCAGCGGGGTGACGGTCTCGCTCACGCGGGGCTCCTGTCGGTGGCGGGAGAGGGGCACAGCTCCTCGAGCACCTCGATGGTGTGCTCGACGTCGGAGGGGCGGGGCAGGACACCGCCGGGGGAGGTGAGCGTCGCCCAGGCGCGCTCGCCGAGCAGGGCGCGGGCGGCGTCGGCCGCGGGCCCCGGGGCCGCGTCCTCGAACGAGACGTCCACCCCCGCACGCCGCAGCCGCTCGCGCGCGACCGGGCGCAGCAGGCGCAGGGCCTCCTCGCTGACCCGCCCGTGCACGCCGGACAGGCTCCAGGCGAAGCGGTCGAGCTCGCGGCGGCCCCCGAGCCGCTCCTGCACCTCGGGCGGCGGGAGGGGGGCGGTGCGGGCGCCGGCGCTGCGCTGGAGGAGCAGTGCGGCGAGCAGGGCGGGCGGGACGAGCGCGAGCGCCACGGCGTACGGCGCCTGCAGGTGCGCGACGAGCCCGGCCGCCAGCAGGACCGCGGCTCCTCCGGCGAGCAGGAGACCGGCGCGGCGGGGGCTCACGCCGGCACCTCGGCGAGCCCGCGGCGCAGCTCGTCGAGGAAGGCCCGCGCGGCGCTCACGCCCTCCTCGGTCACGGGCTCGCTGGAGAAGCGGGCGCGCTGGTAGAGCGCGAGCAGGCCGCGGGTCGCGGCGGCGTCGGCACCGGTGCGGTCGAGGACGTCGAGCGCGAACTCTGTCGGCGTCGCCGACTCCACGCGGGGCACACCGGACTCGGCGGCCGCCTGCTCGAGCGCGACCCAGGCACCGATGACAGCGTCGCGGGGGACGCGGGCTCCGGCCACCGCCCGCTCGGCCGCCTCCACGGCGTCGGCGACCTGCCGCGTGCCGAGTGCCTGCCCGGGCAGCTCCTCGGCCAGCGGCGCGGGCAGCGGCAGCCGGGCGCGCACGCGGGTGGCGGCACGTAGCAGGACGACGGCGACGGCGATGAGCACGACGACGACGCCGGCGAGCACGGCGAGCCAGACCGGGCCGAGCGGCAGGCCGGAGGGGTCCCGGGAGGACGACCCCCTCGGCAGCGGGCGCGGGGGCGGCGGGTGCGGGACCGGGACGCGCGGCGGCGGGAGCCCCGGGAGCTGCACGTGCCCGCGCCAGGGACCGCCGGCCGCGGTGGCGAGCACGACGAGCGCGACCAGCGCCGGCAGCAGGACGCCGGCGGCCGCGGGAGGGGGGCGCCGGGGCACGCCCGCAGGCTAGCCGCGCGCGGGGAGAGCGCTCCCGCCGGGGACCTGCTGGGCGGCGAGCAGCTTGCGCGACAGCCGGCCGAGCGTCGCGAAGTCCTCCGGCCCGAGCGCGTCGACGAGGTGGCGGCGGACGGCGGCCACGTGCCCGGGGGCTGCCTCCTCGAGGGCGGCGAACCCCTCGTCGGTGAGCACCGCGAGCTGGCCGCGGCGGTCGGCGGGGCAGGGCTCGCGGCGTACCCAGCCCTTCTCCTCGAGCCGGGCCACGGCGTGGGAGAGCCGGCTGCGCGAGGAGGTCAGCCGGTCGGCGAGCTCGGACATGCGCAGCCGCCGGTCGGGCGCCTCGGAGAGCTGGACGAGCACCTCGTAGTACCCGTGCGGCATGCCCGCCTCGTCCTGGAGCTGGCGCTCGATCGCCTCGCTGAAGCTGGCGACCCCGGCAAGGAAGGCCCGCCAGTCGGCCTGCTCCGCGGTGCTCAGCCACTTCGTGCCGGATGTCATGCGTCCAGAGTAGTTGAATTCTCAAGCGGTCGGTGGAATACTGGGGTTGCGGTTGAGAGTTCAACCATCTGTCCAACCGCTCGGACCCCGAGGAGCCCGCCGTGCCGATCACCCGCCTCAACCACGCGGTGCTCTTCGTGCGCGACGTGCAGCGCAGCGCGGCGTTCTACCAGGACGTGCTCGGCTTCCGCGAGGTCCGCTTCGAGGGGGCCGCCATCCCGGGCGCGGCGTTCCTCCAGGCACCCGGCTCGACGAACGACCACGACCTCGGCCTGTTCGCCATCGGCTCCGCGGCCGGCGCCTCCCAGGCGGGGCGCGCGACCGTGGGGCTCTACCACCTCGCGTGGGAGGTGGACACGCTCGACGAGCTCCAGCGGCTCGCCGGCGCCCTCTCGGCGGCCGGCGCCCTGGTCGGCGCGTCGGACCACTCCACGACCAAGAGCCTGTACGCGCAGGACCCCGACGGCCTCGAGCTCGAGATCGCCTGGGTCGTTCCCGCGGACCTGCTCGACGACGCGGCCCTCGCCGGCCGCAGCAGCATCCGCCCGCTGGACCTCGCGCGTGAGACCGCGCGCTACGGCGGGCAGACCCGGGGTGGGCTCGGCATCTCCGTGCCCGTCGCCGGCTGAGACCACCACCACCCACCACCACCCAGAGCGAGGACGCCATGAGCCAGACCACGAACGAGACCGCCGCCCTGACCGGCACCTGGACCATCGACCCGGCGCACAGCGTGGTCGGCTTCGTCGCCCGTCACGCGATGGTGACCAAGGTCCGCGGCCGCTTCCGCGACGTCGAGGGCCAGATCTCGATCGTCGCGCACGAGCCGAAGCAGTCCTCGGCCACCGTGAAGCTCGCCGTCTCGAGCGTCGACACCGGCCAGCAGCAGCGCGACGACCACCTGCGCAGCGGTGACTTCTTCGACGCCGAGAAGTACGGGGAGATCACCTTCACCTCCTCCGACGTCGAGGTCGACGGCACCGAGGTCAAGCTCACCGGCGACCTCACCATCAAGGACGTCACCAAGCCCGTCACGCTCGAGCTCGAGTACACCGGCACCGCGGTCGACCCGTTCGGCAACACCCGCGCCGGGTTCGAGGGCGAGACCACGGTCAACCGCAAGGACTGGGGCCTGACCTGGAACGCCGCGCTCGAGACCGGCGGCGTCCTCGTCAGCGAGAAGGTCACCCTCGAGTTCGACATCTCGCTCATCAAGAGCGCCTGACGCCTGCTCGTCCCCTGCGCTCCACCTGCGCCCGGTCCGCTGCTGCGGGCCGGGCGCTCGTGCGTGGTCCCCGACGTCGTGTGCCTGGGCGGCGGTCAGGGCGCGCACCAGGTCCCCAACGTTGTGTGCCTGAGTGGGGGTCATAGCGCGCACCAGGCACACGACGTCGGGTGCAGCGCCCCATACGCTTGGCGTGTGACCGCCGTCTCCGCCGCCCCCGAGAACGACGCCGCGACCAGCGCCGTCCGCACCGCCGCCGCTGCCGCCGCTGCTGCCGCCGTCGTGCTGCGCACCGCGCCCGACGAGCAGGTCCGTACGGCGCTGCTGGCCGCCGCCCGCCGGCTGGGCGAGGCCGAGGGCGCAGTGCTCGCGGCCAACGCGCAGGACGTCGCCGCCGCGGAGGCGGGCGGCATGTCGGCCGGGCTGCTCGACCGCCTCCGGCTCGACGCCGGCCGCCTCGAGGGCGCCGAGCAGCAGCTGCTCGAGCTCGCCGGCACCGAGCCGGCCGCCCGCCTGCGCCACGTGCGCGACCTGCCCGACGGCTCGCGCGTCTACGAGCGCCGCGTCCCCGTCGGCGTCATCGGCGCGACCTACGAGGCCCGTCCGGCCGTCACGCTCGACGTCGCCGGGCAGGTGCTGCGGGCGCGGAGCGCGGCGGTGCTGCGTACCGGCTCGGCGGCGCTCGGCACCGCGGCTGTCCTCGTCGACGAGGTCGTCGCGCCGGCGCTGCACGAGGCGGGGCTGCCGGAGGGCGCGGTCTCGCTCGTGCGCGAGCCCGGCCACGCGGCCGCCGAGGCGCTGGTGACGCAGCCCGACCTGGTCCCGCTCGTCATCGTGCGCGGCTCGGGCGACACGACCCGCCGGCTCTCCGCGCTCGGCGCCTCCGCCGGGGTGCGCGTGCTCGCCCACGCCGACGGCGGCGGGGTGCTGTACGCCGACGCCTCCGCCGACCCCGAGCAGTTCCGCGCCCTGCTCGCGAGCGGCGTCGACCGGCTCGGCGTCTGCAACCGGCTCAACCTGCTGCTCGTGCACCGCGACCGCTTCGACGAGCTCAGCGGCGTCGCGAGCGAGGTCCTCGGCGGGCTCGGCGTGCAGGCGCTGCTGCCCCCGCACGAGCAGCGGCTCGGCCACGAGTGGGCGCTCGACTCGGGGCGCGAGGCGAGTGTGACCGTCGCTCCGGTCGACGGGCCGGTGGAGGCCGCCGCGCTCGCGAGCCGCGAGACCAGCGGCATCGCCGCGACCGTCTGCGCCACCGACGAGGCCGCCGCCCTCGCCTTCCTCGGGGCGTGGGACGGGACCGGCGCGTTCTGGGGCACGACGACGCGGCTGCTCGACGGCTACAAGCTGCTCGGCGTGCCCGAGACCGGCATCAGCGTCGACCGCTTCCCGGGCCCGCGCGGCCCGGTGACCTTCCCCGACCTGGCGCTGCGCCAGTTCGTCGTGCTCCCGCCGGACGCGGGCGCGGTGGTCGACGGGCTGGCGGGATAGACCCGGACGTACGGGAAGGAAACGGCCGCTGTCGTCGTTGACGACAACGACCCCCCGCACCTCCTCCCTCGAGGACCTGCCTTGGCGCTTCCCGCCGCCTCCCCGGTCTCTGCTCCCCGCCGCCTCGCCCGTGGCCTGACCGTGCTCGTCGCCGCTGTCGTGCTCGTGCTCGCCGGCAAGGGCGTGGGCCTGCTCGACCTCAAGCTGCCGTTCTCCGCGACGCACACGGACAACAGCGGCCCGGCGCTGATGAAGTCGCTGCGCGACCTCAAGGACTTCCACGGCGCGACCGCGCAGTACCAGCAGGTCGTCGACATCGACAACGGCTACCGCTACGTCCCGGGCTTCATCGCCGGTGAGTCCACGACGTTCCTCGCGACCGGGACCGTGGACGGCGTGGTCGACTTCTCGCACCTCGGCGCCGACGCCGTCACCGTGAGCGGCAAGCAGGTGACGATCACCCTGCCGGCGCCGCAGCTCGGCCCGGCACGACTCGACGCCGCGCAGAGCAAGGTCCTCTCGCGCAGCCGCGGCGTGGTCGACCGCGTCGAGTCCGTCGTCGGCGACGGCTCGAGCGACACGGAGTACTGGAAGGCGGGCCAGCAGAAGATCGCGGCGGCCGCGGCGAGCGACCCCAGCATCCTGCAGCGCACCGAGGACAGCACCCGCGCCACGCTCAGCGCGCTCGTGCACTCGCTCGGCTACGACTCCGTCTCGGTGGTCTTCGCCCCCGCGCAGCAGTGATCTACGACCGGCGGGGGTAGGCCTCCCGCGTGGAGCTCCTCGCTGGTCGGTACCGCGTCCTCGACGTCCTCGGGCGCGGTGGGTCCGGGGTCGTGCACGCCGGGGACGACGTGGTCCTCGGACGGCGCGTCGCGCTCAAGCGGCTGCACCTCGCGCCCGCGACCGCGGACGACGACACCCGCGGCCGGGCGCTGCAGGAGGCCCGGGCCGCGGCCCGCGTGGTGAGCCCGTCGGTGGTCCGCGTCTTCGACGTCGTCGAGGACCAGGGCGTCGTCTGGGTCGTCATGGAGCTCGTCGACGCGCGCGGGCTCGACGCCGTTCTCCGCGACGGACCGCTGGACCCCGCGGACGCGGCGCGCGTCGGGCTGGGCGTGCTCGACGCCCTCGACGCCGTGCACCGCGCCGGGCTCGTCCACCGCGACGTGAAGCCCGGCAACATCCTCGTCCGGCCCGACGGCTCGGTCCTGCTGACCGACTTCGGCATCGCCCGGGCGCCGAGCGACCCCTCGCTCACGGTGACGGGCGCGATCGTCGGGTCGCCGGCGTACCTCTGCCCGGAGCGAGCCGCCGGACGGCCCGCCACGCCCGCCTCGGACCTCTGGGGACTCGGCGCGACGCTGTACGCCGCGGTCGAGGGCCGCCCGGCGTTCCAGCGCGAGGGCGAGGTGCCGACGCTGTTCGCGGTGCTCCACGACGAGCCGGAGCTGACCGCGCGTTCGGGGGCCCTCGGACCCGTCATCGCCCGCATGCTGCGCAAGGACCCGCTCGAGCGCCCCGGCTCGGCGGAGGTGCGCGAGTGGCTGACTGCGGTCGCTACCGGCGCCACGCCCGTGCTGCCGGGTGATGAGCCGGCGCCTCGGCGGCGCCGTCCGCTGCTCGCTCTCCTGGCCGCCACCCCCGCCGTCGCTGCGGCGGCCTTCGTGCTCGGCGTCGTGCTGCACGCCGGCGCAGGCGGTCCGGCCGCTCCGGCGCAGGCCGCCGTGCCCAGCCCGACGCCGTCCGCCGCCGCGCCCGCCGCCGTCGCGGTGGACGTGCGGCCCGCGGCGGCGAGCACCCCCGCGGCTCCCCGGTCCGTACGCCGCGCCCCGGTGGTCCGGCACCCGTCAGCCGCGCCCTCGGCCCCGGTCCGGCACCCGGCGGTGCAGGCCCCGGCCCCCGCTCACCGCGGACCTGCCCGAGGGCCGGTGCGCGCGCCAGGTCGCGGGAAGAAGGCCGGTCCGCATCCCGGGAAGCACGGCGGTCACCCGGGGAAGCACCCCGGGCATCCCGGGGGGCACGGCGGTGGGCACCCCGGGAAGCACGGCGGCGGGAACGGCACCGCCGTCTGACTCAGCCGGCGAGGCGCTCCGCCGTGCCGGCCTTCGCGGCGACCTCGGCGCCGTGCGCCTCGGCCAGCTCGTGCCCGCGGCGCGCGTTCTCCCGGGCCTGGTCGACGAACGCCGCCATCGCCGGGTTGACCTCGGCGAGCGTGAGCTCGACCTCGCTGACGTGCAGGTCGAGGCCGAGCACGTCGCCGAGCACACGGCGGTACCACGGCGTGGCGTGGTCCCAGCCGAACTTGGGGGTGCCCTCGCCGTACGCGCCGCCGCGGGCGACGACGAGCGCGGCCGGGCGGCCGGTGGTCACGGGGGTCGAGCCCGGGGCGAAGCGCGGGTCGGTGAGGAGCAGGTCGAGCCACGCCTTGACGTGCGCGTCGACGCCCCAGTTGTAGAGCGGGAGCGCGAACACGTACGCGTCCGCCGCGGCCACCTCGTCGGCGAGGGAGGTGGCGAGCCGAACGGCGGAGCGGGTCTCGTCGCTCCACTCCGGCTCCGGCGTCCAGCGCGCGCCGACCGCGGCGGCCCACGCGTCGGAGGGCAGCGGGTGGGCGCCGAGGTCGCGCCGGACGACGTGCTCGTCGCCCGAGGAGCGCAGGTACGCCTGCTCGGCGGTGTCGGCGACCGCGCGGGTCACGGACTGGGGGCCGCGGATGCTGGCGTCGAGGCGGAACAGGGTCATGGGAGCTCCTCCGGATCGGTCTGTCCTCCAGATGCTATGCCAAGCAGAACATCTGTCAACCGTTCCTTCTGCTCGTCAGCGCAGCTCCTCGTCAGAGCCCTCCCCGCGCGCCGCGGCCGGTGCTAGCGTCGAAGCGTGACCACCACCGAGCCCTCCGCCGCGGTACGCCGCGACCTGGGCTCGGCGCTGGGCGTGGTGCTGCGGCAGTGGCTGAAGGCGTCGTCCGAGGCGTCGGCCGGGGTTCCCGGCGCGCACCGGGGCTGGCAGGTGCTCGACGCAGCGGTCCGCGGCGAGGCGACGAGCCAGACCGCGCTGGGCCAGCGCTTCGGCATCGACCGGACCGTGCTGACGTACCTGCTCGACGACCTCGAGCGGGCCGGCCTCGTCACGCGCCAGCCCGACCCCGACGACCGGCGCAACCGCCGCATCGTCGCGACGCCGCTCGGCGTGGAGCGCCACCGTGGCGTGGGCGAGGCCCTGGCCGACGTCGATGCGAAGGTGCTGAGCCCGCTCGACGCCGAGGAGGCCGCGCGGCTGCGCCAGCTGCTCGACCGGCTGGCCGGCGACTCCACGGTCACGGCGTGCGAGGTCGCCCAGGACCTGGCGTGCACGGAGGAGCCCCCGCGCCGCTAAGGGTGCCCCACCCTCGTGATCATGCAGGTCCTGGGTCCCCACTTCGCCGTGATCAGCACTTCCTGTGGGCCCACTCCCCGTGATCATGCACTTCCTGTGGGTCCACTCCCCGTGATCATGCACTTCTTGGCCGCAGCCTGCCGGTCCCCGACCGTGCGTCGAGGCACCGGTACGAGCGACAGCCCGTCTGGACGGGCGCCGCGCTTCCACCTCCCCAGGGCCAGCGTCGGCTCTCGGCCGCGAAGTGCATGATCACCGGGGAGTGGGCGCTCCAAGATCTGCATGATCACGGGCAAAGTGGGGGCGCCGCAGGATCTGCATGATCACGAGCACGTTGGGGCTCCAGGATCTGCATGATCGCGAGCACGTGGGCGCCCCAAGATGTGCATGATCACGGGGGAGTGGGGCGGGGGCGGCGCTAGCGCGGGTCAGCCCGCGCGGCGCAGTGCCTCGCGCACCACGGCGTACCGCTGGAGCTCGTCCTTCACCGGCGCGACGACCAGCACCTCGCCCACCTCGGCCACGGCGTCGCGCAGCCGCCCGCCCGCGCGACGAGCAGCCCGCCGGCCGGCGCGGCGGCCCAGCGCGGAGCCGAGCGAGGCGATGAGGAGGCCGGCGAGCACGCCGAGGACGAGCAGCGTCGTGGGCAGCGGGATCCGGCCGACGTCGTACGTCGGGGGCTCGGGCAGGCGCACCCAGTCGACGACGAACAGCGCGGCGAGCCAGAGCAGGCCGACGACGGCGGCGGCGGTGACGACCCACTGCAGCGCGGCCAGGGGCGGCACCCACCACGGGCGGCGGGCCGCGCTCACCGGCGTCCCGCTGACCGCCCGGTCGAGCGCGTCGTCGAGGTCGCCGCTGCGGGAGCGGGCGGCGGCGCGTACGGCCTGGGCCCACCGGTCGGGCAGCGGCGCGGACGCCGCGTCGGCGAGCCCGCGGACCGCGGCGTCCACCCCCGCGCGCGCCACGGGCGAGGCCGGCGGCAGCGAGCTGCGCGACCCCTCGACGGCGGCGTCGACGCGCAGCCGGGACAGCGGGTCGCGGCGCAGCCTGCCGGCCCAGCGCGTGACGGGCCAGCCCGTGGCGGCGTGCACCTGGCGCCGGACGCTCTGCTCGACCGCCGCCTCGACCGCGGGGACGCCGCCGGCGACGGCGAGCGCCTCGCGCAGCCGGGCCCGCTCGGCCCGGCCGACGGTGCCGCCGGCCGGCGGCGAACCGGTCCCCAGGTCGCGGTCCAGCTCCTCGACCGCCCGGTCGACGTCGGCGGTGAGCCGCTCGACCGCGGCGGTACGCCGGGCGACCGCCCCCGCGAGCGCCTCCTGCAGCTCCGCCACCCCCTCGCCGGTCCGCGCCGAGACGCTCACCAGCGCGACGTCGGCGAGCCCGTCCGCGCGGAGCAGCCGGCGCAGGTCCGCGGCACACACCTCGGCGTCCTCGGGGGTGAGCAGGTCGACCTGGTTGAGCGCGACGAGCGTCACCGCCCGGTGGGCGCGCAGCCGCTGGAGGTAGCGCTCGTGGAGGGCGGCGTCGGCGTACTTCTGCGGGTCGACGACCCACACGAGCAGGTCCACGAGCTCGACGAGCCGATCGACCTCGAGCCGGTGGTCGAGCGCGGTGGAGTCGTGGTCGGGCAGGTCGAGCAGGACGAGCCCGGCGAGCTCCTCCGAGCCGTCGACGACGTGGCGCTCGGGTACGCCCAGCCAGTCGAGCAGCGGCCCGGCCCCCGCCGGGCCCCAGAGCGCGGCCACGGAGTGGCTCGTGGTCGGGCGGCGCACGCCGGGGGGCGAGACCTCGGTGCCGGCAAGAGCGTTGACCAGCGTCGACTTGCCGCTGCCGGTGCCGCCCGCGACCGCGACGACGGTGTGCTCGCCAGAGAGCCGCAGCCGCGCACCGGCGCGGTCGAGCACGGCGCGCGCCGAGTCGAGCAGCTCGGGGTCGAAGCCGCCGCCGCCCAGCCGGACCACGGTGTCGAGCGCCTCGACGCGGCTGGCGAGGTCCGGCCCCCCACGACGGCGGCGGGAGAGCAGCCGGGTCACCACCGGCGCACGTCCTCGCTCGCCGCGCGCAGCTCCGCCGACGGCGTGCCCGAGGGCAGCGCGTCGAGCAGCTCGGTGAACCGCCGCTCCTCCTGCTCGAGCAGCGCGCCCACCCGCCGGGAGAGGTCGGCGCGGGCGGTGGCGGCCAGGCGGCGTACGGCCTCGTCACCGAGCAGCGCCTCCAGCACCTTCTGCCCGAGCGCCGAGGCACCCCCGGCGACGAGCAGCTCGCCGCCGGTCAGCCCGCCGGTGCTGGCGAACACAGCGACCATGACGACGAGGGCGGCGCCGTTGACGCCGTACGACAGCGCCCGTGCCGACGCCCGCCGGCCGGCGCCCTCGGAGCGCACCAGGTCGAGGACCGCGCCCTGCCAGTCGCGCACGAGGCGACCGCTCGCGCCGGCCAGACCAGGCGTCGAGCGGGCGAGGGTCCCGGTGCGCTCCCCGAGCAGGTCACGGCCGCCGGGCCGCTGCAGCCAGCGCGCGACGGTCCGCTCCGCTGCAGCGTCAGCCGCTTCCCGGACGAGGGTCTCGACGCCCGACTCGAGCGCGACGCCGAGCCGCTCGTCGGGTGCGGGCCGCCCGCGCACGGTGCTGACGACCCGGTCGCGCAGCCGCCCCATCCGCGACTCGAGGTGACGCAGCAGCTCGCCCGTCCCGACGACCTCCTGCCAGCGGGCGAGCACCTCGCCGCGCAGCACGGAGCCGTCCTCGAGGGCGGTGTCGACGCGGTCGGCGGCCTCCGCGTACGCCGCCCGGGCCTCCGTGCGCAGGCCCGCGAGCGCGCGCTCGGACTCGTCGGAGGCGTCGGCGAGCGCCCCCACCCGCACCGGGTACGTCGCCAGCACTCCCGCGAGCGTGCGCTGCACGAGCTCGGCGCGGGCGGCGGCGTCGCGGGCCAGGCCGTGGAGCCAGTCGGCGAGCGGGGCGACGACCTCGACCGGCAGCAGCCCCTCGACGAGCGGGACCTCGTCGACGGTGAACACCGGCGCGCCGGCGAGCCCGTGCTCGGCGAGCATCTGCTGCAGGTGCGGGCGGATCTCGCTCGCAGCCCCAGCAGGTACGCGGTCGAGCACGACCGCCAGCGCCGCGCTGCGCTCGCTGGCCTCCTGGAGGAGCGCCCACGGCACGGCGTCGGCGTACCTCGCGGCGGTCGTCACGAACACCCAGAGGTCGGCCGCGGCGAGCAGCTGACCGGCGAGCTCGCGGTTCTCGCGGACGACGCTGTCGATGTCGGGGGCGTCGAGCAGCGCGAGGCCCTCGGGTACGCGGTCGCTCGCGACCAGCGTCAGCGACCGCGGGTCACCGGCGGGGGCGGCGCCGGGTGCGGCGCTCTGCCGGGCGAGCCCGGGCAGGATGCGCTCGCCGGTGAAGGCGTCGCGGTCGACGGGGGCGTGGGCGAGGACCGCGGAGCGGGTCGTCGGGCGGAGCACGCCGGGCGCGGTGACCGTCGCGCGCAGCAGGGAGTTCACGAGCGTGGACTTGCCGGCGCCGGTGGAGCCTCCGACGACGCAGAGCAGCGGGGCGTCGAGGTCGCGCAGCCGCGGGAGGACGTAGTCGTCGAGCTGGTCGAGGAGCTCCTGGCGCAGGCGCCGGGCGGACGCACCGGCAGCGTCACCCAGGGGGAGCGCGGTGCCCGCGACCGCGGCTCGCAAGTGCTCGACCGCGGGGAGGACCGCGGGGGCCCCCTCGCCCATGCTCCCCGCACCTCCTCCGCGCGCCGACCGCGCCATCCTCGCACGGGGCGGTGCGCCGGTCGGCCCGTACGCCGCGCGTCGTGATGTCGGATTCCCGCCAGCGCAGGGGGCGACCGCGGGGAGAGGATGGGCGCGTGGACGAGGACGACGAGCGCCGCTACCGGGCGGTGCAGGCGAAGGACCCGCGCTTCGACGGCTGGTTCTTCACGGCCGTCACCTCGACGGGGATCTACTGCCGGCCCTCCTGCCCGGCGCTGACGCCCCGGCGCGACAACGTGCGCTTCCTGCCGAGCGCGGCCGCGGCCCAGGCGGCGGGCTTCCGCGCCTGCAAGCGGTGCCGCCCGGACGCCTCGCCGGGCTCACCCGAGTGGGACGTGCGCGCCGACCTCGTGGCCCGGGCGATGCGGCTGCTGCGCGACGGGGTCGTGGACCGCGACGGCGTCCCCGGGCTGGCGGCCCGGCTCGGCTACAGCACCCGGCAGGTCGAGCGGGCGCTGCAGGAGGAGCTCGGCGCCGGGCCGCTCGCGCTCGCGCGGGCCCAGCGGGCGCAGACCGCGCGGCTGCTGCTCGAGACGACCGCGCTGCCCATCACCGACGTGGCGCTGGCGGCGGGGTTCGGCAGCGTGCGGCAGTTCAACGACACGGTCCGCGAGGTGTTCGCGATGCCGCCCGGCGAGCTGCGCCGGCGGGCGCGGACGGCGCCAGCGGCCGCGGGCGCGCTGGCGCTCCGGCTGCCCTACCGCGCGCCGCTCCACCCCGACAACCTCTTCGGCCACCTCGTCGCGACGGCCGTGCCGGGCGTCGAGGAGTGGCGGGACGGGGCCTACCGGCGGACGCTGCGGCTCCCGCACGGCAGCGGCGTCGTCGCGCTGGCTCCCGCCGACGGCCACGTCGCCTGCGAGCTCGTCCTCTCCGACCTGCGCGACCTGCAGACGGCCATCAGCCGCTGCCGCCACCTGCTCGACCTCGACGCCGACCCGGTGGCCGTCGACGGCGCGCTGGCGGGGGACCCGGTGCTCGCGCCGCTCGTCGCGGCCGCGCCGGGACGGAGGGTGCCGCGCACGGTGGACCCCGACGAGCTCGCCGTGCGGGCCGTGCTCGGGCAGCAGGTGTCGACGGCGGCGGCCCGGACGCACGCCGCCCGGCTGGTCCGCGCGCACGGTACGCCGGTCGCCGACCCGGTCGGGGGCCTGAGCGCGCTGTTCCCGTCGGCGGCCGAGCTCGCGGCCCTCGACCCGGAGTCGCTGGCCCTGCCGCGCGCCCGGCGGCGGGCCCTCGTGGGCCTCGTCGCGGCGCTCGCCGACGGGGAGGTCCGCCTGGACCCGGGCAGCGACTGGGGCTCCGCCAGGGCGGGGCTGCTCGCCCTGCCGGGCATCGGCCCGTGGACGACCGAGGTCGTCGCCATGCGCGGCCTCGGTGACCCCGACGCCTTCCTCGCCGGCGACCTCGGCGTCCGCCTCGCGGCCGAGGGGCTGGGACTTCCCTCGTCGCCGAGTGGGCTGACGGCGCGGGCGGCCGCCTGGCGCCCTTGGCGGGCGTACGCCGTCCAGCACCTGTGGGGCACCAGCGAGCACCCCGTCAACGTCCTTCCGACCAGCGCGTGACGCAGGAGGAACCCATGCAGCGCACCACGTACGTCGAGAGTCCCGTCGGCCGGCTGAGGCTCGTCGGCGATGACGGCGCCCTCGTCAGCCTCCACATGGAGGACCAGCGCCACGCCGCCCCGCACGAGCTCGTCGACGACGACGGACCCGCTGGCTTCGAAGCGGTCGTCGAGCAGCTCGCCGCGTACTTCGCCGGGGAGCTGCGGGCCTTCGACGTCGTGCTCGCCCCGCGAGGAACGCCCTTCCAGCAGCGGGTCTGGGCGGTGCTCCGCGAGATCCCCTTCGGGCAGACCATGTCCTACGGCGAGATCGCGCTCGCCCTCGGCCAGCCGACCGCCTCCCGGGCGGTCGGGCTGGCGAACGGACGCAACCCCGTCGGCATCATCGTGCCGTGCCACCGGGTGATCGGGGCCGGGGGCAAGCTGGTCGGCTACGCGGGAGGCCTGACGCGCAAGCAGTTCCTGCTCGAGCACGAGCGCCGGCACAGCGAGGAGCTGCTGCCGTTCGGCTAGGCATGTCCGCCGCTGCCCGCGGGTAGTCCTTCCTGCGGCAAGCAGATCGGCTGTGACGAGGAGTGCGCTCGTGAAGACGTGGTTCATCACCGGGACGTCGCGCGGCTTCGGCCGCGAGTGGGCAGAGGCCGCGCTGCAGCGCGGCGACAGGGTCGCGGCGACCGCGCGCGACGCGAGCTCGCTCAAGGACCTCGAGGAGCAGTACGGCGACGCCGTCCTCGCCCGCGCGCTGGACGTGACCGACCCGACGGCCGTCCGCACCGTGGTCGACGAGGCGGCGCGGCACTTCGGCCGCCTCGACGTCGTGGTCAACAACGCGGGCTACGGCCAGTTCGGCATGCTCGAGGAGCTCAGCGAGGACGAGCTGCGGGCGCAGATCGAGACCAACGTCTTCGGTGCCCTCTGGGTGACGCAGGCGGCCCTGCCGCACCTGCGGGAGCAGCGAGGGGGCCACATCCTGCAGGTCTCCAGCATCGGCGGCATCTCCGCGTTCCCCGGGCTCGGCGCGTACCACGCGTCGAAGTGGGCCCTGGAGGGCTTCAGCCAGGCGCTGGCGCAGGAGGTCGCCGACTTCGGCATCAAGGTCACCCTCATCGAGCCGGGCGGCTTCAGCACCGACTGGGGCGGCGCCTCCGCGAAGCACGCCCAGCAGCTGGCGGCCTACGACGAGGTGCGCGCCAAGGTGGCCGAGCAGCGCAAGCAGCGCGTGGCCGAGCCGGGCGACCCGAAGGCCTCCGCTGCCGCCGTCCTCGCCCTCGTCGACAGCGAAGAGCCTCCCCTGCGCGTCTTCTTCGGCAAGGCCCCGCTCGGCATCGCGACCGCGGACTACGAGCGGCGGCTCGCCGGCTGGCGCGAGTGGCAGTGGCTCGCGGAGCAGGCGCAGGGGTAGCCGCTCTCACGCGGCGAGGGCGGGAGCGCGGAACGCGATGCGTGAGTCTCCCTTGCGCAGCAGGGAGAGCGCGAGCACGGCGAGCAGGGAGCCCGCGCCTCCGACGTACGCCAGCGCGTGCCCGGTCGCGACCGCAGCGCGAGCGGGGTCGCCGTCCAGCACCCCGGCGTACGCGACGCCCGCCGCCGCGAGCGCGACGCTCCCGCCCACCTGGCGCAGCAGGATGACCATGCCCATCGCGCCTGCGGTCTGCTGCGGGGCCACGGAGGTCTGCATCGCGACCTGCAGCCCGGAGAGCGAGGGGCCGACCCCGACGCCGATGCAGGCCATGAGCAGCAGGCCGACGGCGTCGGGCGTCGAGCGCGCGAAGCCCAGGTAGCCCAGGAGTGCTGCGCCGGCGAGCAGTTGTCCGGCGAGGACGGGCGCGCGGAAGTCCGGCCGCCTGCGCAGCACCGCGCCCGTGCCGTTGACCGAGACGATGAGTCCGAGCAGCAGGGGGTAGACGAGCAGGCCGGACGAGGTCGCGCTCGCGTGCCTGGCCAGCTGGTAGTAGCGCGGCAGCAGCAGCATCGCGGCGAACAGCCCCGAGACGCCGGTCGTCGCGGCGGCCACGATGACAGCGCGCCGGCGCTCCCGGAGCAGGGCCAGCGGCAGGACCGGTGCGGCGGCGCGCCGCTCGACGGCGACGAGGACCGCGGCCACGAAGACACCTGCGATGAGCGCGCCGCCGGTGCGCAGCTCGAGCCAGCCCGGCAGTGCGCCGGACGGCGACGGCTGCGCGCGCTCGCTGAGCCCGACGAGCACGAGCCCCAGCGCGAGGGTGAGCGTGGCGATGCCGGCGAGGTCGACGGGGACGCTGCGGCCCTCGTGCCGGCCCACGCCCGCCGGCAGGTACGCGACGACCGCCGCCACGGCGAGGACCCCGACGGGGAGGTTGACGAGGAACACCGCGCGCCAGCCGACGGTGTCGGTGAGCAGCCCGCCGAGCAGCGGGCCGCCGATCCAGCTGACGCCCATGAGGCCGGCGAGGACCCCTTGCAGCGCCGCGCTCCTGCGCCCGGCGTACAGGTCGGCGACGAGGATGAACGACAGCCCCTCGAGCGCGCCCGCGCCACAGCCCTGGAGCCCGCGCCACAGGACCAGCTGGTCCATGCTCGTCGCCGTCGCGCTGAGCAGCGAGCCCAGCAGGAACAGCGCCATGCCGGTCAGCAGCATCGCCTTGCGGCCGTAGCGGTCGGAGAGCCGCGCGTAGACCGGCAGCGTCACGGTCGCGGGGACGAGGTACGCCGTCACCACCCACACGTAGCGCGACTCGCCGCCCAGCGACCGGACCATGTGCGGCAGCGCGGTGCCGACGACGGTCTGGTCGAGCATCGCGAGCAGCAGGCCCGAGACGACGGCGGCGAGGAGGAGGCGCTGCTGCCGCGCGGGAAGCACGTCGGGAGTCATGGGCCCAGCGTGCTGGTGTCTGCACTGACATGTCAAGACTTATATGTCAGCGCAGACAGGTAGGCTCGCAGCATGTCCCTCCGGCACGCGATCCTCGGCCTGCTCGAGGTGCAGCCCGCCACGGGCTACGCGCTCGCGTCGCGCTTCGAGCAGTCGCTCGGCAGCGCCTGGCACGCGACCCACAGCCAGATCTACCCCGAGCTCGCCCGCCTGCTGGACGACGGCCTCGTGCGCGTCGCCGGCGAGGGGGCGCGGCGGAGCAAGACCTACGCCATCACCGACGAGGGCCGCGCCGCGCTGCGCGACTGGCTGCTCGAGAGCGAGCCGAACCGCGCGACCCGCTCCGAGACGATCCTGCGCTGGTTCCTCCTCCAGACGCTCCCGCGCGACCAGCGCGTGGCCGCCCTCGAGCGCGAGCGCGCCTCGGTCGGGGAGCAGGTCACCGAGCTGCAGGCGCTGCTCGAGGTCCTCGCCGACGGCGACCCGCACCCGTTCGCCCCCAATGCCGAGCTCGGCCTGCGCATCAACACCGTCATGGCCGCCTGGCTGGACGAGCAGATCACGGCGGCACGCGGGCGGTGACCCGTATGTCGGAGCAGGGGGGAGCAGTGGAGGGGGAGCGAGTGACGCGCGTCGGCTGGTCGTGGCGCCTGCTCGCCCTCCTCACCGCGCTCGCCACCGTCGTCGTCGCGTGGCACTGGCACGACGTGGTGCACCCGGACTGGCGGATCGCGCACCACGCGCGCAACCTGCTCTTCTCGCACCGCGCCCTGCACGTCTACGCCGACGACGTCGACGCGCAGATGGGGCCGCTGGCGCTGGTGTTCTCGTGGCTCCCGCGCGCGGCGTACCTCGTGCTGGTGGCGCTCTCCGCCGGGCTGGTCGTGCTGCTGGGCGCGCGCTGCTCGGGGCGGCGGTCCCCGGGGGTGGTGGGCGTGCTCGGTGCCGCCGCGCTGGTCTACCCGTGGGCGCAGCTCGCCTGGAAGGGGCACGCGGACGACGCGCTGGTCGCCCTCGGAGCCCTCGGTGTCGTCGCCGCGCTGCGCGCCGGCCGGCGGTGGTGGGCGCTGGGGGCGTTCGCCGTCGCCGCGGCCGCCAAGCCCACCGCGCTGGCGGTGCTGCCCGTGCTCCTCGCCGACCGGGTGCTGCTCGTCGCGGGCGCCGCCGTGCTCGCCGCGGTCTACGCGCCGTTCGCGACCGTCGACCTGCCGGCGTTCCTCAAGGCCGGGCGCGGAGTCATGCACACGGCGCCCGGCAGCCTGCCGGACATCATCGGTGCGAAGCGGTTCCACCGGCCGCCGCGCTGGATCCGCCCCACCGAGGCCGTGCTCGGGCTCGCCGGGTCGACATCTGGCGCGCTGCGCGGTCGCCCCGTCGAGGGGCTGCTGCTCGCCTTCACCGCCCGGGCGCTCGTCGAGACCAACCCGGCCCCGGCGTACTCGATCCCGCTGGTGGCGTGGAGCCTCGCGCTGGGCGAGCGGCGGCTGCGCCTGCTCGTGCTGGCGGCGGCGAGCTTCTGGCTCGCGGACCTCGACCTCGACGGCGGCTCGGGCTGGCCGCGGCTGATCTGCCTGCTGCTGCTGGGGTACGTCGCGCTGCGGGCGACGCTCGACCCTCCGGCTACGAGGCGACCCGCTCGGAGCGGGTGACCTCGCTCCACACCTCGTCGAGCGAGAGCCCGAGCACGACCGCGACGGCGGCGACGGTGGTGAAGGCCGGCGTGGCGACGCGCCCCGACTCGATCTTGCGCAGGGTCTCCGGCGAGATCCCCGCAGCCAGTGCGGTGTCGAGCATGGGACGCGTCCCGCGCGCGCGGCGCAGCAGGGCCCCGAGGCGCTGCCCGCGCTCGACGTCGGCTGTGCTCAGCGGCAACCGGACCATGCCCCTGATGGTAGACCGGGATAGTATGGCCGGGATAGTCGTACCGAAGGAGCTGTCGTGATCGAGATCCTGAGCCCGCCGGAGATCGCCCGCGCGCGCGAGACGGGCGCCCTCGTCGCCGGCATCCTGCAGACGCTCAAGGGCCGCAGCACCGTCGGTACCAACCTGCTCGAGATCGACGAGTGGACCCGGCAGATGATCGTCGACGCGGGTGCGCTGTCCTGCTACGTCGACTACGCGCCGTCGTTCGGGCGGGGGCCGTTCGCGCACTGGATCTGCACCTCGGTCAACGACGCCGTGCTCCACGGCCGCCCGCACGACTACGCGCTGCGCGACGGCGACCTGCTCTCGCTCGACCTCGCGGTGTCCCTGGGCGGCATCGTCGCTGACTCCGCCATCAGCTTCGTCGTCGGGGAGTCCCGGCCGGCCGAGAGCCTGGCCCTCATCTCCGCGACCGAGCGCGCGCTCGCGGCCGCGATCTCGGTCGTGCGGGCGGGGGCGCGGCTCGGCGACATCTCCGCGGCCATCGGCACGGTGCTCCAGGGGGCGGGCTACCGCATCAACACCGACTTCGGCGGCCACGGCGTCGGCTCGACGATGCACCAGGACCCCCACGTCCCCAACGCCGGCAAGGCCGGGCGCGGCTACAAGCTGCGGCCCGGCTTGCTGCTCGCCATCGAGCCCTGGGTCATGGCCGACACCGACGAGCTCGTCACCGACGACGACGGGTGGACGCTGAAGAGCGCCACCGGCTGCCTGACGGCCCACAGCGAGCACACCGTGGCCATCGGGTACGACGGCGTGGAAGTGCTGACGCTGCCGCGCTAGTCCTCGCCGAACGAGAACGGCTTGAGCTCGTCGAAGCGGTCGCCCGGCCCGGGGTTGCCCGGCGCGCTCGAGCCGCCGAGGTGGTGGACCACGCCCCACACGGCGTTGAGCGCCGTCTGCACCGCGCCCTCGGCCCAGCCCGCGGTCCACGAGATGTCGTCGCCCGCGAGGAACAGCCCGCGGTACGCCTCCGGCAGCCGGTCCTGGACGAAGTGCGTGAACAACCGCTCCTGGTAGCGGTAGTGGCCGGGCAGGTTCGCCTTGAAGGCGCCCATGAAGTCCGGCTCGGTCTCCCAGGAGATCGCCTCGGGGGTCGCGATGATGTGCCGGCGGACGTCGACGTCCGGGTAGACCGCCTGCAGCGAGGTGAGGATGACGTCGAGGCGCTCCTGAGTCGAGAGCGGCAGCCACTTCAGCGAATCGTCGGACCATGTGTAGGACAGGCACATCACGGCCGGACGATCGGGGCCGTCGTCCAGTAGGTAGGTGCCGCGAGGCATCCGGTCGGTGAGCGTCATGCTCATCCGGTCGCGTCCGCGGTCGTCCTGGTCGAGCCAGAAGGGCCTGTCCACCAGCGCGAACAGCTTGGACGAGCCCATGTAGTGCGTACGCTCGATCGCCGTCCACGTGTCCGTGGGGAACAGCGACTCGTCGACGGTGATCCGGCTGAGCAGCATCCAGCTCTGCGCGGTGAAGACCGCTGCTGGGTAGCTGCGGATGGTCCCGTCGGTGTCGGTGACCGTCAGGTTGCCGGGCGCGGTGCGGTGCAGCGCGCGTACGGCCGGGCGGGGGACGCCGCCGGGGTGGAGGTCGCGCAGGCTCGTGCCCGGCTCCCAGTGCGACAGGTCGTGCGGTGCACGCCGCCACAGCCGCTGCGGCAGCAGTTGGCTGCCGCCGACGATCGAGCGGTGGTCCTCGTCGGCGTTCGTGAACACCACGCGGAGGATCTCGAGGATCGAGTTGGGGTAGTCGGTGTCCCAACCGCCGGTGCCGAAGCCGACCTGCCCGAAGACCTCGCGCCGCCGGAACGACGCGAACATCGGGGACTCGCAGAGGAAGCCGTAGAACGTCTGGTTGTCGTAGCGCTGGACCAGGCCGTCCCAGATCGCTTTGATGGTCGGGACATCGCGGTCGCGGATCGCGTCCTGCATCTCGTCGAGGCGGGCGAGGGAGACGAGCGTGTCGCGCCACGCGTCGGCGACCTCGCGGTAGAGGTCGGGCAGGTCGTCCAGGGTGCGCGCGTAGTGGCTGACGCCCTTGAGGTCGATGACGGTGCTGGGCGTCGCCGGGGAGAGCGGGTTGGGGAACGGCTTGGTGCGCAGGCCGACCTTGTCGACGTAGTGGAAGAACGACCGTGACGACGGGGGGAAGCGCATCGCGCCCATCTCCGCGACCGTGCCCGGGTGGCCGTCGAAGGCGACCGAGCGCAGCCGGCCACCGATCTCGCCGGCCTCGTAGACGACGGGCTTCAAGCCGAGGCGCAGCAGCTCGTACGCCGTCACCATGCCCGACAGGCCGCCGCCGATCACCGCGACCTCGGTGCCGTGCACGTCCGCCGGGACGCTGCCGAGCCCGGCGGGAGAGGCGAGGTAGTCGTCGTACGGGAAGGGGAAGTCGGGCCCGAACATGGTGATCGGCGGGCGGTCGGGTCCCTGCTCGGTGACGCCGACGGGGATCGCTGCGGTCACGGGTAGAGGTCCGTACGACGGTCGGCGAGGTAGGGGTTCTGCCGCCGGGACTCCGCGACGAGGGTGGCGTCGATCTCGGCCAGCAGCAGGGTCTCCTCGCCTCCCGCGACGTCCAGCACGTCGCCGTCGGGAGCGACGATGATGCTGGACCCGACGTAGGTGAGCGTGCTCTCGCTGCCGATCCGGTTGGTGTACGCGATGTAGACCTGGCTCTCCCACGCCCTCGTGGGCACGAGCGCCTGGGCGATCGAGCGGTACGGCTCCATCAGTCCCGTCGGCACGATGAGCAGCTCGGTCCCGGCGAGCGCGTGGGCGCGGACGACCTCGGGGAACTCGACGTCGTAGCAGGTGAGCACGCCGATCTGCAGGCCCTGGAGGGAGAACTGCTCCAGCAGCCGGTCCCCGGGGATGAAGAGACCGCGGTCGAGGTCGCCGAACAGGTGCGTCTTGCGGTACCTCGACAGGGGCTCCCCGTCGGGCCCGATCACCTGCGTGGCGTTGTAGACGCCCTCGGCTGCGCGCTCAGGATAGCCGTAGGAGATGGCGATGCCGAGGCGGCGCGCGACCGTGGCGACCCGCTGGGCGATCGGCCCGTCGGGCGGCTCGGCCTCACGGGCGACGCGCTCGCCGATGTCGTAGCCCGTCGCGCTCATCTCGGGGGTGACGAGCAGGTGCGCACCCTCCGCAGCAGCCTGCTCCGCCGCCCGCTCGATGGCATCGAGGCCCGCCGCGAGGTCGGGTGCCTCGCGAGGACCCTGGTACGCCGCCAGCCGCACGCCGCGCCTCCTCCGTACCGTCGGGGCCTGCCGGCCGAACCTAGCACCGCGCGCCCGGCCGTGAAGTTGATCAGGCTGCCCGATCATCGTCGCGGCCGACCGCACGAGGTGGTCGCCGAAGGGGTGGAATCCCGTCGGTGCGGCGACCACCTCGTGCGGCTACCTGATCAACTGCCTCGCCGCGTCCGCGCACGCGTCCGCGTCCCGCACCTGCCTCGCCGGGGCCCGGACCCCAGGAACTGCATGATCACCGCGTAGTGGGGGCTGCCGCGGCTGGGCCCTCATGAACTGCATGATCACCGCGTAGTGGGGGCTGCCGCGGCTGGGCCCTCATGAACTGCATGATCACCGCGTAGTGGGGGTGGCGAAGTCGATGCGGTCCGGGGCGCCCACAACCTGCATGATCACCGCGCAGCGGGGGTCAGGGGACGAACACCGGCCGCACGCACCCGTCCTTCTTCTCCTTGAACAGCTCGTACCCCTTCGGCGCGTCCGCGAGCGGCATCACGTGCGTACCGAAGAGCTCGGTCCGCAGTTCGCCGCGCGCCATCCGCTCGAGCAGCATCGGGATGTAGCGCGGCCCGTGCATCTGCGCCCCGCGCACGGTCAGGCCCTTGTTCATCATCGCGCCGAGCGGGAACTTGTCGACGACGCCGCCGAACACGCCGAGCAGGAACACGCTGCCTCCCTTGCGGCACGAGTAGATCGCCTCGCGCGCCGCGGTGGTGCGGTCGGTCTGCAGGCGGAGCTGCTGCTTCACCTGGTCGTACGCGTTCTGCACCCCCTCGCTGTGCGCCTCCATGCCGACCGCCTCGATGCAGACGTCGGGGCCGCGGCCGCCCGACATCTCGCGCAGCGCGTCGTCGACGTCGACCTGCGAGTAGTCCAGCGTCTCGACGCCCTCGGAGAACTGGCCGGCCAGCGCGAGCCGCTCCGGGAAGCGGTCGATGATGATGACGCGCGAGGCACCCAGCAGCTCGGACGCGCGCGCGGCCACCTGGCCGACCGCACCCGCGCCCCACACGGCCACGACGTCGCCCTCCTTCACCCCGCCGCGGTCGGCGCCCATCCACCCGGTCGGCCCCGCGTCGGAGGCGAAGACCGCGCGGTCGTCAGCGACGGAGTCCGGCACCACGAACGCGGTCCCGTCGGCGTACGGCACCCGGATGTACTCCGCGTGCGCCCCCGCGTTGCCGCCCATCGCGTGCGAGTAGCCGAAGCACCCGCCGGCCGCGTGGCCCCAGAGCGCCTCGGTGATCGCGGGGTTCGTGTTGGCGTTGTCGCAGAGGGAGTAGAGCTCCTGCTTGCAGTACCAGCACTTCCCGCAGGCCATGAACGAGCTGACCGCCACGCGGTCGCCGACGTGGAGCTTCTGCACACCCGAGCCGGTCTCGACGACGTCGCCGATGAACTCGTGGCCGATGACATCGCCCTTCTCCATCGCCGGGATGTAGCCCCCGAGCAGGTGGAGGTCCGACCCGCAGGCCACGGAGCGGCGTACGCGCAGGATGACGTCGTGGGTGTTCTGGAGGTGCGGGTCCGGGACCTTCTTGACCGCGAGCTCGTTGATCCCCTGCCAGGTCAGCGCCTTCACTTGTGCCCCAGCCTCTCCGCACGCCCGGTGATCGCCCGCAGGGGCGCGTTGAGGAGCGTCTTCTCGCTCGTGCCGGGCGAGTCCGCCTGGAGCAGCTCCCCCACCTCGATCAGCTGCTTGGTCTCGCGCAGCAGCTGGCGGAGGTCGGCGTCGGACGGGCCGCCGGGCCGCGGGTGCGCGGCGAGCTCGCTCCCGCGGTCGCCGGGCGCGGGACGCAGCTTCCAGTCGACGTCGTCGCGGCCCGCCAGGGGAGGCGGCACGACGACCTCGCCCGGGGGTACGGCGACCGTCACCACCTGCCAGCGGTCGTCGGTGGGGGTGCGGTCGCGGTGCAGCAGCTTGCCGAGCATGCCGCCCCCATGCCCCGGGGTGGAGATCGACACGCACGCGTCAGGAGGGGATGCGGACCGCCGCGCTCGTCCCCGCGTCGTGGGACCGGTCGACACCGCCGGTGACGAGCCACGCGCTCGCTCCGGGGCGCACGGGCAGCGAGGCGGAGAAGCGGCCGTGCCGGACCGGCAGGACCGCGACGTCCGCGTAGCCGCCCCGGAACGCGCGGCGGTAGAGCGTCACCGTCCCCGTACGCGCTGGTGCCACCGTCCCGCGGAAGACCATGCGGTCGCCGCGCCGGACGGCCGTCAGCGTCAGCACGGCCCGCGCCCGCGTGGTCGTGATGGCCAACGGAGCGCCGTCCGCGTTGACGACCCGGATGCGCGTGTGGCGCGAGCCGGGGACCAGCGCGTGCACCACCCCTCCGAGGACGGGCGCCGTCGCGACCGTCCGCCACTCCCCGCCGACCTGGTGCTGGAGGCCCACGGTCGTGGAGCCGGGTCCTTCGAGGCGGACGGACAGGTCCACCGCCAGCGTGCCGAGGGGCGGGGACGGTGCCCAGGGGACGCCGTACGCGGGCCGCACGTCGACGGGCAGCGGCGCCCGGGCGACCGGCGGGAGCGCTGCGGGCAGCGCCACCAGGGGGGCGACGCCGTCGGGCAGCTCCGCGGCGACGGGGATGACCGCGCTCCCGTCGGCGGGGAGCAGCTCGACCGTGGCGTGCGGGAGGTCGCCGACGGCGAGCCAGACACCCGCTGCCGTGTCCCCGAAGGCCCTGACCGAGGACGCGCTCGGCGCCAGGTCGTTCCCGGCCTCGTCGCGCACCGCGGTCCGCCGGCAGCCCTCGTCCTCGCAGGTGGTGAGCACGAGCGTGGCGGGAGCCCGGAAGTCGACGCGCTGCACGGCGCGGGTCGTGGGCACGTCACGCGAGAGACCGGTGGCGGGATCGGCGATCCCGACGCCACCCCCCGCAGCCCAGGCGACCCGCGTGCCGTCCGGGGAGACGGCGACGCTCGACGCGCCCGCGGAGCCGAAGACGGCCGGAGTCGTGGTCCCCGTCGCCAGGTCGACGTCGACCAGGAGATGGGGCTTCTCCTCGAGGTCGACCTCCGGCGAGAGCCACGCCCGTGAGCCGTCCGGCGTGAGCGCCAGGGCCGACGCCGCGGGCAGGTCGAGGCGCCGGGTCGCCCCGGTGGCCGTGGAGACCACGACGTCGATGCCGTCGTCCGCGAGCAGCAGCGTGCTCCCGTCGTGGCTCGCCGTCGCGCGCAGGGAGGACGACACGGTGTCCGCGACGCGGACGGGTGACCCGCCGGGGAGCGACGTCGACACGAGGCTGGCGCCGTCACCCCCGCCCTCGGGGTGCTGCGTGCCCACGACGGTGAGCTGCGGAGCGTCCGCCGCCCGCGCCGCGGGCAGCGACGCGGGGAGGGTCGCGGCGAGCGCGGCCAGCGCCGTCAGCGACACTCCGGCGGTACGGCGCCTCACGACCCGCTCCCGCTGGTGAACGCCTCGATGCGGCTGACCAGGTCCACGCCCGTAGCGGTCCCGAGCTGGCGCGCGGCGTCGACCGTGCTGAACGCCGCGGTCGCGGGGTCGCGCCCCGACGCGCTCCACAGCGCACTGATGGCGGCGCCGTGCAGTCGGGCGGCGCGGCTCTCCGGAGGCTCCGGGTAGAACGTCCAGCTCGCCGCCTGCGCCGCGCCCCAGAGGATGCGCGTCTCGAGCACGAGGGCGGGCGGGAACGGCGGCGGCACGGCCGCCCCCACGTCCGGCAGGTACGCGCGGACGGCGGGCTGCCGGGACAGCCCCCCGGCCTGCACCGCCTGCCGCGCGGCGTACGCGGCGGTGGCCCGCTGCTGCTCGGGTGACGCGGCCCGGAGCGTGGCGGCCAGCCGCTCGGCCCGCTCCTGGTCGCCGTACCAGGCGAAGCGCAGGACGGTGTCCGGCGCCGGAGGAGGAGGCGTGGACCAGAGCGGCAACAGCAGGTTGCGCGGCACGAGAGCGTCGACTCCAGCAGCGGTGAGCCGGACACCGGAGGTCCGCTCGGCGAGGGCCAGGGCGCCCGACCTCCCACCGATCGTGCCGTCGCGCTGGAAGCGGAACCCGCTGGTGAACGGCCGCAGGGCGCGCGCGTCCGCGGCAGTCGGGACGTCGAGGTCGGAGTCGAGCCGGACGGCGACCCGACCGTCCACCGCGTAGTCGAACTCCTGGTCGGCGTTGACGTTCCAGAAGACCGCGACCGCCGCTCGGCCGGCGGAGACCCGGGCCAGCAGACCGGGGTCCACGCAGTCGTAGGCGTTGACCTCCGCCAGCAGCACGGAGCCCGAGGGCGCCTGGCCGAGCGCGGCGAAGCGCGAGCCCTCCGGCGGGTGCGCGACCGGCGAGCCCTCCGGGAACCCGCCGTCGGCGCGCAGCGCGTGGCCCGGCGTGCTGCGCAGGACGTAGAGGAAGCACCCCGCCTCGTCGTACTGCCCGAGGTCGAGCCGGGCGTAGTCGGCGGGCTGGGCCGCCCGGCTCGTGGGCGCGTCCAGCCTGGCCACGATAGGGCCGCGCGCGGCGTGCGCCGGGCGGCTCCAGCACGCGGCGGCGGGGGCGAGCAGGGCCAGCGCGACCCCGAGGGCCGCCGTCCTCGGGCGCGACATGCGCGTCACCCTAGGGGCGGCCCGGGTCGCGCGGCCGGGGTTTCCCCGCACCTGCGCCATCCTGGGGACATGGCCGACGACACGCGCGCCGTGCCCTGTCCCTGCGGGACCGGTCTCGAGCTGGACGCGTGCTGCGGCCGGTACCTCGCCGGCGAGCCCGCCCCCACAGCCGAGGCCCTCATGCGCTCGCGCTTCACGGCGTACGCGCGCGCCGACGTCGCGCACCTGCTGCGCACCTGGCACCCCACCACCCGGCCGGCGCGCCTGGTGCTCGACCCGGACCTCGCCTGGGAGCGGCTGGTGGTGCTCGACGTCGTGCCCGGCGGCCTGTTCGACGACACCGGCGAGGTGGAGTTCGTGGCGACGTACCGGCAGGGCGGGCGGCGGGGCCGGCTGGCCGAGCGCAGCCGCTTCACCAGGGTGGAGGGCGCCTGGGCCTACGTCGACGGCGACGTACGCTGACGCCCGTGCCCGCTCGTCGCCGCGTCCCCGTCGCCGAGGGTCGGGCCGCCGTAGCCCGGGCACTCGAGACCGACGCGCCGGCGGACCTCAAGACGGCCTGCCGCTACCTCTGCGAGGAGCTCGCCGCCCGCGCCCCCGGCCGCAGCGTCGAGGTCCGCGTCCCGCCGTACGCCGCGGTGCAGGCCGTCGAGGGCCCGCGCCACACCCGGGGCACCCCGCCCGCGGTCATCGAGACCGACCCGCGCACGTGGCTGGCCCTGGCCACCGGTCGGCTGCAGTGGGCCGACGCGGTGGCACAGGGCCAGGTGGACGCGAGTGGTGAGCGGACGGACCTCGGGGCCTACCTCCCGCTGGTCTGAAGCCGCCCGCGGCGCGGGGTCCACCAGGCGCGCTCGCCGAGCATCGCCATCGTGGCCGGCAGCAGCACCGCCCGCACGACCGTCGCGTCCAGCAGGACCGCGACCGCGAGGCCGACACCGAGCTGCTTGAACTCCAGCAGCGACAGCGTCCCGAAGATCGAGAACACCGCGACCATGATGACGGCGGCGCTCGTGACGACCCCGGCCGTACGCGTGATGCCGAGCCGGACCGCCTCAGCAGCAGGCACTCCGGCGAGGTGCGCCTCCCGGATCCGGCTCACGACGAGGACCGTGTAGTCCATCGAGAGCCCGAAGAGCATGACGAAGGCGAACAGCGGCAGCCAGGACACGATCCGGCCGTTGCCGTGGAAGTCGAGCAGGCCCTCGGCCCAGTGGCCCTGGAAGACCAGCACCAGCAGGCCGTACGCCGCACCGACCGACAGCATGTTCAGCCCCATGGACAGCAGGGCCACGACCGGGGCGCGGAAGGAGACGAGCAGCACCAGGAAGGTCACGCCCAGGACGAAGAGCAGTACCAGCGGCAGGGAGCGCGCCATGCCGTCGTTCCAGTCGACGTCCTGCGCGGTGCTGCCGGTCACGCCCCAGGACGAGTGCGGCACCGCGTCGAGGCTGCTGCGGCCGACGTCGCCGCGCAGGGCGGTGAGGGCGTCGTGGGCGCTGCCGCTGGAGGCGGACACCGCGAGCGGCAGCGTGAGCCGGGCGGCATCGCCCGAGTGGGAGAACTGGATGTCGGGACCGCCGGTGCTCGGCCGGAAGGCGTCGCGGCCCGCGGCCTTGCCGGCGAGGTCGGTGAGGGCCGTGGTCGTGGCCCCGCGGTCGAGCGTGGTGCCCTTGTCGGCGGCGACGACCACGCTCATCGACTGCTCGGTGTCGTGGAACGACGCGACGAGCCGGTCGTAGGTCTGCATCACCGGCAGCGAGCGGGGGAGCGACTCGGTGCCCGAGCTGCCGAGCTTCATGCCGAGCACGGGAGCGGCGAGGACGAGGAGCAGACCTGCGGCGACGAGCGCGGACTTCTGCGGCGCCCGCAGGACCGGGCGGAGGATCGCGCCCCAGAGCCGCGACTCACCGGCGTGCGTGCTGTCGAGCTTGCGGGAGAAGCGCTTGTGCAGGAAGGGGATCCGCGGCTTGTCCAGCGCGCCGCCCAGCAGCGAGAGCAGGGCGGGGAGCGCCGTCACCGAGCCGGTCATCGCCACCGCGACGACGAGCACCGCGCCGACCCCCATCGAGCGGAAGTCCGCCGCACCAGCGAGGAACAGCCCGGCCATCGAGACCATCACGGCCAGCCCGCTCACGACGATCGCGTGCCCGGCCGTCTCCGCCGCCCGCTCGATCGCGTCACGGCGGGCGGCACCGCGGGCGCGCTCCTCCCGCTCGCGGCGGACGTAGAACAGCGAGTAGTCCACGCCCACCGCCATGCCGACGAGCAGCACGACGCTGGAGAGCTGCGGGGTCACCGGCAGCAGGTGCGAGACCAGCGCGGAGATCCCGAGCGCGGCCATCACCGACGACAGCGCGAGCAGCACGGGCACGGACGCCGCCACCAGGGCGCCGAACACCACGACGAGGATGACCAGCGTCACCGGGATCGAGGTGATCTCGGCCTTCGAGAAGTCGGCCGCCACGCGGTCGTCGATCGCCTTCGGCAGCGAGGCGTCACCGACCTGCTCGACGCGCACGTCGCGGTGCTCGGCCTGCGTGGCGGCGACGGCCCTCTCCAGCGCGGGGAGGGCGTCCTCGGCGGCCGTGGCGGCCTGGTCGGCGTCGGCACCGGCGCGTACGGCGATGGTGACGGGGAGCAGGACGGCCTTCCCGTCCGCGCTCGTCACCGGCGTGCCCACCCCGGCGACCTGGGGGAGCGAGCGGAGCCGCTGGGCGGCGTCCGCGGCGGCGGCTGGTCCCGCCGGGCCCACCCGGCCCCCGGACCTGCTGGTGACGAGGACGTTCTCGACGGGCTTCTCGTCGAAGGAGGTGGCCGCCACGATGCGGTCCATGTGCCCGGACTGGCCGGTGCCGGAGTCGGCGCTGCTGAGCTGCCGGGTGCCGGTCGCGCCGCCGAGCACGACGGCCGCGGCCACGAAGAGCACCCAGAGCAGGAAGGCCGACCAACGGTGCCGCGCGCTCCACGCGGCGACCCGCGTGGTGCGGGAGCGCCGGGCTCGTGGCCCGGCAGGAGGGGTCTGGACGGGGCGGGTGGGGGTGGAGATCGTCATGGGTCAACCCTCGTCACCGCGGGCCCCTGCGTCTGTGCCGCTGGCTGGCGGACTGCACCTCCGCCGGGCCGCAGGGGAGGGGGTGGGGCCAGCCCCACCCCGCCCGCGCCACGGGCGGCGTGAGGTGCCCCGACCCCCTACCGTGGGGGCGTGGTCCGTACGCGCTCGCCGAGGTACTCGCGCTTCCTCATCGCCGGCGCCGCCGTCGGCGTCGTCGTCGGGTTCGTGCTCGCCGAGGCCCGGCACACCGCCGCCACCTCGCCCGGAGTGGCGGTCGTCTACACCGCGGGGTTCGCCGGCGCCATCGGCGCCATCCTCTTCGGCCTCCTCGCCGTGCTGCTCGACCGCCCGGACCCGGGAGGACCCCACCGCCCCGACCGGGCAGGGCCCGACAGGCCAGACCAGGCAGACGCACCGGGACGTACCGACGACCCGGCGCAGCGCGAGGCCGACGCCCCGTAGGCTTGCCCCCATGGGGCGTGGAGACGGACGGCTGAACCACGACCTCCTCGACGGCGACAAGGGCCCCCAGGACGCGTGCGGCGTCTTCGGGGTCTGGGCGCCGGGCGAAGAGGTCGCCAAGCTCGCCTACTTCGGGCTCTACGCCCTGCAGCACCGCGGGCAGGAGGCAGCCGGCATCGCGGTGAGCAACGGCTCGCAGATCCTCGTCTACAAGGACATGGGGCTCGTCAGCCAGGTCTTCGACGAGTCGCACCTCGAGTCGCTCAAGGGCTCGCTCGGCATCGGCCACACCCGCTACTCGACGACCGGCGCGAGCACGTGGGAGAACGCCCAGCCCACCTTCCGGTCGACCGGCTCGGGCAGCCTCGCGCTCGCGCACAACGGCAACCTCACCAACACCGCCTCGCTGCGCGTCGCCGTCGCGGCGGCCGAGGCGGAGCTCGACGCCACCGACCTGTGGCGCGGCAACACCATCGAGGCGACCAACGACACCGACCTCATCGCCGCGCTGCTCGCCCAGGACCCCGACGTCCCGCTCGAGGAGTCCGCGGCGCGGGTCCTCCCGCAGCTGCGCGGCGCGTACTCCCTGGTCTTCATGGACGAGACGACGCTGTACGCCGCCCGCGACCCCCAGGGCATCCGCCCGCTGGTCCTCGGCCGGCTGGAGCGCGGCTGGGTCGTCGCCAGCGAGACTGCCGCCCTCGACATCGTCGGCGCGAGCTTCGTGCGCGAGGTCGAGCCCGGCGAGCTGCTGGTCGTCGACGAGCACGGGCTGCGCTCGCGGCGCTTCGCGGAGCCCGAGCCCAAGGGCTGCCTGTTCGAGTACGTCTACCTCGCGCGCCCCGACACCCGCATCGCCGGCCGCAGCGTCCACGCCGCGCGCGTGGAGATCGGGCGGCAGCTCGCTCGGGAGGCGCCGACCGAGGCGGACCTCGTGATCCCGGTCCCCGAGTCCGGGACCCCCGCGGCCGTCGGCTATGCGCAGGAGAGCGGCATCCCGTTCGGGCTGGGCCTGGTGAAGAACGCCTACGTCGGGCGCACCTTCATCCAGCCGAGCCAGACGATCCGCCAGCTCGGCATCCGGCTCAAGCTCAACCCGCTGCGCGAGGTCATCGCCGGCAAGCGGCTCGTCGTCGTCGACGACTCGATCGTGCGCGGCAACACCCAGCGCGCGCTGGTCCGCATGCTGCGCGAGGCGGGCGCTGCGGAGGTGCACGTCCGCATCTCCAGCCCGCCGGTCAAGTGGCCGTGCTTCTACGGCATCGACTTCGCCACGCCCGCCGAGCTCATCGCCAACGGGCTGACCGTCGACGAGGTGCGCCAGTCGGTCGGCGCCGACTCGCTCGGCTACGTCTCCCTCGAGGGGCTCATCGCCGCCTCGGAGCAGCCCGCGGAGCGGCTGTGCACGGCGTGCTTCACCGGGAGCTATCCCGTGGCGCTGCCCGAGGACGCCGGGCTCGTCGGCGTGCAGCCGGTCTCCGTCGTCGAGCGCGTGGCGGACGAGGCGGTGCGGTCCTCGTGACGAGCTACGCCGCCGCCGGCGTCGACATCGAGGCGGGCGACCGCGCGGTCGAGCTGATGAAGGCCTCCGTGCGCCGCGCCACCCGGCCCGAGGTGGTCGGCGGCATCGGCGGGTTCGCCGGGCTCTTCGACGCCTCCGCGCTCGCCGGCTACCGCCGCCCCCTGCTCGCCACCTCCACCGACGGCGTGGGCACCAAGGTCGCGCTGGCCCAGGCGCTCGACGTCCACGACACGATCGGGCTCGACCTGGTCGCGATGGTCGTCGACGACCTCGTCGTCTGCGGCGCCGAGCCGCTGTTCATGACCGACTACATCGCCTGCGGCAAGGTCGTCCCCGAGCGGATCGCCGCGATCGTCAGCGGCATCGCGCAGGGCTGCACGCTCGCCGGCTGCGCGCTGCTCGGCGGCGAGACCGCCGAGCACCCGGGCCTGCTGCACCCCGACGAGTACGACGTGGCGGGCGCCGCGACCGGCGTCGTCGAGGCCGACGGGCTGCTCGGGGCCGAGCGGATCGTCGCCGGCGACGCCGTGCTCGCGATCGCCTCGAGCGGGCTGCACTCCAACGGCTACTCGCTGGTGCGCCACGTGCTGCTGGCGGAGTCCTCGGGGCTGACCCTGGACACGCACGTCGACGAGCTCGGCCGCACGCTCGGCGAGGAGCTGCTCGAGCCCACCCGGATCTACGCCCGGGACTGCCTGGAGCTCGCCCGCACGCGGGAGGTCCACGCGTACTCCCACATCACGGGCGGCGGGCTCGCCGCCAACGTCGCGCGCGTCGTGCCGGACGGCCTGCACGTGCGCATCGAGCGCAGCACCTGGACCCCGCCGCCGGTCTTCGGGCTGGTCGGCGCGGTCGGCCCGGTCGAGCGCGGCGAGCTCGAGCGCACGCTCAACATGGGCGTCGGGATGGTCGCCGTGCTGCCGCCGGGCGAGGTCGCCGCGGCCGTGGCGTTCCTCGCCGAGCGCGGGGTCGCGGCCTGGCAGGCCGGCGAGGTCGTCGAGCAGGCGGGCGACGGCACCGCGGAACTCGTCGGCGACCACGCCTGACGCTGGACCCGCCGGTCCCGCAGCGCCGCTCAGCCCCGGGAGACGCGCGGGCCTGCCGCACCTCGCGGTGCAGCAGGCCCGGCAGGAGATCAGCGGGAGGGCGACCAGTCGTCGTCGTCCTCAGCGTCGTCGTCGGAGTCGTCAGCGCTCGGCAGGGTCGACGTGAGCGGGAAGCCACCGCCGTTCGCGAGCTCCCGCTGCAGCGCCTCGTAGTCGGTGTCGGGGCTCGAGTACTTCAGCTCCCGGGCGACCTTGGTCTGCTTGGCCTTGGCGCGGCCACGCCCCATGGCTCGACCCCCTCATGCGCTGACGGGGCGGCCCGACATGGAGCGGCCCCGTGAAAGTCCGGTGTCCTTCGTGGAGCCAACGGTACATGGCGCGCCCCCCCTCCGCCCACTCCCGGACCCCCGACCACCCGCTCGGGGTCGCGCGCCGGTCGGCTCGGCGGCGCCGACGCGGTCCTGACCGCCGAGGGGCCCGCGGAGGGTACGGGACGGCCGTCCCGGGACCGACCGGGACGGAGTAGTCACTTCCGCCACGGCACGAATAGTCCCGTCGGGCCATATCGGACATCAAGCCCACTGCGGCACCATCGACTCCAGCACGGCCGAACGGACGGCCGCGCCTGGTTCGCGGGAGGTTCCACGATGGCTGCACGGACGAACGAGACCGAGACGCTGCTGACGCCGGCGGAGGTCGCCGAGATGTTCCGCGTGGACCCCAAGACCGTCACCCGCTGGGCCAAGGCCGGCAAGCTCACCTCGATCCGCACCCTCGGCGGCCACCGCCGCTACCGCGAGGCCGAGGTCCGCGCCCTCCTGACCGCGGTGCCCGCTCCCCGCGAGGCGGAGTAGCCCGCAGCTGCGCACGTGCGCCGCGGCCGCCCGGGGGGACGGCCGCGGCGCACGTCTGCGTCCGTACCCGTCGACCCGGCGAGTCCAGCCGTGGATCCGGCGGCCCGTCAGCCGCTGCGGCGCACGCGCTCGAGCAGCGCGGTGGTGGAGCGGTCCTCCACCCAGTCGACGATGCGCACCTCGCCACCGAGCTCGCGGACGAGCGGCGCCTCGCGCAGCATGTCCTCGGTGTAGTCCCCGCCCTTGACGTAGACGTCGGGCCGCACGGTCCGCAGCAGGTCCGTCGGGCTGTCGCCGTCGAAGACCACGACGTGGTCCACGGTGCTGAGGGCCTGGAGCACCGCCACGCGGTCCGCCACCGGGTTGACCGGGCGGTCGGGCCCCTTGAGCCGGCGCACGCTCTCGTCGCCGTTGACACCCACGAGCAGGACGTCGCCGAGCCGGCGGGCGGCGTCGAGGTAGGCCACGTGGCCGGCGTGGAGCACGTCGAAGCAGCCGTTGGTCATGACGATGCGGGCCCCGCGGGCGCGGTAGTCCTCGACGAGCGCCGCGAGCCGCTCGCGGCCGAGGTGGAGCGGGGCGTGCCGCTCGAGCCGGGCGCGCAGCTCGGGCAGCCGGCACGCGGTGGTGCCGGGCCGGGCGACGACCACGGAGGCGGCGGTGCACCCGACCTGCGCGGCGTCGGGCAGCTCGGCCCCCGCGGCGAGCGCGACGACCATCGCCGCGGCGAAGGCGTCGCCGGCCCCCGCGCCGACCGGCGCCGCGACGGGCTCGGCCGGCACCTGCCAGGGCTCGGCGTCGGAGGGCAGCACGAGCGCGCCGTCCCGGTCCAGCGTGACGACCACCGTCGCCGCGCCGCTCAGCTCGCGCAGCAGGCCGCCGGAGCGCTCGAGGAAGCCCACCCGGTCGCGGGCGAAGGCCTCCGCGTCCGCCGGGCCGAGCACGAGCTCGACCTCCTCGGAGTCCGGGGTGACGACGTCGGGGCGCAGGTCGTGCCAGGTGCGGATGTCGTGCGCGTCGACCACGAGCAGCGCGCCTGCCGCGCGGGCGGCCCGCTCGACCGCGGCGCGGGTCGCCGGGGTCCACAGCCCGCAGGCGTAGTCGGCGGCGAGCACGACCTCGGCTCCGTCGACGGCCGCCTCGACGGCCGCGACGAGGCGGGCCTCGTCGTCCCCCGTCACCGCGTCGCAGTCGCCGCTGTCGAAGCGCGCCATCAGCTGGCCACGGGCGGTGAGCCGGCGCTTGGTGACGGTGCGGCGCACCGGCACCGTGACGACCAGCGCGTCGTCGACGCCCTGCGCGCGGAGCAGCGCGCGGGCCTGGCCGCCCTCCTCGTCGTCACCGACGAGCGAGACGAAGCGCACCTCGGCGCCCAGCGCGGCGACGCCCCGGGCGGCGTTGGCGCCCGCGCCGGGGGCGTACGCCTCCTCCTCCACGCGCACCACGGGCACGACGCCCTCGCGCGCCAGGCCGCGGGCCGGCCCGCTCAGCCACACGTCGAGGCAGCACTCCCCGACGACGGCGACGCGACGGCCGGCGAAGCGGGCGAGCAGCTCCTGCCAGGGGGACGCGGGCTCGGGCGGGAGGCTCACGCCGCGCTCCTCTCGGTCAGGGCCAGCGCCGCGGCCGCGACGGCGCGCGGGTCGAGGTCGAGGCAGGGGGGTGCGCCATCGGGGGTCTGCCCCGTGAACGGGCAGGTGAACGCTCGGCAGGGCGAGCACGCGGTCGGCACCCGGAGGACGGCGGCGCGCGTGCTCCGGGGAGCGTACTGGCCCTCCTCCTCGGTGCCGGCGAACAGCGCGACGAGCGGGACGCGCACGGCGTCGGCGAGGTGCATGCCGCCGGAGTTGTTGGTCACCGCGAGCGCGGCGCCCTCGAGCAGCGCGGCGAGCCCGTCGAGCCCGAGCGCCCCGACCAGCGCGGTCCCGCCCGCCGGGGTCGCCGCCTCGACGAGCGCGCGCTCCTTCGGCGTCCCGGCCACCACGACGTGCAGCCCCTCGGCGGTGAGCAGCCCCCCCAGCTCGCGGAACCGCGCGGCCGGCCAGCGGCGCGAGGAGCAGGAGGCGCCCGGCAGCACCACGGCGTACGGGCCGGTGGCGCCGAGCGCCGCGGCCGCCTGCTCCCGTGCCGCCTCGCTGACGACGACGCGCAGGTCGGTGCCGTCGGGCTCGGGGAGCCCGAGCCGGGAGAGCAGGTGCACCGCGCGGTCGACCTGGTGCAGGCCGTCCTCGGGCGCCGGCACCCACGTGGAGAGCAGTGCGCCGCCGAACTCCTTGGACATGCCGAGCCGGACCGGGATGCCGGCCAGGAGCGCGACGTAGGCCGGCGGCCAGGGCGACTGCGAGAAGCTCGTGAACAGCACCGCGGCGTCGTACGCGCCGGCGCGCACCCGCTCGACGAGCTCGAGCTCCGCCGCCGGGTCGGGCGCGGGAGCGACGCCGGCGTGCTGCCAGGTCGGGCTCGCGACGAGGACGTCGTCGACCTCGGCCAGCAGGTCGGCCGCGGGCGCGCCGGCGGGCGAGGTCAGCAGCGTCACGTGCGCCTCGGGGCAGGCGGCGCGCAGCTGGCGCAGCGCCGGGCCGAGCATGACGACGTCACCGGCGTTGTCCGGGCGCACGACGAGGACGCGGTGCAGGGCGGCCCAGTCGACGGGCAGCCCGGCCAGCGCTCCGGGGTGCTCACCCAGGGCGCGGTCGGGGAGGGGCGTCACTCCTGCGGGCGTACCCTGCTCGTCAAGATCCACCCCTCCATCCTCTCGTGGCGGTTCGCCCGGGACCCCCCGGGAAGGACGCGGCCCGTGCGCACCGCCCTGCTGACCGGCCGGTTCGCGCCGCGCCACGACGGGGTCGCGGACTACGTCGCCCGCCTGCGGGATGCGCTCGCGGAGCAGGGCGCCGAGCCGCTGGTGGTCTCGGCGCGCGGGTCGGAGGGCGCGGACGCCGAGGTGTGCGACCGCTTCGACCTGCGCGGCGTGCGCGAGGCGGCGCGGGCGCTGGACCGGCTGGCCCCCGACGTCGTCCACGTGCAGTTCGCGCCGTCGGCGTACTCCTTCTCCCCGTGGGTCGGCCTGCTCCCGGCGCTCGTCTCCCGCCCCGTCGTCACCACGCTGCACGAGTACGGCTGGTGGACGGGACTCCCGCGCGTGCCCGCGCCGGTGTGGGGCGCCCTCGAGCCGCGCGTCGACCGGGAGACGCTGCTGCTCGGCCCGCGCAGCGCCGAGCTCCTCGCGACCAATGCGGGGCACGCGGCGCAGGTCCGGGAGCGGCTCGGCCGCACGCCTCGGCTGGTCCCGATCGGCCCCAACGTCCGCGCCTCCGCGCTCTCCCGGGACGAGGCGCGCGCGGCGGTCACGGCCCGTTGGGGTGTGCCTCCAGCGGCGGACCTCCTGGTGTTCTTCGGGTTCGTCCACCCCGTCAAGGGCGTGCGCTACCTGCTCGAAGGGCTCGCGACGGTCCGCGCCGAGCTCGGCCGCGACGTCCGGCTCGTCGTGGCCGGCGGCTTCGAGTCGCTCGCCCTGCCGGGCCAGGAGGCGACCGACTTCCGCGCCGAGCTCGTGGCGCACGCAGCGTCCTGCGGCGTGACCGGCGCCGTGGTCTTCACCGACCACGTGCCCGAGGACGAGGTCGCGACGCTGCTGCGGGCGAGCGACGCGGTCGTGCTGCCGCTGACCGCGGGCGTCACCTCCAAGAGCGGGGCGCTGCTCGCCGCGCTCGACTCCGGCTGCTGCACCGTCGCGACCCTCCCGGACAGCAGCACCGACGGCGTCGCCGAGGTCGTCGCCCCCATCGCCGCCCGCCGTGACGGTGCGGCCGTCGCCGACGCGCTGAGCCGGGTGCTGCTCGACGAGGACCTGCGCGCGGACCTGCGCTGCCGTGCGCTCGCCCGCGCGGCGGAGCACTCGTGGGCGTCCATCGCCGAGCGCCACCTGGAGGCCTACCGCGCGGTGCTCGGCCCGTGACCGAGGTCCTCGTCGTCGAGCTGCTCGGCGGGCTCGGCGACGTGCTGCTCGCGCTGCCCTCGGTGGTCGCGCTGTCGCGTACGCACGGGAGCCCGGTCGACGTCGTCACCTTCACGCCGGGTGACGCGCTGCTGCGCCACGACCCCACGGTGGGCTCCGTCTTCGCGACCAGCGACCACAGCGAGGGTGCGCCGCGCCGGTTCCTCGAGGAGGTGCTCGCGCGCAAGCGCTATGACGTGATCGTCAGCACCACGGCGTACGACGGGATCGGGGAGCTGTGCGCCGCCTCGGCGCCCGTGAGCGCGACGAGCCTGTGGCGCGGGGCGCCCGACGGGCACCTGGTCGACCGCCGGTTCCTCGCGCTGCTGGCCGACGACGGCGTCATCGCCCCGGCGTACGCCGACGAGCCGCTGCGCCTCGTGCTCACGCCCGACGAGGCCGCGGCGGGGGAGGCCGCGCTAGGGGACGTCCGCCGTCCGGCGGTCCTCGTCCCCGGCTCGGGCATGCCGGTGAAGGAGTGGGGCGGCGCGCGCTTCGCCGCGCTCGCAGCGGGTCTCGCGGGCGCGGGCTACGACGTGCTGACCGCCGGGCTGGAGGTCCCCGCGGAGCTCGCCGGTCTGCCGCGGCTGCCCCCGGGGGACCTGCGCCACCTCGCCGCCGTGCTGGCGGCGGTGGGGACGCGCGGCGGCGTCGTCGTCGGCGGGGACACCGGGCCGGTCCGGATCGCCGCCGCCGTCGGCTGCCGCGTCGTCGGGCTGTTCGGTCCGACGTCCGCCGGCCGCTACGGCTTCTCCGCCGCCACCGCGAGCAACCTGCAGGGGTGGCCCGGCTGCCCGGTGCGGCTGCCGTCGGCCATCACCGAGCAGGAGTGCTGGTGGACCGGCCGCTGCCCGTACGCGCCGGAGCCCGCCTGCCTCGCCGACCTCGCCGTCGAGCGGGTGCTCGCCGCCGCGGTGGGGGACTGACGTCCTCGGTGCGTCAGCCCTGGCGGACCGACACGCCGCCGAGCGCGCCGTAGCAGCGCAGCCGCACGAGCGGGCCGTCGCCCGAGGGAGCGCTCTGCTTGGTGATGAGCGGCAGCGCGAACCCCTCGACCTCGACCCGCACCCCCGCCGGCACGCGCACGGACATGCCGCCCACGAGCGAGATCTTCGTGATGGTGCTGACGGGCGGCAGCGTGGCGGAGGTGAGGTCGAGGCTGACGCCGCCGACCGCTGTCACGACCAGCGTGTCCTCGGCCAGCTCGAAGGCGCCGGACTTGCTGTAGCCGCCCAGGAGGGCGAAGTGCCGTGCGGAGGAGTTCGAGGCCATGGCCGCACCGTAGGGGGTGCGTACCGGCGCGCACAACGGGCCACGCGCAGACGGCGCAGGCCCCGGTCCGCCGACGGACCGGGGCCTGCGGTGAGCAGCCGCCGTCAGGTGCCGGACTTCCGCCGGTTGTAGATGTCGAAGCCGACGGCGGCGAGCAGCACGAGGCCCTTGACGATCTGCTGGATGTCGGTGCCGATGCTCACCAGCGACATGCCGTTGTTGAGGACGCCGAGCACGAGGCCGCCGATCACGGCGCCGAGGACGGTGCCGACGCCGCCGCTGGACGACGCGCCGCCGACGAAGGCCGCGGCGATGGCCTCGAGCTCCATGTTGACGCCGGCCTGCGGCGTGCCGGCGTTGAGCCGGGCGGCGAAGACGATGCCGGCGAAGGCGGCGAGCAGCCCCATGTTGACGAAGACCAGGAAGGTCACCCGCTGGTTCTTGACCCCGCTGAGCTTCGCGGCGGAGGCGTTGCCGCCGATCGCGTAGACGTGGCGGCCGATCACGCTGACCCGCATGACGAACGCGTAGACGACGAGCATCGCGATCGTGATGAGCCCGATGATGGGGATGCCCTTGTAGCTCGCGAGGATGAACGCGAAGGTGAGGATGGCGGCCGAGATCAGCAGCGTCTTCGCGGCGAACATCCACAGCGGCGTCGTGCCGAAGCCGTAGCGGACCTGCGCGCGGCGCTGGCGCAGCTCCAGCCCGACGACGGCGACGACCGCGAGCACGGCGAGGATGATCGTGGGCCAGTGGTAGACCTGGTTCTTGCCGAGGTCGGGCAGGAAGCCCTTGCTGATGTCCTGGAAGCCCTGCGGGAAGCCGGCGATCGTGCTGCCGTCGAGGAGCTTCTGCGTCGCGCCGCGGAAGACCAGCATGCCGGCGAGGGTGACGATGAACGACGGGATCCCGACGTACGCCACCCAGAACCCCTGCCAGGCACCGATGAGAGCGCCCAGTGCGCAGCAGAACACGACCGTGAGCTGCCAGGGCCAGTGGTGCGAGATGGTGAGGTCGGCGGCCAGCGCGCCGATGAAGCCGGCGATGGAGCCGACCGAGAGGTCGATGTGCCCGGCGATGATGACGACCACCATGCCGATGGCCAGGATGAGGATGTAGCCGTTCTGCGCCAGCAGGTTCGTGACGTTCTGCGGGTTGAGCAGGATGCCCGACCAGACCTGGAAGATCACGACGATGATGGCGAGCGCGGCGACCATGCCGTACTGCCGCACGTTGCCGCGCAGGGCCTCCGCGAGACCGCCGCCGGCCGTCGTCGTGTCGGAGGGGCGCACTGCCTCTTGGATCGCCATCTAGCTGTGCTCCTTCATCATGAAGCGCATGAGTGTCTCCTGGGTCGCCTGCTCGCGGGGGACTTCCCCGGTGAGGCGCCCGGCGTTGAGGGTGTAGATCCGGTCGCACAGGCCCAGCAGCTCGGGCAGCTCGGAGGAGATGACGAGGACCGCCTTCCCCTGCGCCGCGAGCTCGTTGATGAGCACGTAGATGTCGTACTTCGCGCCCACGTCGATGCCCCGGGTCGGCTCGTCGAGGATGAGCACGTCGGGGTCGGCGAGCATCCACTTGCTGAGCACGACCTTCTGCTGGTTGCCCCCGGACAGCTTGCCCGTGACCGCGCGGACCGTCGGGGCCTTGATGCCCATGCTGCGGCGGTAGCGCTCCGCGACGACGGCCTCCTCGCGGTCGTCCACGAGGCCGCGGCTGGAGACCTTGCCGAGCGAGGCGAGCGAGATGTTGCGGGCGATGTCGTCGATGAGGTTGAGGCCGTAGTGCTTGCGGTCCTCCGTCGCGTACGCGATGCCGTGCTCGATCGCCTGCGACACCGTGCGGGTGGAGATCTCCTTGCCGTCCTTCAGGACCGTGCCGCTGATGGCGCGGCCGTAGGTCCGCCCGAAGACGCTCATCGCGAGCTCGGTGCGCCCCGCCCCCATGAGTCCGGCGAGACCGACGATCTCGCCGCGGCGTACGTGCAGGGAGACGGAGTCGACGACCTTGCGGTGCTGGTCGATCGGGTGGTGGACGGTCCAGTCGCGCACCTCGAACACGACGTCGCCGAGCTGCGGGGTCCGCTCGGGGAACCGGTGCGCGAGGTCGCGCCCGACCATCCCGCGGATGATCCGGTCCTCGGTCGTGGACGGGGACGACACGTCCAGCGTCTCGATGGTCTGGCCGTCCCGCAGGATGGTGATGCGGTCGGCGACGCGGGTGATCTCGTTGAGCTTGTGGGAGATGATCACCGAGGTGATGCCCTCGTCCCGCAGCCCGGCGATGAGGTCGAGCAGGTGCCGGCTGTCCTCGTCGTTCAGCGCCGCGGTCGGCTCGTCGAGGATGAGCAGCTTCACCTCCTTCGACAGCGCCTTCGCGATCTCCACGAGCTGCTGCTTGCCGACGCCGATGTCCGCCACGCGGGTGAGCGGCTTCTCGGCCAGCCCCACGCGCCGCAGGAGCTGGGCCGCCTGCACCTGCGTCTCGTGCCAGCTGACGACGCCACGGGTCGCGCGCTCGTTGCCGAGGAAGATGTTCTCCGCGATGGAGAGGTAGGGGATGAGCGCGAGCTCCTGGTGGATGATGACGATGCCGCGGGCCTCGCTCGAGGCGATGCCCTTAAACTCGCACACCTCGCCCTCGAAGACGATCTCGCCCTCGTAGGTCCCGTGCGGGTAGACCCCGCTGAGCACCTTCATGAGGGTGGACTTGCCGGCACCGTTCTCCCCGCAGATCGCGTGGATCTCCCCCCGGGTGACGTCGAGGTTGACGTCGGCGAGGGCCTTCACGCCGGGGAAGGTCTTGGTGATGCCGCGCATCTGCAGCAGCTGCTCTGTCATCCCTGGTCCTCTGGCTCGTGGCTGCCGTGACGTGCCCGTGGAGGGGCGGGGCCGCCCACCCCTCCACGGGGTCCGTGGGCTACTTGAGCTGGTCGGCGGTGTAGTAGCCGCCCTGCACGAGGACCTGCTCGTAGTTCGCCTTGTCGACGCTCACCGGCTGGAGGAGGTACGCCGGGACGACCTTGACGCCGTTGTCGTAGCTCTTGTCGTCGTTCGTCTGCGGGGTCTTGCCCTTGAGCACGTCGTCGACCATGGTCACGGCCTGCTTGGCCAGCAGGCGGGTGTCCTTGTAGACCGTCTGCGTCTGCTCGCCGGAGATGATCTCCTTGACGGAGGCGAGCTCGGCGTCCTGGCCGGTGATGACCGGGAGCTTCTTCGACCCGGAGCCGTAGCCCACGCCCTTGAGCGCCTCGATGATGCCGCGGGAGATGCCGTCGTACGGCGAGAGGACCGCGTCGAGGTTCTGCGAGGTGTAGGACTTGGACAGGATGTTGTCCATGCGGTCCTGGGCCTTCGCGCCGTCCCAGCGCAGGGTGGCGACCTGGGCGAACTTGGTCTGGCCGCTCTTCACGACGAGCTTGCCCGAGGAGATGTAGGGCTGCAGCACGCTCATCGCGCCGTTGAAGAAGAACCCGGCGTTGTTGTCGTCGGGCGAGCCGGCGAACAGCTCGATCGTGAAGGGACCCTTGCCGCTCTTCAGGCCGAGCTTGTCCTCGATGTAGCCCGCCTGCAGCACGCCGACCTTGAAGTTGTCGAAGGTCGCGTAGTAGTCGACGTTCTTCGTGTTGCGGATGAGCCGGTCGTACGAGATCACCGGGATCTTCGCGTCCGCCGCCTTCTGCAGCGTGTCCGTGAGCGACGAGCCGTCGATCGCGGCGATGACGAGGGCCTTCTCGCCCTTCGTGATCATGTTCTCGATCTGCGACACCTGGTTCTGGACGTTGTCGTCGCCGTACTGCAGGTCGGTCTTGTAGCCCATGGCCTGGAACTGCTTGACCATGTTGTTGCCGTCGTTGATCCAGCGCTCCGAGGACTTCGTGGGCATCGCGATGCCGATCGTGCCGCCGGCGCCACCCGCGGCCGCCGCGGAGCTCCCCGCCGGTGCGGAGCCGGCACTGCCGGAGGACGCGGTGGTGCCGGTGCTGCGTCCGCAGGCGGCCGTGGCGCTGAGCACGACGGCGACGCCGACCAAGGCAAAGCGGTTCAGAGAGGTACGCACGGTCTCCTCCAGTGGAGCTCGTCCGGGGCTCGAGCGGATGTTCGGCGCGCGGCACGACGTCCGCCACCGGCAGTGGGCCGGGGGGTGTGAGCGGTAACAGTGGAGGAGTGTGCTGGCGGTCTCCTGTGAGCGTCAAGCGGTCGCGGCCTCTTGTGACCGTTCCGTGTCCGAACCCGACCGGCTCGGTGGGGGGCGGTCGGCAGGCCCCCGGACGGATTCCGCCAGAGCGCTTGACAGCACCGGTGTGAGCGCTAACACTCTCGACAGGTCGGTTGCTCCTCCGGTGCGGCCGTGTCGGCACCGTCGTCGAGAGGGGAGGGCCATGAGGCGCGCAGCGACCATGGGTGACGTGGCCTCGCTCGCCGGTGTCTCCCACCAGACGGTCTCCCGGGTGCTCAACGACTCCCCGGCCGTGCGGCCGGAGACGCGCGAGCGCGTCCTCGCCGCGATCGAGCAGCTCGGCTACCGCCGCAACATCGCCGCCCGCGCCCTCGTCACACGCCGGTCGCAGACGCTCGGCGTCGTCAGCTTCGGCACGCGGCTCTACGGCCCCACCACCGCCGTGCACGCCATCGAGCAGGCCGCCCGCCAGGCGGGCTACTACGTCAGCATCGCGAGCGAGGAGTTCCTCGACGCCACCACGCTGCGCGCCGCCCTCGAGCGGCTCGCGGAGCAGGCCGTCGAGGGCATCGTCGTCATCGCCCCGCAGAAGCAGGCGCAGTCCGCGCTCGCCGAGCTGCCCGACGGCGTGCCGGCCGTGGTCATCGACGGCCACCCGGACTGCGGAGCGCCCCGCGTCTACGTCGACCAGGTCCACGGGGCCGCGGACGCCACCCGCCACCTGCTCGACCAGGGCGTGACGACCGTGCACCACGTCGCCGGGCCCCTCGACTGGCTGGAGGCCGACGCCCGCGTCGAGGGCTGGCGCCAGGTGCTCCAGGACGCGGGGCGCCCGGTCCCGGAGCTCCGTCACCGCGGCGACTGGAGCGCCGGGTCCGGCTACGCCGCCGGCCTCGCGCTCGCCGAGGACCCGACGGTCGAGGCGGTCTTCGTCGCCAACGACCCGATGGCGCTCGGCGTGCTGCGCGCGCTGTCGGAGCGGGGCCGCCGCTGCCCCGAGGACATCCTCGTCGTCGGCTTCGACGACGTCCCCGAGTCCGCGTTCTACCTCCCGCCCCTGACCACCGTCCGCCAGGACTTCCCCGCCCTCGGACGCAAGAGCATCGACCTGCTGCTCGCGCAGATCCAGGGCTCCCGCGTCGAGCGCTCCGAGGTCGTCCCAGCCCAGCTGGTCGTCCGCACGAGCTCCCGGCGACCCGAGCCGACCACACGGAGGACCCGCTGAGATGAGCACGCAGGAGACGACCCAGCAGAGCGCCGGCGAGACGTACGTCGTCGGCGTGGACTACGGCACGCTGTCGGGCCGGGCCGTGGTGGTCCGCGTCTCCGACGGGGCCGAGCTCGGCAGCGGGGTGCTGGAGTACCCCCACGCCGTCCTCGAGGAGGCCCTGCCCGACGGCACCCGGCTGCGACCCGACTGGGCGCTGCAGGTGCCCGCCGACTACGTCCAGGTCCTCAAGGAGGCGGTGCCGGCCGCGCTGCGCGAGTCCGGCGTCGACCCCTCCCGCGTGGTCGGCATCGCGACCGACTTCACGGCCTGCACGGTGCTCCCGACGCTGGCCGACGGCACGCCGCTGTGCGAGCTGCCCGAGCTCGCGGGGCGTCCCCACGCGTACGTCAAGCTGTGGAAGCACCACGCCGCGCAGGGCCAGGCGGACCGGATCAACGCCCTCGCGCACGAGCGCCGGGAGCCGTGGATCGCCCGCTACGGCGGCAAGCTCTCGAGCGAGTGGGAGCTCGCGAAGGGCCTGCAGCTGCTGGAGGAGGACCCGGAGCTCTACGCCCGCACCGAGCGCTGGGTCGAGGCGGCGGACTGGATCATCTGGCAGCTGTCGGGGACCTACGTGCGCAACGTCTGCACCGCCGGCTACAAGGCCGTGCTCCAGGACGGGGCCTACCCCTCGAAGGACTTCCTCGAGGCGCTCCACCCGGAGTTCGGCGGCTTCTTCAGCGGCAAGGTCGAGCAGGAGCTCGCGCCGCTCGGCGCCCGCGCCGGGAGCCTCACGGCGGAGGCGGCGGCGTGGACGGGCCTGCCCGAGGGCATCGCCGTCGCGGTCGGCAACGTCGACGCGCACGTGACCGCTCCCGCGGCGAAGGCCGTGCAGCCGGGGCAGATGCTCGCCGTGATGGGCACCAGCACCTGCCACGTCATGAACTCCGACCAGCTGGGCGAGGTGCCCGGCATGTGCGGCGTCGTCCGCGACGGGATCACACCGGGCCTGTGGGGCTACGAGGCCGGGCAGTCCGGGGTCGGTGACATCTTCGCGTGGTTCGTCCGCAGCTCGGTGCCGCCGGCGTACGTCGAGGCCGCGGAGTCCCGCGGCGTCAGCGTCCACGAGCACCTCACCGACCTGGCCGCGCGCCAGGCGGTCGGCGAGCACGGCCTGGTCGCGCTCGACTGGCACTCCGGCAACCGCTCGGTGCTGGTCGACCACGAGCTCTCCGGCGTCATCGCCGGGCTCACCCTCGGCACGAAGCCGGAGGAGGTCTACCGCGCGCTGCTGGAGTCCACGGCCTTCGGCACCAGGCGCATCATCGAGGCCTTCGAGGAGTCAGGCGTCCCCGTGCAGGAGCTGGTGGTCGCGGGCGGCCTGCTGAAGAACGCCTTCCTCATGCAGGTCTACGCCGACGTGACCCGCCGGCCGCTCTCGCTGCTGGCGAGCGCGCAGGGCCCGGCCCTCGGGTCGGCGATCCATGCCGCGGTGGCGGCCGGGGCCTACCCCGACGTCTACGCCGCGAGCGAGGCGATGGGGCGCAAGGAGGAGGCGGCCTTCGTCCCCGACGAGGAGCGCGCCGCGGCGTACGACCTGCTCTACGCGGAGTACCGCCGACTGCACGACGCCCTCGGGCCGGACGACGGCCCCCTCGGCGGCCTGCTGCACCGGCTGCGCGCCATCCGCCGCGACGCCCACGGGAAGGGAGCAGGGGCATGACCGCGACCCTCGACACCGACGCCGTCCTGCGGGTCCGCCAGCAGGTCAGCGACCTGCACGCCGAGCTCGTGCGCTACGGGCTCGTCGTCTGGACCGCGGGCAACGTCTCGGGCCGCGTCCCGGGGGCGGACCTCTTCGTCATCAAGCCCTCCGGGGTGTCGTACGACGAGCTGACGCCCGAGTCGATGATCCTGTGCGACCTCGACGGCACCGTCGTCGAGGGCGCGCACTCGCCGTCGAGCGACACCGCGGCCCACGCGTACGTCTACCGGAACATGCCGGAGGTCGGCGGCGTCGTGCACACGCACTCGACGTACGCGTCGGCGTGGGCCGCGCGCGCCGAGGAGGTGCCCTGCGTGCTCACCGCCATGGCGGACGAGTTCGGGGGGCCGATCCCCGTGGGGCCGTTCGCCCTGATCGGCGACGACTCGATCGGCCGGGGCATCGTGGACACCCTGCGCGACAGCAGGTCCCCCGCGGTGCTCATGCAGAACCACGGCGTCTTCAGCATCGGCAAGGACGCGAAGTCCGCCGTGAAGGCCGCCGTGATGTGCGAGGACGTCGCGCGCACCGTGCACATCGCCCGGCAGGGCGGCCCGCTCGTGCCGATCCCCCAGGAGTCGGTGGACCGGCTCTACGACCGCTACCAGAACGTCTACGGACAGCCCGGAAAGGCCTGATCGACCCGTGACCGCATTCGACAACGCCGAGATCTGGTTCCTGACGGGGAGCCAGAACCTCTACGGCGAGGAGACGCTCGTCCAGGTGGCCGAGCAGTCCCAGCAGGTCGCCGAGCTGCTCTCCTCGACCGGCGAGATCCCCGTGCGCATCGTGTGGAAGCCCGTGCTCAAGACGGCGGACGCGATCCGCCGCGCGTGCCTCGACGCCACCGCCGACGACTCCTGCATCGGGGTCATCGCGTGGATGCACACCTTCTCCCCGGCGAAGATGTGGATCGCCGGTCTCGACGCCCTGCGCAAGCCGTTGCTGCACCTGCACACGCAGGCGAACGAGGCGCTGCCGTGGTCCGAGATCGACATGGACTTCATGAACCTCAACCAGGCGGCCCATGGCGACCGCGAGTTCGCCGCGCTGGAGACGCGGATGAACGTCGCGCGCAAGACGGTGGCCGGCTACGCCGGCGACCCGCGCGTGGTCTCCCGCGTCGCGGGCTGGTCGCGCGCGGCCGCGGGGTGGCACGCGAGCCAGCACCTCAAGCTCGTCCGCTTCGGCGACAACATGCGCGACGTCGCCGTGACCGAGGGCGACAAGGTCGAGGCGCAGCGGGTCTTCGGCGTCTCGGTCAACACCTACGGCGTCAACGACCTCGTCGAGCGCGTCGACCAGGTCGCCGACGCCGAGGTCGACTCCCTCGTGCAGCAGTACGCCGACGCGTACGCCGTGGTGCCCGAGCTCCTCCCGGGCGGCGAGCGCCACGACTCCCTGCGCTACGGCGCGAAGATCGAGGCCGCGCTGCGGTCCTTCCTCACCGAGGGCGGCTACACGGCCTTCACGACGAACTTCGAGGACCTCGGCGGCCTGCGCCAGCTCCCCGGCCTCGCCGTGCAGCGCCTCATGTCCGACGGCTACGGCTTCGGCGGCGAGGGCGACTGGAAGACCTCCGCGCTGGTGCGGATCCTCAAGGTCATGGCCGAGGGACTGCCTGGCGGCACGTCGTTCATGGAGGACTACACCTACCACTTCGGGCCCGGCACGCCGAAGGTCCTCGGCGCGCACATGCTCGAGGTCTGCCCCTCCATCGCCTCCGAGAAGCCGAAGGTCGAGATCCACCCGCTCGGCATCGGCGGCCGGGAGGATCCGGTCCGCCTGGTGTTCGACGCCGCGCCCGGCAGCGCGTTCGTGGTCGGCCTCTCCGACCTCGGCGAGCGGTTCCGGCTCGTGGCCAACGAGATCGAGGTCGTCGCGCCGGACGAGCCGTTGCCCAAGCTGCCCGTCGCCCGCGCGGTGTGGGAGCCGAAGCCCGACTTCACGACCGCGGTCGAGGGCTGGCTGCTCGCGGGCGGCCCGCACCACACGGTGCTCTCCGCCGCGCTGCAGCCGGAGGTCCTGCACGACTTCGCCGGCATGGCGCGGACCGAGCTGGCGATCCTCGACGGCGAGTCGACGGCCCGCCGCTTCGCCGACGAGCTGCGCTGGAACGCGGCGTACTACCGCCTCGCGCGCGGCTTCTAGCTGCCCGACCTAGGATCGGCCGGTGGCCGACCTCCCGCGCAGCACCCCGTCCGAGCAGGGCGTGGATCCCGCAGGGGTCCTCGCCCTGCTCGACGCGCTCGACGCCCACCCGGAGATCTGGCCGCACAGCCTGGTGCTCGTACGCCGTGGTGCCGTCGTCGCCGAGGGCTCGTGGAGCCCGTGGGACGGGGAGCGCCCGCAGCTCGTCTACTCGCTGAGCAAGGGCTTCACCTCGACCGCCGCCGGGCTGGCGGTCGCCGAGGGGCTGTTCGGGCTCGACGACCTCGTCCTCGACCACTACCCCGAGCTCGCGGGGGAGCCGCTCGACGAGCGGTGGGGCCGGCTGCGGGTGCGCCACCTGCTGAGCATGGCCAGCGGGCACGCCGCCGACACGGTCGACCACCTGGAGGACAAGGCGCACCCGGTGCGCAGCTTCCTGCGCATCCCGCCGGACGCGGAGCCGGGGACGCTGTTCGCCTACAACCAGCCGTGCACGTACACCGTCGGCGAGCTGGTCACGCGGACGAGCGGCGAGGGGCTCACGGACTTCCTGCAGGGCAGGCTGTTCGACCGGATCGGCGTCCACCACGGCGGGTGGCTGCGCCTGCCCAACGGCCAGGAGGTCGCCTCGAGCGGCTTCTTCACGACGACCGGGTCGGTCGCCCGGCACGGCCTGCTCCTCCTGCAGCGCGGGCGCTGGGACGGCGAGCAGCTGCTGCCGGAGGCGTGGGTCGACGAGGCGTCGAAGGTGCACGTGCCCACGCCGGACGCCGGAGGTCCGGACTGGGAGCAGGGCTACGGCTTCCAGTTCTGGCGCAGCCGGCACGGGTTCCGCGGCGACGGGGCGTTCGGCCAGTACTGCCTGGTGCTGCCCGAGCAGGACGCCGTGCTGGCGCTGTTCACCGAGACCACCGACATGGGGGCGGTCCTCGACCTCGTGTGGGAGCACCTGCTGCCCGCCTTCGACCGCGCGCCCGGCGCAGACGACGTCGCGCTGGCCGCACGCCTCGGCTCGCTCTCCCTGCCTCCCGTCGCGGGAGCGCCGACGGGGGAGGGCTTCGACGCGTACACCGCGAGCAGGGGCAGCGGTGCCGGACTCACGGTGCGCCGCGACGGCACCGGCTGGGTCATCGGCACCGCCGGCGTCGAGGTGCCCCTCGGGACGGGGGAGTGGCGTACGGCGACGACCGGGGCCCCCGGCGGCGGGCGGATCACCCTCGCCACGAGCGGGGCCTGGGACGAGCACGGCGACCTGCGTGCCTCGATCGCCTTCGTGGAGACGCCGCACACGCTCGACGTCACGGCGCGGGCGGACGGGACGGCCGAGCTGACCTGGCGCGCGGGCGCCCCGCTGCACGTCTCCCCGCTGCTGGAGATGCACGCGCCGGGCGCGTGAGCGCTCAGCGCCCGAGCGTGCTCTCCCGGGCCACCAGGCGGTGCTCGACGAGGAGCTCCTGCCCCGGCACCTGCGCGCCCGACTCGACCCGCGCGAGGATCCGGTCGACCGCGAGCGTGCCGAGCGAGCCGCGGTCCTGCGAGATCGTGCTGAGGGTGGGCGTGCTGTAGCGGCCCTCGTCGATGTCGTCGTAGCCGATGACGGCGATGTCCTCCGGCACGCGCAGCCCGCGCTCGAGGATCGCGCGGACGGCGCCCTGCGCGACCAGGTCGGAGTAGCCGAAGACCGCGTCCGGCGGGTCGTCCCGCTCCAGCAGCTGCACCATGCCCTCGTAGCCGTCGCGCCGGTTGAACCGCGGCCGCGGCACGACGAGCGACTCGTCGACCTCCACGCCGGCCTCGGCGTGCGCCTGCCGGTAGCCCTGCGTCCGCAGCCGGGCGGCGACACCCTCGCGGTCGCGCTGCTCGCCGATCGCGGCGACCCGCCGCCGGCCGAGACCGAGCAGGTGGGCCGTGGCGTCACGGGCCGCAGCGACGTCGTCGATGCCGATGTGGTCGAAGCCCGGCTCCGCGCGGCGCTCGCCGAGCACGACCAGCGGCAGGGTCGGGTCGCGCTCGGCGAGGTCCTCCTGGACGAGGCCGAGCGGGGAGAGGATCAGCCCGTCGTAGCGGAAGCTGCCCGCCGCCCGCGCCAGCAGCGCCCGCTCGTGGTCGGCGTCGCCGTCGGTCTGGTCGATGAGCACGTCGTAGCCGCGCGCCCGGGCCCGCGGGATGATCGCCTGCAGCAGCTCGGCGAAGTACGGCGTGTCGAGGTAGGGCACGACGACCGCGATCTGCCCGGTGCGGCCGTAGGCGAGGTTGCGCGCGAGGACGTTGGGCCGGTAGCCCAGCTCGGCGATGGCCGCCTCGACCTTGGCCCGGGTGGCGGGCGTGACGGCCGCGTAGCCGCCGACGACGTTCGAGACCGTACGCGGCGAGACGCCTGCGAGCGCGGCCACGTCGCGCAGCGTCGCGCCCCCGCCGTCGAGGCGGCGGACGGGAGGCATGGCCGGACCCTACTGGCCGCGGCGCCCCGGTGCGGGGACCACCGCTGAACCGGGTCAGTCCTGCACGTCCTCCACGGCCTGCCCCGCCGCGTCGACGACCGGGACGATGACGAGCCACAGCGCCGTCGTCAGCAGGCCGGCGCCGGCGACGGCGGCGAGCTCCCCCGCGTACGCCGCGACCTGGCGGACCTCGCCCAGCGGGTGGGGGAGCCGGCGGGCGGTGAGGCCGATGAGGCCGGCGCCGACCACGCCGGTGACCAGCGCGCTCGAGCCGAGGAAGAGCGCGACGACCCGGTGGGTGGGGCCGGGGTGGCCGCGGCCCTCCGGCGGCGGGGAGAGCGCGACGACGACCGCGGCGGTCAGCGCGCACCACGCGAGCACGACGCCGAACGCGCTGATGACGTCGCTCGGCCGGTGCCACCCGGCGACGACGGTCGCGGCGCCGGTCACCATCGCGTAGGCGCCGCCGACGAGCGCGACGCCCGGACGCAGGCCGCGGGGGCTGACGAGGACCGCGACCGCGGCGACGGAGGCCGCGACCGTGGTGTGGCCGCTGGGCAGGGAGTTCTGCGCGCCGTCGAGCCAGGTCGGCCGGTGGAGGAGGCTGTGCTTCAGCGCCTCGGTCGTCAGCGTCGAGCCGGCGACGATGAGCGCGGCACCGAGCGCCGAGCGCCAGCGGCCCCGCAGCAGGCCGACGGCCATCGCCGCGAGCAGGGCCAGCGCGACCGAGGAGACGGACACGACGTCGAGGACCCGCGTGACCGACGTGCCGCCCGCGCGCAGCGCGAGCCCCTTGCCGCCCATCGCCGCCCGCTCCACCTGCTGGCCGGTGAGCGAGCGGACGAACACGCGGTACGTCCCGAGCACCCCCAGCAGCGCGAGCGCGCTGAGGAGGAGCAGCAGCCCGACCGTGCGCGGCCGGCCGGCGCCGGACGGCGGGGCAGCGGCCCTGGAGGGGGCGGTCGCGTACGTCACCCCTCGAGCATGCCCGACGGCCCCGTCGGTAGCGCGCAGAGGCGGGTAGCGTGCAGAGCGTGACCGAACCGCCCTCCTCGTCCTCGTCCTGGCAGGAGCAGCGCCGGGCGGCGGCGGAGGGCCTGGCGGACGCCGCGGCCCGCAAGCGGGCGGCCGAGGCGGAGCAGGCCGCCGCCCTGCTGCGGGAGTTCGCCGCCCAGGCGCGCTCCCGCGGACTGAGGACGGCGCAGCTCGCGGCGCGCGGGCACGACGGTCGCTCGACGTACCGCACGGGCGTGGAGGGCTGGTACCTCCGCCGCAACCACACGCTGGGCGTCGGCCTCGACGGCGCGTTCTACGTCCTCACCGTGCCCGGCGGGCTGCGGGCGCGCTTCCGCGGCGTGGAGCTCGCCGCGTCGGACCCGCCCCTGGTCGTGGGCGCCGGCGGCCGCGACGGCGAGTCCATCGCCCTGCCCGAGCTCATCGCGCTGCGCCTCGCGGCGGGCGACGACTGGTAGTCCGTGGGCTCGACGGGAGTCGCTGGGGCCCCGGCCCTAGGCTGGGATCATCGACGACCGCCTCCCCCGCTGGCTGCGCGCGTTCCGGCAGGACGTGCGCTCGCCCCGGCGCGCGTGGCTGCTCACGGCGGCGCTCGGCTCCGTCGTCCTCATCACCCTCGTCCAGGACGGGCTCGGCTCGCGGCTCGTCGTGGTGCCCTGGCTGGCGATCGGACCGTTCGCCGCGTCGCTCGTCTTCCGGTGGTGGACCACGCTGCTGGTCTCGGTCGTCTCGGTCGGGGCGGTCGTGCTGCTCAGCGGCACGCTCGTGGGGGACCTCGACACCCACCAGGGGATGATCCGCGTTGCGGGCAGCACGGCGCTGGTCGGCTTCGCCGTGGTGAGCGCCGAGATCCGGACCCGGCGCGAGGACCACATCCGCCGGGTCACCGAGGTGGCCGCCGTCGCGCAGGCGACGATCATCCACCCGGTGCCCGCCACGGTCGGCGGGCTCAACCTGCACTCGCGCTACGTCAGCGCGAGCGCCGAGGCCCTCGTCGGCGGCGACCTGTACGACGTGGTGGCCGTCGACTCCGGCGTCCGGCTGCTGCTCGGCGACGCCCGCGGCAAGGGGCTCGAGGCCGTGCACACCGCAGCCGCCGTGCTCTCCGCCTTCCGGGCGGCCGCCCCCCGTCCCGAGGTCGACCTCGGCGAGCTCGCGCGGCGCGTGGACGCGGCCATCGCGGCCCGCGCCCGCGACGAGGACTTCGTCACCGCGGTGCTCGCCGAGATCGGGCCCGACGGCGCGCTGACCCTCGTGAACTGCGGCCACCCGGAGCCGCTGCGGCTCACCGCCGGCTCGGCGCCCGAGCCGCTCGGCTCGCGGCCGACGGTGCCGCTCGGGCTGGGGGTGGACCCCGAGCCGGAGCGGTTCGTGCTGGCCCCCGGCGACCGGCTGCTGCTCTACACCGACGGCCTGCCGGAGGCGCGGGACCGGTCGGGGGAGTTCTACGACCTGGTCCAGGCCGCCACGCTGCTGACCCCGCGGCCGGGCTCCAGCGGGCCGGCGGGCGCCGAGCACGCGCTCGACGAGCTCATGGCGACGGTGACCGACCACGTCGGCGGCCTGCTGACCGACGACGTGGCCGTGCTCCTCGTCGAGCTGCCGCACCCGACCCTCAGCGCCACGAGCGCCACCGCGTCCTGAGGGCGGCGAGGCCGGCCAGCCGCTGCTCGTAGCGCGCGCCGACCGCCAGCAGGGCGCAGCCGAGCACGGCCAGCACGAGCCAGCGCGGCAGCGCCGCGACCGCGGGGCCCACCTGGTCGAGCGCGTCGACGACGAGGACACCGCCGCCCACCGCGAGCGGGGCCTGCAGCCGGGACCGCGCCCCCACGAGCGTCACGGCCGCCGCGGCCACGGCCACGGCGAGCGGGCGCGCCGCACCCGGCTCCGACAGTCCCTGGAGCAGGCTCGGGACGAGCCCGACGAGCAGCGCCGGTCCGTACGCGGTCCACGAGCGGGCGTCGGACGACCTCCGCCCGAGCAGGGCGCCCGCGACAGCGAGCGCGACGGCCGGCGGCAGGGTGTACGCCTCGACGAGCCGGACCTCCGCGCCGTCCAGCCGCGACCAGGTCGCCGCCGTCAGCAGCAGCCCGGCGACCCAGCCGACCGACCGGCGCTCCGGCACCAGGGCGACCAGGGCGGCTGCGGCACCGGCCAGGGCGAGGGCGGCGGAGACCGCGGGCTCGAGCTCCTGCTGGCCCACGACGAGCCCGGCGAGGAGGCCCACCGCCACCGCTGCCAGCTCGGTCGGGCGGTCCCGGGTCCAGGCGGCGAGGACGACGCCGGCCGCCGCGACCGCGACGGGGGCGAGCGCCGCCCACGCGGGTGCCGCGCCGGCCGAGTGCGCCGCTGCGGCGGCAGCGAGCGCGCCGGCCGCGAGGGCGGACGGCAGGGCAACCGGGCGCTCCGCCGGGCTCCGCCGCGCGAGCAGGAGCGCGGCGAGCGCCCCGAGGGAGGCGACGACCGCGGTCAGGCGGGCGTCCCCGGCCGCCCAGGCGAGGCCGACGGTGGCGACGGAAGCTCCGGCCAGCCGCTCCCACCTGCTCCGCACGAGCAGCGCGGCGGCGCTCCCCACCAGCGCGAGGCCGACGGCGGCGGCGTCCGTGCGCAGCCCCGCGAGCAGCGGGACGAGCACGACCGCCGCGGAAATCAGCCCCGCCGCGGCAGCGCGCGCCACCGGACGCCGCTCGGCCGCGTCCCGTGCGGCGAGCAGGGCCAGACCGGCGCCGAGCAGGAGGGTGGCCACCAGACCGGCGCTCACGTCCAGGTCGGCGTACGCGGTGGTGGCCACCGCGTGCGGCAGCGTCCAGTCCCGGCTGCGGTCGAGGGCGGTGAGCGGAGCGGCGAGCGCTGCGGCCAGGGCGGGCAGCGTGCCGAGGGCGGCGCAGCCGGCGGCGAGCAGGGCGGCGCACCGCGTACCCGCCCGGGCGAGGAGGGGGAGCCGGTGGCCGGCCGCGGCGCCCCACAGCACCACGGCGAGCAAGGCGACCAGCGCGAGGACCCGGTCGGCGGCGAGGCGGTGGCCGGCGGCTGCGGTGACGGCAGCGACGAGGGCGAGGGGGGCCGCGGCGTACCCGACGAGGGCGGCGCGCGGCTTCACCGCGCGGGCCGCGGCGGTGGCGGCAGCGGCGGCGAGCACGGCAGCGGCGACGGCCGTGGCGGACCCGCCGCCGAGGGCGGCCGCGCCCGGGTCGGCGAGGACCACCGTCGCCGTGAGGAGCGCGGCGCCCCACAGCACCACGGCCGTGACGCGCGCGGTCCAGCGCGACGAGCGGTGCCCCAGCGCGGGGACGAGCACGAGCAGGAAGGCGCTGCCGAGGACGGGGGCCAGGCCGCGCGCGGGCGTGCCGACCGCGTCTCCCAGCACCCAGCTCGCGCCGCCGAGGGCGAGCGCGGCGCCGGTGGCGGGCGTGCGGAGCCTGCTCCTGCGACCGGTCAGCGCCGCCGCGCCGAGGGCGCCCAGCACCCCGGCCCACCAGGCCGCCGGCGGGACCTGCCCGAGGGCGGGGGTGGCGGCGCGCGCGGCGTACGCGTCGAGCAGGAGCAGCAGGGCCGTGAGCACGGCGAGCGCCTCCGCGGTGCGCGGCAGCCCGCGGGCGAGCACCTGGCGGCAGGCGCCGGCGGCCGCGGCGGTGACCGCCACGAGGACGGCGGCGCGGCCGGCGATGCCGAGCCCGCCCCACGAGACGACGGTGAAGGCCAGTGCCGCGGTGCCGAGCAGCAGGGCGCCGAGCGCGACGAGCACCTGCTGGACGCTGCGCGGCGAGGCCTCCGGGCGCAGCGCAGGCGCGGGGCGCACTGCGACGGGCAGCGCGCGCAGGAGGTCGGCCCGGCGCAGCAGCAGCTGCGCGGCGTCCCGGGAGACGCCGGCGAGCTCGGTGCCCGCGGGGCTCGCGAGCCGGGCGCCGCAGGCGGAGCACGTGCTGCCCCGCAGCGGGGTCCCGCAGACGGGGCACGTCGAGGTGTCGAGCAGGCGCGCCGCGAGGGCGGCCTCGTCGAGGGGAGCGGTCCGGTGCATGCGTCCACCGTCGTCGCCCGGGCGGGGGCGGCGCCTGAGCACGCGTACTCATCCCCGCTGGTGCACCTCTCCGCCACGATGGGGGTGTGACCGGCGTCGATGGCGTGCAGTGGCGGACCCTCGCGGGCTTCCGCGCGCTCGCCCTCGCGTACGCCGTGGTGCTCTACGCCCGCGCGGAGGCCCACTACCGGCACCCGGTCGGCGGCTGGCTCGTCCTGCTGGTCCTGCTCGCGTGGACGGCGGCGGCCCCGGTGGCGTACGCAGCGCGCCGGTCCCGCGGCCCCGCCCTCGGGGTCGAGCTCGCGCTGGCGGTCGGCGCCCTGCTCGCGACGCGCGCGCTGGACGACCCGGCGCGGGTGGAGGCGGGCGCGCAGACCCTCCCCGTGGTGTGGCCGGCGGCCGCGGTCATCGCCTGGGCCCTGCTGCTCGGGTGGAGGGGCGGGCTCGCGGCGGCGCTGTGCGTCGCGGCGGCGGGCGTGCTGGAGCGGGGGTCGTTCGCGCAGACCACGCTGCACAACAGCGTGCTGCTCGTGCTCGCGGGCGTGCTGCTCGGCGCCTCGTCGACGCTCGCGCGGGGCGCGCAGCGCGAGCTGGCGGCGTCGCGCGCCGCGGAGGCGGCCCTCCGCGAGCGCGAGCGGCTGGGCCGCGCCGTCCACGACGGCACCCTGCAGGTGCTGGCGCTCGTCGCCCGGCAGACCGCCGGCTCGCCCGACCCCGAGCTCGCCGGGCTGGGCCGCGCCGCGGCCGAGCAGGAGCGCGCGCTGCGGACCCTGGTGTCACGCGCACCGGCTCCACGAGGTGGGGGCACCGCCGACCTCGCGGCCCTGCTCGGCGCCCTGGCCGCGGACGGCGTGGTCGTCGCCGTCCCGGCGGAGCCGGTCCCCCTGGCGGCAGGCCGCGCGGGCGAGCTCGTCGCCGCGGTGCAGGCGGCGCTCGACAACGTCCGCCACCACGCCGGCCCCGGCGCCCGGGCGTGGGTGCTGCTCGAGGACCTGGGGGACGAGGTCGTCGTCACGGTGCGCGACGACGGGGCGGGCTTCGCGGCGGGGCGGCTGGAGGACGCGGAGCGGCAGGGCCGGCTCGGCGTACGCGGCTCGATCGTCGGCCGCGCCCGCGACCTCGGCGGCACGGCGACGCTGACGAGCACGCCGGGGGAGGGCACCGAGGTGGAGCTGGTCGTGCCGAGGGAGGCGACGTGAGCGGCGGGCCGGTGCGCGTGATGGTGGTCGACGACCACCCCATGTGGCGCGACGCCGTCGGCCGCGACCTCGCGGACGCGGGGTACGACGTGGTCGCGACGGCACCCGACGCAGCCTCGGCGCTGCGCCGGCTGCCCGCCGCGCGGCCGGACGTGCTGCTGCTCGACCTGCAGCTCCCCGACCGCTCCGGGGTCGAGGTCGCGCGGGAGCTCGCCGCTCGCGGGGGCGGCCCCCGCATCCTCGTGCTGTCCGCGTCCGGTGAGCAGGACGACGTGCTCGAGGCGGTCAAGGCCGGCGCGACCGGCTACCTGGTGAAGTCGGCGTCCCGCGAGGAGCTGCTCGCCGCGGTCGCGGCGACAGCTGCCGGGGAGGCGGTCTTCACCCCCGGGCTGGCCGGGCTCGTGCTGGGGGAGTTCCGGCGCACGTCAGCGGCGCCCGCCGACGAGGAGCAGGCGCCGCTGACGCCGCGCGAGACCGAGGTGCTGCGCATGGTGGCGAAGGGGCTGTCGTCCCGCCAGATCGCCGAGCGGCTCGTGCTCTCGCACCGCACGGTGCAGAACCACACGCAGAACATCCTCGGGAAGCTGCAGATGAACAACCGCGCCCAGCTCGTGCGCTACGCGATCGAGCGCGGCATCGAGGAGTGAGCTAGCGGCGCGCGCTCGGCGGCGTGAACTGCTCGAGCGTCCAGCGGTCGGCGCGGCGGGCGACGGCGCGCAGGGCGAGCCGGAGCTCGCGGGGGTCGACGGGGGGCAGGGGGAGCATGCGGGCCTCCGGAGGGCGGTCGTGGGGTGCGGCGACTCTGCCTGGGGTGGCGGCTCTGCCAGGGGCGTCCCGCGGACCGGCCTGTGCCGTGTCCGGGATGTCCGACGGTGTCGGGTCCGCCCGTCTCGTGCAACGCAGACGGGGGGCGGGTCGTTCCCGCTGGACGCCGCTCCGGCCCCCGGGGGGCTCGCGGAGGGGAGGGAGGTGGGCAGGGGCGGGGTCGAACCGCCGACCTTCCGCTTTTCAGGCGGACGCTCGTACCAACTGAGCTACCTGCCCAGGTGTCCGAGGGCCCGGCACCTGGTGGTGCCGAGCCCGGAGACCTGCGACCCCGACGGGACTCGAACCCGCGGCCTTCGCCGTGACAGGGCGACGCGCTAACCAACTGCGCTACGGGGCCTTGCGCGCACCAGTGTCTCACACCGGAGACCCTGGTCCGTACCCCCAACGGGATTCGAACCCGCGCTGCCGCCTTGAAAGGGCGGTGTCCTGGGCCGCTAGACGATGGGGGCGAGCGACTCGAGACGCAGTGTCGGGACGACTCCGTCAGGAGGTCGGCGCGAGTCTACGGGAGCGCGCGCCGGGCCCGCCAGCCGCGCCGCTGCCGGCCGGCGGCGTCGAGGCGGGGCGCACGACGTGCCGCTCGACGTTGGCGGAGGCGAGCCCGAGGCCGCCGAGCGTGACGTCGTCCCAGGCCGTCAGCGCGTGGGTGCGCTTGTCGAGGTAGAGCACGGAGAGCTCGACGGGCGTCGGGGAGTCGTGGTCGAGCCCGCGCAGCCCCGCTCCGCCGGTCGACCCCTCGGTGAACAGCGTGGTCCCGCCGTCGAGCTGCCGGACGTCGCGCTTGTGCGTGTGGCCGCTGAGCACGAGCGGGACCGCGCCGGCGAGCTCGGCGCCGGCGGTGGGGTCGTGGACGACGACGACGTCGGGGTGCGGGTCGCTCGCGCGCGCGGTCGCCGCGAGCGCCTGGCCCTGCGCCTGGACGAGCGCGGTGCCCTGCGCATCGGTCCCCGCCGTCTCCTTGTCCGGGGTGAAGCGGGGGTCGGGGGAGCCCAGGAAGCGGATGCCGTCGACGACCTGCACGCCGGCGCCGTCCAGGACCACGGCGCCCTCCTCCCGGCGTACGGCGCGGACGGTCGCGGCCGAGTCGTGGTTGCCCTTGACGAAGACGTACGGCACCCCGAGCGTCGAGATCGGCGCGGCGAACCCGTCCTCGAGCCGGCTGCCGTGGTCGGTGAGGTCGCCCGCGTCGACGACGAGGTCGATGCCGTACTGCGCGACGGTCGAGCGGATGACCGGCCACGCCGCCGGGTTGAGGTGGATGTCCGAGACCAGCAGCACGCGGGTGTCGGTGTCGGCCGCGGGGAGCAGCGGCAGGTCACTGGTCGCGGCGTACAGCCGGGAGACGTTGCCGACGAGGCGCGCGAGCTGGTCGCCGTACGCCGTGAAGTCGCCGGCGATGTCCTCGGCATTGCCGATGAGGCTCGGGGCGCTGGCGAGCAGGCCGGAGTAGCGCGGCTCGCGCAGCGCGCCCTTCTGCAGGGTGAGCGCCGCGCTCGTCAGCGTGCCCGCGACGAGACCCGCGACGATCGTCGTCGACAGCAGCGCCGTGCGCAGCCGGCGGAAGACGACGAGCCCGAGCACGAACGCGCCGCCCATCGCGGCGACCGTCCCCACGGCGAGGACGCGCCCGACGGCCTGGCGGGTGTCGCGCGAGACCTGCCGCGGGAGGCCGGAGAGCAGCCCCGGGTCGTCGAGGATCCGCCGGGCGGCCACCGGGTCGATGCTCGTGACGTCGACGCGGACCTCGAGCGGGCCGTCGTTGGTGTCGAGCGCGATGGCCCCGAGCGGGGGGATCCGCACGACGGTGCCCCCGCTGAGGCTGGGCGCCGCGGAGAGCCGCGCGTGCACCGGGCCCACGGGGAGCGAGACCGAGCCCGCGAGCACCAGCCCGAGCCAGCCGCCCAGCAGGGCGACGACGACGACGGCGGCGAGGCGGGCGGCCCGGGCGGCACGGGGGTGGCGGTGCGGGTGCTCCGGGTGCTCGGGGGCGGCGGCGCGCAGCCGGGCGCGCGGCATCCTCACGGTCGCGTCCTCCGGGGTCCCGTCACGTGTGGAGCCGTCACGTGGAGAGCATCGGCTCGAGGCTGCGCGACTGCAGGGCGATGAGGGGTGCCGCACCGGAGAGACGCCTCTCGGCGCAAGGCCGCTCGTAGCGGCGAAGGATGGAGCCCGGGGTCATGCCCCGGTGCGGCACCTGGGTCAACGGTGCCGCATCGGCGGGCATTCCGCCACCCCCTCGGGCCCCGGGCACCCGAAGGTGTGACCTGCGCCACTCGCAGCCCGGCCCGGAGCGGGGCCGGATCCTGATGCAGACTGGGCGGAGTCCGCAGGAGCCGGACGGGTGAACGCCCCTGGGGGCCCACCGTCTCTCCTCCTCGGGGGCAGTGCTCGCGCACCGCTCCGCCCGGACCGCACCTCCGCTGCACCTCCACCGGAAGGAACCCCCGCTCCATGCGCGTACGCCCGACTGCGCGGCCGCTCGCCGCCCTCGTCGCCGCGGTGCTCGGTGGCTCGCTCGCCGCCGCGGCGCCGGCCGACGCGGCCTCGAAGCCGAAGAGCCCCGTGACGCCGATCATCTCCGCCGCTCCGGCCGACTTCTTCGGCATGCACGTCAACGGCCTCCAGGGCAAGGCCCCGGTCCCGTCGAACAAGGTCGTCGGCTCCGTCCGGCTGTGGGACACGGGCACCACGTGGGCGGACCTGCAGCCCACGGGTCCGACGTCCTGGAACTGGAAGCCCCTCGACGACGCGATCAACCACGCCCGGCGCGCGCGCCTCAAGCCGCTCGTCGTCTTCGGGCAGGCCCCGCAGTGGGCGGGCACCAACGCCAGCCAGGTCGCGCCGGGCTACGGCCCGGGCTCGGCCTCGATGCCGAAGAGCCTCGTCGCGTGGCGGGCCTACGTCACCGCGGTCGTGGCCCACGCCTCCAGGCTCGGCGTCACCGACTTCCAGACGTGGAACGAGCCCAACAACGGCACCTTCTTCAACGGCTCGCCGAAGCAGATGGCGGCGCTCAACCTCGCGGCGTACCAGGCCGTGCACGCGACGACGGTCAAGCGCGGCAAGGCGGTGCGCAAGTACCCCAGCGCGAAGCTCGTCGGCCCCGGCTTCACCACCCGGCTCTCGCCGCAGATCACCTGGATGCAGAACTACCTCAAGGCGACGGGCGGCAACAAGCTCGACGTCGTGGCGCTGCACCTCTACGGCCTGCCCGGCCGCACGCCGGAGTCGGCGATCGACCAGCTGACCAAGGCGCGCCGCTACCTCAAGGTCGCGAAGATCGACACCCTGCCGCTCTACGTCACCGAGGTCAGCTTCGGCGCGGCGGTCGGCGGCGTCGGCCCCGCCGAGACCATCTCGCCGGCGCTGCAGGCGGCGTACGTCGCCCGCTTCCTGCTGCTCGCGCGCAGCAACGGGGTCGCCCGCGTCTACTGGTACGCCTGGAACAACCAGTCGCACAAGGTGAGCATCGACCTGACCAAGGCCGACGGGAAGTCCCTCACCGACGCCGGCAAGGCGTACCAGACGACCCGCACGTGGCTCTCGCAGCCGCTCGTGGGCTGCGTGCGCGCCTCCACGGGGACGTGGACCTGCACGGTCAAGCAGAAGCGCGGCTCGGGCTACGTCGTGTGGAACCCGAGCAAGAAGGTCCGCATCGCGGCGCCCGCCGCCACGGTCAGCGTGACCAGCGTCGTGGGCAAGAAGACGGCCCTCAAGGCCGGCAAGGCGCTCACGGTGACGACGAGCCCGCAGTACATCGCGACCTCGAAGTGAGCTGACCCACCGCAGCAGCACGACGGCCCCCCTCCCGACGTGGGAGGGGGGCCGTCGTGCGTCTGCTCAGAAGGGGCGCAGGTCGATCCGCGCCAGTGCGCGCACCAGCCCGGCGGGGTCCGGCTCGGCCTCCACGGCGGTCGCGCGGGCGGCGACGTCGGCGAAGGTGGCGGCGTACTCCGCGAGGGCGTGGAGGAGGGCCTCGACGTCGGCGGCCGAGCCGCTGACCTCCTCGACGACGCGCTGCAGGCAGCGGCGCCGGTCGGCGACGGGGAGGTCCGCGGTGTAGGCCCCCAGCAGCTCGAGGGCCGTGGTGCGCGAGCGGAGCACGCGGGTGCTCGTCACCTCCGGGGCGCCCGAGCTCGGCGCAGCGGGGGCCGGCAGGGTCCCGGGGACGTGCTCGGGGCGGAGGGGGGTCGCGGTCACACCAGAGTCATCGGCGTCCATGAGGGCCCGGTGAGAGCGCCGCGGATGCTCGTTCGGGCGAACTTGCAGGTGCACGTACGCGGCGCGTCCGGGGCAGACCGGACAGACCGACGGCCCCCGTCCCCCGGGAGGGGGACGAGGGCCGTCGGTGCGCCTGCCGAGGGGCTGGCGTCAGGAGCTGGCCTGCTTGGCCCGCCCGCGGGTGCGCCCGCGCTCCTGGGCGTCGAGCACGACCTTGCGGATGCGCACGGTCGCCGGGGTCACCTCGACGCACTCGTCCTCGCGGCAGAACTCGAGGCACTGCTCCAGCGAGAGCTTGCGCGGGGGGATGAGGCGCACCAGCTCGTCGCCCGTGGACGAGCGCATGTTGGTGAGCTTCTTCTCCTTGGTGATGTTGACGTCCATGTCGTCGTCGCGGGAGTTCTCGCCGACGATCATGCCCTCGTAGACCTCGGTCGTCGGCTCGACGAACATCGTGCCGCGCTCCTGCAGGTTGAACATCGCGAACGGCGTCGCGACCCCTGCCCGGTCGGCCACGAGGGAGCCGGTGGGCCGGGTGCGCAGCTCGCCGAACCACGGCTCGTACGACTCGAAGGTCGCGTGCGCGATGCCGGTGCCGCGGGTCTCGGTGAGGAACTCGGTGCGGAAGCCGATGAGCCCGCGCGACGGCACGACGAACTCGATGCGGATCCAGCCGGTGCCGTGGTTGGTCATGGTCTCCATGCGGCCCTTGCGCACGGCGAACAGCTGGGTGATCGCGCCGAGGTACTCCTCGGGGGCGTCGACGGTGACCCGCTCGACCGGCTCGTGGATCTTGCCGCCGATCTCGCGGGTGACGACCTGCGGCTTGCCGACGGTGAGCTCGTAGCCCTCGCGGCGCATCTGCTCGACGAGGATCGCGAGCGCCAGCTCACCGCGGCCCTGGACCTCCCAGGCGTCGGGGCGCTCGGTGGGGAGGACCCGCATCGAGACGTTGCCGACGAGCTCGCGGTCGAGGCGGTCCTTGACGAGGCGGGCGGTGACCTTCGTGCCCTTCTCGCGGCCGGCGAGCGGCGAGGTGTTGGTGCCGATGGTCATCGAGATGGCCGGCTCGTCGACCTTGATGAGCGGCAGCGGGCGCGGGTCCTCGGGGTCGGCGAGCGTCTCGCCGATGGTGATCTCCGGGATGCCGGCGATCGCGATGATGTCGCCGGGGCCGGCCGTCTCACCGGGGACGCGGTGGAGCCCCTCGGTGACGAGCAGCTCGGTGACCTTGACGCGCTGCACCGTGCCGTCGTGGCGGCACCACGCGACCTGCTGGCCCTTCTTGATCTCGCCGTTGAAGACGCGGCACAGCGCGAGGCGGCCGAGGAACGGCGAGGCGTCGAGGTTGGTGACGTGCGCCTGGAGGGGCGCGCCCGGGTCGTAGACCGGCGCCGGGATCGTCTCGAGCAGCACCTTGAACAGCGGCTCGAGGTCCTCGGAGTCCGGCATCCCCGCGTTGTCCGGGCGGTTGGTCGAGGCGCGGCCCGCGCGGGCCGAGGCGTAGACGATGGGGAACTCGATCTGGTGCTCGTCGGCGTCGAGGTCGAGGAACAGCTCGTAGGTCTCGTCGACGACCTGGGCGATGCGCGCGTCGGCGCGGTCGACCTTGTTGATGAGCAGCACGACCGGCAGGCGCTTCTGCAGCGCCTTGCGCAGCACGAAGCGGGTCTGCGGCAGCGGACCCTCGGACGCGTCGACGAGGAGCACCACGCCGTCGACCATCGACAGCCCGCGCTCGACCTCGCCGCCGAAGTCGGCGTGGCCCGGGGTGTCGATGATGTTGATCGTCAGCTCGCGGCCGTCCACCACGTGCTTGACCGCGGTGTTCTTCGCGAGGATGGTGATGCCCTTCTCGCGCTCGAGGTCCATGGAGTCCATGACCCGCTCGCGGCCGGCTTCCTCACCGTGCGTGGCGACGGCGCCGGACTGGTGCAGCATCGCGTCGACCAGCGTGGTCTTCCCGTGGTCGACGTGGGCGACGATCGCGATGTTGCGGATGTCGTCGCGGGTGGCGGTGTTCGCAGAGGGCACGACAGACCATGCTACCGGGGTCGCGCGTCCCGGGCGTCCGGCGAGTGCGGCCTCCCCCGACCTCTCCGTGATCATGCAGGTCTTGGGGTCACAGGCGCGGGTCGACGGGCTCCGACTCCAGCGCCAGGACCGCGGCGACGCACTCGTGCACGCGCCACAGCGGCTCGCCCGCGGCGGCGCGCTCCACGGCCTCCAGCCCGAGCGCGTGCTCCCGCAGCGCGAGCGAGCGCTTCGGGCCGACGTTGCGCTCCCGCAGCCGCGTGAGGTTGGCCGGCTCCCGGTACGACGGGCCGTAGACCAGTCGGAGGTAGTCCGGCCCGCGCACCTTGAGCCCCGGCTGGACCGCGCCCCGCCGGCCGCGGACCAGGCCGGCCGCGGGCTTGACGACCATGCCCTCCCCGCCGGCGTCGGTCAGCTCCTCCCACCAGCGGACGGCCGCGTCGCGGGAGGCGGCGTCCGCCACCTGCACCGGCACCCGGCGGGTCGTCCGGAAGAGCGCGGGGTCGGCGGCCACCAGCCGGTCGGCCTGCTCGAGGTGCCACGCGTGCGGCCGGTCGGCGTACGTCGTCCCGGCCGAGGCGAGCACCTGGAACGGGGCGAGCTGCACCCCCTCCGGCCCGTCGACCGGCCAGCTGTAGCGCCGGTACGCCGCGCGGAAGCCCGCGACGTCAGCCAGCCGGGAGCGCTGCCGGTCGAGCAGCCCCTGCACGTCCGCGCCGCGGGCGGCGGCGCGCGTGAGGACGTCGGTGGCCGCGGACAGCGCGGACTCCCCGGCGGCGGCGACGACGGCGAACTGCTCGCGCAGCAGCGCGTCCGCCTTGGCGCTCCACGGCAGCAGCTCGGCGTCGAGGACCAGCCACTCCGCACTGAGCTCGTCGAAGAGCCCGGAAGCCTCCGCGGCCGAGCGCGCCCGGGCCAGCAGCCGCTCGGTGGTCTCGGGGTCGAAGAAGCTCCGGCCCGTACGGGTGTAGACGGCGCCCGTCGCCCCGCCGGGCGCGCCGAAGCGGCGCTCGGCCACTTCCGGAGAGCGCGGCAGCACGACGACGGCCCGCGAGCCCATGTGCTTCTCCTGGCAGACCAGCTCCTCGACCCCCTCGGCGGCGTACGCGGCGAACGCCTCGTCGGGGTGCTCCAGCACGCCCTCCCGGGCCGACGTGGCGACCGGCGCCATCGTCGGCGGCAGGTGGACGAGCCAGCGCGGGTCGGTCGCGAAGCGGCTCAGCACCTCGAGCGCGGCGGCGGCGTTCTCCTCGGGCACGGTGACGCGGCCGCCGCGGCTCGTCTCGACGACCCGCCGGCCGAGCACGTCGCCGACCTCGAGCACGGCGGGGTCGCGCTGCACAGCACCGGGTCCGGAGGGAGCGTCCGCGGCTCCCAGCGGGCGGACCGGCTCGGCGTGGACCGCGCGCGCCGGGACGGAGACCAGCTCCTTCTCCGGGTAGCGCATGGCCGTGAGCCGTCCGCCGAACACGCACCCGGTGTCGAGGCACATGGTGCCGTTGACCCACTCCGGCTGCGGCACCGGCGTGTGGCCGTAGAGCACCATCGCCCGGCCGCGGTAGTCGCGCGCCCACGGGTAGCGCACGGGCAGCCCGAACTCGTCGCTCTCGCCCGTGGTGTCGCCGTACAGGCAGAACTCGCGCACCCGCCCGGACGCCCGACCCTGGTAGCGCTCGGGCACCCCGGCGTGGGCCACCACGAGCCTGCCGCCGTCGAGGACGTAGTGCGAGACCAGCCCGTCGAGGAACTCCTCGACCTGACGGCGGAACTCCGGGGTCTCGCGCTCCAGCTGCTCCAGGGACTCGGCGAGCCCGTGCGACACCGTGACGGGGCGGCCGCGCAGGGCGCGGACGAGCTTGCTCTCGTGGTTGCCCGGCACGGCGAGCGCCGTCCCGGCGGCGACCATGCCCATGACGAGGCGGAGGATGCCCGGGGTGTCGGGCCCGCGGTCGACGAGGTCCCCGAGGAACACCGCCGTACGCCCCTGCAGGTGCCGCGCGCCGACGGCCCGGCCGTCCTCGTCGCGCGCGAGGACCCAGCCGAGCTCGCCGAGCAGCTCCTCGAGCTCCTCGCGGCACCCGTGCACGTCACCGACGACGTCGAACGGCCCGGTGGTGTCGCGCAAGTCGTTGTAGAGCCGGGTACGCACCACCTCGACCCGCGCGACCTCCTCGGGCTCGCGCAGCACGTGGACCGTGCGGAAGCCCTCCTTCGCGAGCGAGCGCAGGCTGCGGCGCAGCGACTCGCGCTGCCGGCGTACGACGCCCGGGCCGAACGAGCGGTCGCCGCGGGCGGCGTTGCGCTCGAGGCAGGTGCGCTCGGGCAGGTCGAGGACGATCGCGACGGGGAGGACGTCGTGCTCGCGGGCGAGCGCGACGAGCTTGCGCCGGGCGTCCTGCTGGACGTTCGTCGCGTCGATGACGGTGAGCCGCCCGGCGGCGAGCCGCTTGGCCGCGACGTAGAACAGCGCGTCGAAGGCGTCCGCCGTCGCGGACTGGTCGTTCTCGTCGTCGGAGACGAGGCCGCGGAACGCGTCGCTGCTCAGCACCTCGGTGGGCCGGAAGTGCTGGGCGGCGAAGCTCGTCTTGCCCGAGCCGGAGGCGCCGACCAGCGCCACGAGGCTCAGCGCCGGGAGGGGGAGCCGCAACGGGCCGGTCTCGTCGCTCACGCGGACTCCTTGCGCAGCAGGGCCAGCTGGGTGGGGGCGCCGAGCTCGGGGTGGTCGGGGCCCACCCCCGACAGCTCGACGGCGTAGCCGAAGCGCTCGGCGGCCGAGCGGCACCAGGCCGCGAACTCCGCGCGCGTCCACTCGAAGCGGTGGTCGGTGTGCCGCAGCTGGCCGGGCGCGAGGCCGGGGATCGCGGCGTTCGCCTCCACGTTGGGCGTCGTCACGACGACCACGCGCGGGGCGGCGACGCCGAAGACCGCGTGCTCCAGCGCCGGGAGCCGAGGGGGGTCGACGTGCTCGACGACCTCCATGAGGACGGCGGCGTCATAGCCCGCGAGCCTGGGGTCGGCGTACGTCACCGACGAGGTGAGCAGGGAGATGCGCGCGCGCTGGCGCTCGTGCAGCGCGTCCAGCCCGAGCCGCCGGGCGGCGGACGCGAGCGCCCGCGCCGAGACGTCGGTGCCGACGACCTCCGTGAACGTGCTGTCCGCCAGCAGCTCCTGCAGCAGGGCGCCGGGCCCGCAGCCGAGGTCGAGGACGCGGCGCGCCCCGCACGCGCGCAGGGCGTCGAGCACCGCGGCGTGGCGCAGGGCGACGAGCGGGCGCGCCGGGACCGGAGCAGCGTCATCACCGGGCTCGTCGGCGTCCGCGTCGTCAGCGGCGTCAGCGGGCCTGTCCAGCGCCGCCAGCCGCTCGGCGGCCGTCGACGCGAGGTGCCGCTGGTGGGCGAGGTAGCGCGAGCTGATGAGCTCGCGCTCGGGGTGGCCCTGCAGCCACCGGCCGCCCACGCGCAGCAGCTTGTCCACCTCGTCCTCGCCGACCCAGTAGTGCTTCGCGTCGTCGAGCACGGGGAGGAGGACGTAGAGGTGGCTCAGCGCGTCGGCGACGCGCGCGCGACCGCGCAGCGTCAGGTCGACGAGGTCGGCGTCACCCCACGCCGGCACCAGCTCGTCGAGCGGGAGCCGGCGGGCCTCGACCTCCCAGCCGAGCGGCGCGAAGAGCCGCTCGACGAGCTCGGGGCGCCCGCGCACCGGGAGGGCGGGGAGGCGGACCTCGAGCGGCCAGGCCGCCTCGGCGAGCTCGGGACGCGCGTCGCAGCGCCCGGCGAGCGCGGTGCGCAGGACACGGGACAGCGCCACCGCGAGCAGGCTCGAGGCGACGTACGGCCGGTCGTTGACGTAGCGCGCGAGCACGTCGTCACCGCGCCGCGCGGCGCGACTGCGGACCAGGCCGACGGGGTCGACCTCGAGGAGCAGCGCCGCCTCGCAGCGCTCGGGGGTGGCCACGGGGTAGCAGACGGTGGCCGTGCCCGTCGGGACCTCCTGCACGTGCACGCGGTCCGGGTGCTTGTGCAGCACCCGGCCGAGGTCCGTCGCGACCGCCCCGTCGGGAAGGCCGCCGGAGGTGGACCCGGAGGTCGCGAGGGTCACGAGCACGAGGCAGGAGTCTGCCCTCCACGATCGCCAGTGGCGAGCGGGTATCCGCTCAGCGGCCCAGCGGCGCCGTGCTCCGTCCGAGGTAGACCAGCGGCTCGACCTCCGCGACCGGGTGGAACCCCAGCCGCGCGTAGAACGCCCGCGCCCCGGTGTTGACCGCGAGCATCCCGAGGTGCACCGACGGGACCCCGGCGGCGCGCAGGCCGTCGAGGAATGCGGCCATGAGCGCGCGGCCCCAGCCCTGGCCCTGCCACCCGGGCAGCAGGTCGATGTGCAGGTGCGCCGGGTACGCCGTGACCGCCGGCTCGAGCATCCGCTCGGGCCTGTGGTGCAGCCCGAGCATGACGTCGTCGGCAGTGACCGGCGGGTCGGCCGGCGGGGGGCAGCGCTCGGCGGTCGCCGGGATCCACTCCGCGCGGTAGCGCTCGACGAAGCGCGCGGTGTCCGCCGTCCCGAGGACGTAGCCCACGACGCGCCCGTCCCCGGCGTCGAGGACGTGCGCGTGCTCCGGCTCCAGCGTCGCGTACGGCGCGGCGAACAGGTCGCCCATGAGCAGGTCCGACGCGTACTGCCCGCGGGCGTCGCCGCCGGCGTCGGCCGTGCGGACGCAGATGTCGTACAGCGCGGGGAGGTCGGTCGGCTGGTACGCGCGGACGTGCGGGGTCACGGCCCGGACCCTAGCCGCCCTCTGCCCGTACGGGCCTGGACGCCGCCCGTCGCCCTCGCCAGGCTGTGGACCCGGACCCTCGAGGAGGAGCGGTGACGCAGCGGCAGGTCGACCCCGTGATGGACGCGCTCGCGGCGTGGGAGCAGGGCGCCTGGTGCCTCGCCTCGGTCGTGCTGCTCGGTCGCGACCCGGACAGCGACGAGGGGCGCGCGGCCCGGCAGGTCCTCGAGGCCGCGGGCGTCGTCCCTCCCGGCGGCGAGCTCACGACGGGCCTCGGCGCCTCCCCGGCGCAGGTCGCCGCGCAGGCGGCGGCGGGACTGCTGCAGGCGGCGGCGGTCGTGCAGGGGGCCGACGGCTGGATGGCCCTGCCCGACGAGGTGCTCCTCGCCCAGGGTGTCGCGAGCGGCCAGATGGCCGCCGCTTTCCGCCGGATGCTCCTGCCCGACCTGCCGGGGACGGCGGAGCGCCTCGCGGCACCGGGGGCGCGCATGCTCGACGTCGGTACGGGCGTGGGCGCCCTCGCCACCTCCTTCGCCGCCGAGTTCCCCGCGCTGGCGGTCACGGGGATCGACGTGTCGGAGCGGGTCCTCGCGCTCGCCCGGCAGCGGCTGGCGGAGCTCGACGTCCGCGACCGCGTCGAGCTGCGCGCGCAGGACGTCAGCACCCTGGCGGAGCGGGCGGCGTACGACCTGGCGTGGGTCCCGGCACCGTTCGTCCCGCCGGCCGCCCTCCACGAGGGCGTGCCGCGCATCTCCCGGGCGCTGCGCCCGGGTGGCGTCCTCCTCCTCGCGCACGGCAAGCACGACCAGGGGACCGCGCTCGAGCGGGCCCTCACCGTCCTGCGCACGCGGGTGTTCGGCGGCACCCTGCTCGACGCCGACGGCGCCGGGAAGCTGCTCGCCGACGCGGGTCTCGTCGACGTCCGCTCGGTGCCCACGCCGCCCGGCGCCCCCGGGATCGCGGTCGCGCGGGCGGCGGACTAGCCGCCGACGTACGCGACGGCCTCGATCTCCACGAGCATCCGCGGGTCGAGCAGCTCGGCGACGACCATCGTCGACGCGGGCAGGGCGCTGCCGAAGGCCTCGCCGTGCGCCCGGCCCACCTCCTCCCAGATGTCGGCGCGCGCGAGGTAGACGCGGGTGCGCACCACCTGGTCGAGCGAGGCACCCGCCTCGCCGAGGGCGACGCCGATCTTGCGCAGGACCTCGGCCGCCTGCGCGTACGCGTCGGCACCGCCGACCACCTCGCCGCTGCCGTCGACGGCGCTGACGCCCGCGACGTAGACGGTGTCCCCGGCGCGCACGGCGCTGCTGAAGCCGATGACGGGCGCGAAGCGCGAGGGGGACGGGACGCGGGAGACGGGCATGCGGGGACCTCCAGTCAGCAGGGAGGGCACATCCTGCCGCAGGGGTGTACGAAGGAGGGGTGGCAGGCAGGCGACGGCGCGCAGGTCTCGGCACGCTCGTCGGGATCGCCGCGGGCGCGGCCGGGGTGGGCGCTGCCCAGCTCGTGACGGTGCTCACCGGCCCGAGCAGCTCGCCCGTCCTCAGCGTCGCCTCCACGGTCGTCGACAGCGTGCCGCTGGGCGTCAAGGACTGGGCGGTGCGCACCCTCGGGACCGACGACAAGCCGGTGCTCGTCGTCAGCGTGCTGGTGGTCGTCCTCCTGCTGGCCGCGCTCGGCGGCATCCGCGAGCTCGGCCACCGGCGCGGCGGCCTCCCGGTCGTCGTCGTCCTCTGCCTCGCGGCCGCCCTCGCAGCGATCAACCGCCCGGGAGCGGGAGCCGGAGCGGTCCTGCCGTCGCTGGTCGCGCTCGTGGTGTCGGGCTGGCTCCTGGTGGTCCTCGGCGACCGGGCGCGCTGGTCGGGGACCGCCGAGGCGGAGAGCGCCGACCGCAGGCGGTTCCTCGCGCTCTCCGGGTCGACCGTCCTCGCGGCGGCCGCCGGGGCGGGTGTCGCCCGGGTCGCCACGCTCTCCCGCGTCGACGTCACCTCCTCGCGCGACGCCGTACGCCTCCCCGCCCCGGTCTCGCCCGCCGCGAGCGTGAGCACGGGCAGAGGAGTCGCTGGTGCCACGCCCTTCCAGACCCCGCTCGGCGACTTCTACCGGGTGGACACGGCGCTGTTCGCGCCACGCATCCGCGCCGAGGACTGGAAGCTGCGGATCACCGGCGAGGTCGACCACGAGGTCACGCTGACGTTCGCCGAGCTCCTCCATCGGCCGATGATCGAGCGCTGGGTGACCTTGGCGTGCGTCAGCAACGAGGTGGGCGGCGACCTCGTCGGCAACGCCCGCTGGCTCGGCGCTCCCCTCGCCGACATCCTGCGCTCGGCCGGTCCCCACGAGGGGGCGGACATGGTGCTGAGCCGCTCGCACGACGGCATGACGATCGGGACGCCGCTGGCCGCCCTGCTCGACGGGCGCGACGCGATGCTCGCCGTCGGCATGGACGGGGCGCCGCTGCCCGTCGAGCGCGGTTTCCCCGTGCGGATGGTGGTCCCCGGCCTCTACGGCTACGTGTCGGCGACCAAGTGGGTCGTCGAGCTCGAGGTCACCCGCTTCTCGCGCGCCACCGCGTACTGGTCGGACCGGGGGTGGGCGGAGCAGGCGCCGGTGAAGACCGCCTCACGGATCGACGTCCCCCGCGACGACGTACGCGCCGGCAGGGTCGCGGTCGGTGGCGTCGCGTGGGCCCAGCACCGCGGGGTGTCCAAGGTCGAGGTCCGTGTCGACGGAGGCGCGTGGCAGCAGGCGGAACTCCTGCCCGTGCCCTCCGTCGACACCTGGCGGCAGTGGACCTGGGAGTGGGACGCCACGTCCGGGAGCCACGTCCTCGAGGTCCGCGCGACGGACGGCACCGGCGTCACCCAGACCTCGCGACCGGCGGACCCCGCACCGGACGGGGCGACCGGCTGGCACTCGCGCCAGGTCCACGTCCACTAGCCCGTCAGTCCCACGCCATCTCCCCGTGGCGGCTCACGAACCGCCCGGTGGGAGCGCCGGCCCCAGCGGTGGCCAGCGCGACGACGGCGTCCGTCCCCTCGGTCACCGTCTGCGGACCGCTGTAGCCGTTGAACTCCGTCGCGGTGTAGCCCGGGTCCACCGCGTTGATCCTGATGCCGGGCAGGGCCTTCGCGTACTGCGTCGTGAGCATCGTCAGCGCGGCCTTCGAGGACGTGTAGAGCGGCACCACGACCTTCGACTCGTCGCGGTCGGGGTCGTGGGTGAGGCTCAGGGAGCCCATGCCGCTGCTGATGTTGATGATCGCGGGGTCTGCGGACTTCTGCAGCAGGGGCAGGAACGCCGCGGTGACGCGGATGACGCCGAAGACATTGACGTCGTAGACCGCCAGGGCGTCGTCCGCGGTGACCGCACTGGGATCGCCGTAGGGCCCGGGGACGCCGGCGTTGTTGATGAGCAGGTCGAGGATGCCCTCGTGCGCAGCGACATCCGCGGCGGCGGCAGCGCACGAGGCGTCGTCCGTCACGTCGATCGGCACGAAGCGGACGCCGAGCTCGGCAGCTGCGGCCGCGCCGCGCTCCCGGTCGCGGGCGCCGAGCAGCACGGTGTGGCCGAGCTCGGAGAGTCTGCGGGCCGTCTCGTAGCCCAGGCCGCGGTTGGCTCCGGTGATGAAGGTGGTGGTCATGCGGCCAGCCTGCGTCCGCGCCGCCGGGTGCGCCAGGGACGCCTCGACGGTAGGAACGGCGGTACCACCCTTGGCGCCGTCTCGTCGCGGACAATCGGTGCGTGGACTCCGGGAGCGCGCTGGGCGCGACGATCCGTACGTGGCGCGAGCGGCTCGACCCCGCTGCCGTCGGCCTGCCTGCGGGACGGGCGCGCCGGGCGGTCGGGCTGCGCCGGGAGGAGCTCGCCGACCTCGTCGGCATCTCCGTCGACTACCTGGTGCGCCTCGAGCAGGGCCGCGCCAGCAGCCCGTCCGAGCAGGTCGTCGCCGCGCTGGCGAGGGCGCTGCAGCTCAGCCCCGACGAGCGCGACCACCTCTACCGGCTCGCGCACCTGGCCGTCCCCGTCGGGCGGGTGCCCGAGCACGTGCCGCCTGGTGTGCAGCGCGTCCTGGCCCGGCTCGGGGACACTGCGGCCGCCGCGGTGTTCGCGGCGGACTGGCAGCTGCTCTGGTGGAACCGCGGATGGGTGGCCCTGCTCGGAGACCCGGAGGAGATCCCCCTGCGGCAGCGCAACTTCGCGCGGGACTGCTTCGCGGGGCACCCGCTCGGCCCGTTCCTCTCCCGGTGGTTGGTCGAGAGCCCCGACGACGCGGCGACCGAGGCTGCGGTCGTGGCGGACCTGCGCCGCGCGAGCGCGCGGTTCCCGGACGACCCGCGCCTCGCCGGGCTCATCGCGGAACTGCTCGACGCCAGCGAGACCTTCGCCACGCTGTGGGCGCAGGGCGCGGTGGCGGGCCACCGGGAGGGCCGCAAGGCCGTGCACCACCCGGGCGTCGGCCCGATCGTCGTCGACTGCGACGTGCTGGCCGAGGGTGACCTCGAGATGAAGCTCGTCGTGCTGACCGCAGCGCCCGGCAGCGAGGACGAGAGCCGGCTCCGGCTCGCCCTGGTCGCCGGCAGCACCGGCCTGCCCGTCCGGGCCGAAGACCTCCCGACCAGGGGCTGACGGGGGCAGGATGCGGGCGTGACCCCTCCTGAGCTCGCCGCCGCCCGCGCCGACTTCCAGCGCTGCATCGAGACCCGTGACCAGGAGCTGGCCGGGCGCGTCCTGCACGACGCGTACGCGCTGGTCGTCGTCGCCCCGCAGCCCGCGGTGATGCCGCGGGAGCGGTGGATCTCGCTGCTTCCCGACTACGTCGTGCACGGCTACGAGGAGCACGACGTCGTCGTGGACGTCACCGGCGACGTCGCCGCGGTGCTGCAGCGGGTGACGCAGCACGCGACCGTGCTGGGGCGCGACCGCAGCGGCATCTTCGTCATCAGCGACACCTGGCTGCGCGCAGCGGACGGCACGTGGCGGGTGTGGCGCCGGCACTCGACCCCGGAGACCGCGGGAGCGCTACCGGGCGCATGAGGGTGCGCACGTGCAGTGCAACCGTCCACCCCCGCCGTGACTCGTACGGGACATGAGCCGGAGAGCGGACCGCGACGCGCTGGTCGAGGAGGTCTACGCCGGCTGCTACCGGCGCCTCGTCGGCCAGCTGCTCGCGGTCACGGGTGACCTCACCGCCGCGCAGGACGCGGTGCAGGAGGCCTTCGTGAAGGCGTTGTCCGCCAACGGCTTCGCGGCCGCGGACAACCCCGAGGCGTGGGTACGCACGGTGGCCGTCAACGCCGCCCGCCGGCGCTGGCGCCGCCAGCTCCACCTGGACCGGCTGCTGGGCGTCGGTTCGCGCGGTGCCGAGGCCGCGGTGCCCGAGCTGTCGGCGGACCGCGTCGCCCTCGTCGCGGCCCTGCGCCAGCTGTCCCGGGAGCAGCGCGAGGCGATCGCTCTGCACTACGTCGCCGACCTGCCGCTCGCCGAGGTCGCGCGCATCGTGGGCGCGCCCGTCGGGACGGTGAAGGCCCGGCTCTCCCGCGGTCGCGCCCGGCTGGCGCAGCTGCTCGACCCGGCCGACCTGCTGGAGGTCCCCCATGAGTGAGCGCGAGGTCCTGCGGGACCTGGCCGACGCCGCGGCGCGCGCGGTCACACCGCCACCGCTGGACGTCCTGCGGGAGCGGGCGGCCGTACGCCGTCGCGGGCGCGTAGGCGCCGCCGCGCTCGCTGTCGTCGCCGTGCTGGCGGGGAGCGGCCTCGCCCTGCGCGACGGGAGCGGGCAGGCGCTGCCGGAGCCCGGTGTCGTCCGGCCGGCGCCGACCCTGCCGAGCGTGCCCGCGGTGGTGCTGCCGACCGCGCCGACCGCGCCGACGGCGTCCGCCTCGGCCGTGCCAGGACTGCGCAGCAGCTTCCTGCCGCGGGCGTCGCAGGACACGGCCTGGACCGGTCCGTCCCCGGCGGCGGCCCGCCCTGACGTCGCCCAGTGCGCCAGCAAGGGCGACACCGTGCTGACAGTCAGCCAGGAGGTCGCCTACTCCGGCCGAGGCCCCACCCAGGCGGCCTCGCTCGTCTGGGGCACCGCGCCCGACGCCGCCGGCGCCCGGACGGAGCTGCGGGCACTGCGCGCGGCCGAGTGCGCGGCGTGGACGGACCCGCAGGGGATCACCTGGGTGCCCACGCGTGCGGGCACCCGGACGTACCCGGTCGGAGGAGTGGACGAGGCGGTGGCCTCGACGGTCCGCCTCGCCTGCTCCGGCGGCGAGGTCCGCTGGCACGAGCTGCTGCAGGTGCGCCGAGGAGCGCGCGCCGCGTCGCTCGTCGTGCAGACGCCCGACCGGCTCAGCCAGGCGCAGGATGCCGCAGCCCTCGAGCACCTCGCCGTCTGGCTGCAATCCGTGCCGCCCACGGAGTCGGCAGCACTGCCCCCGACCGTGCTCGCCCTGCTGCGCGGATCGGCGAAGGACTACGTCGAGACCCCTGACGGTGGCCCGCTGTCCTGGCGGCTCGCGGACTACCAGGTGCAGACGTGGCGCTCCGTCGACGACTTCACGCTTCTCGTGACGCTCGACCTGCACTGGGCGGGGCAGCCTGTGGGGAACTTCAACGAGGGCGGCAACGACAGGTTCGCGCACGTCACCCGGCGCTCGGGGAGGTCCACCTACTCCATCAGCTGGGCGACGTCGCCCTGACGATCACTCGCTCCAGTCGCGGAACACGACGCACACGGTCGTGCTGTCCAGCAGGGCGAACTCGCGCGGTCCCCACGGCTGGCGGGTGACGCGCGAGAGGTTCGGGTGCAGCAGGTCCGGCCGGCGGGCGGCGATGTCCGCGTAGTCGGCGTCGATGCTGTCGGTCTCGATCGCGAGCTCGGGGCGGTCCTTCGCGGCGTACTCCGCGTCGGCGACGAGGTAGACCTTCACCGCGTCGCGCCCGAGCACGACGAGGTCCTCGTCGCGGTAGAGCAGGTCCATCCCGATGCCGCCGGCGAACAGGTCGAGGCCGACCTCGATGTCGGCGTAGAAGACCTTGGGGATGAGGGCGGTCAGCACCCGCCCAGGCTGGCACGGGATAAAGCGGTTGTCACCGGGCACCGGCAGCCGCCATCGTCTCCGGGTGCCGAGCCGCGCGGTCCTCTTCGACGCGGACGGGGTCCTGGTCGACTCGTCCGCGACCTACCGCCGCGTCTGGACCCGCTGGGCCCTGCACCACGACCTCGACCCCGCTCTCGTGTGGGCCGCCACGCACGGCCGGCGGCCGACGGAGACCGTCGCGGAGGTCGCGCCGCTGCTCGACGTCGACCTCGAGCACGCGCGGCTGCTGCGCGAGGTCGCGCTGGAGGACGCTCCCTTCCCGCTCTACCCGGGCGTCCCCGAGCTGCTAGCGAGCCTCCCGCCGCGCGCCTGGGCGGTCGTGACGTCCGGGCGGGACGACGCCGTACGCGCGCGGCTGCGGGCCGGAGGAGCGCCCGAGCCTGCCGTCGTCGTGGACGGCGGCGTGGTGCTGCGCGGGAAGCCCGACCCCGAGGGCTACCTGCTCGCGGCGGACGTCCTCGACGTCGCACCCGCGGACTGCCTCGTCGTCGAGGACAGCCCCGCAGGTGTCGCGGCGGGGTCCGCGGCCGGGATGCGCGTGCTCGGCCTGACGACCACGCACCCGCCCGAGGCGCTGGCCGGTGCCGACGAGGTGCTCGGGTCGTTCTGCCTGGCACGACAGCGGATCTGCTCCTGGCTGGACGGGTTCCCGCTCGACCGATGAGCGCCGGCGACCGCCGGCGTCCACCCCTCCGTACGCTGCTGGCGTCGGACCAGCAGCGCAGCGAGCACCGAGGAGACCGCCCATGCCCCGCACGACCAAGGCGCACCTGTTCTACTCCGTCAACGGGGTCGCCGAGTCGCCGAACCTCTGGCAGTTCGACGCCTTCGGGCCGGAGGAGGGCGAGGCGATGGGTCGCACGATCAGCGGCGGCACCGACGTCATCATCGGGCGCAAGCTCTGGCAGGAGTGGTCGCAGTACTGGCCCGCTGCGGACGCCGCGGACCCGTTCGCGCAGTGGATCAACCCCATCCGCAAGCACGTGCTGACCAAGACCCTCAGCGGCGAGCTCGGCTGGAACAGCACGGTCGTCGACTCGGACGCCGCGGCGTACGTCGCGAAGCTCAAGGAGCAGGGCTCGGGCGACATCCTCGTCGCGGGCGGCGTGGAGACCGTGCGCAGCCTGTTCGTCGCGGGCGTCGTCGACGAGCTCATGCTCACGGTGCACCCGGTGGCGGCGCCGGAGGGGCGGCGGCTGTTCGACGAGACGGTCCCGCTGACCCGGCTGCGGCTCGTCGAGGGCCGCACGACCAGCGCCGGCAACGCGCTGCTGACCTACGCGCTGCGGGGCTGAGCCCCGCCGGACCTGACGCCGCCCGTGCTTGCCGCGGGCGACGTCAGGCCGGTACGGTCGGCCCTGCTGCAGGGTGGAGGAAGCCGGTGGGAGTCCGGCACGGTCGCGCCACTGTGACCACACGCACGTGTGGGAGTCAGGCCATCGCCCGGCAGCACTCCAGTCCGTACCAGCGGGGACGCGGAATCCCCGAGGAGGCCCACATGAGCAGCACCCTCTCCACCCCTCGCGCAGCGGCGACACCGGTCGTCCTGTCCCTGCCGCGCGCGATCCTCTGGCTCGCCTCGGCGGCCTTCGCCGCCGTCGCGCTCTACTACTTCGTGGGCGTCGACCAGGGTGCGACCTCCGTGTTCGGCAACGACGCGCACATCCACGAGTTCGTCCACGATGCGCGCCACTTCCTCGGGTTCCCCTGCCACTGAGCGGCACGCCCGCTCCTGTGGAGAGGCAGCTGCTGGCCCGCGGCGCCCTCGTCGGCATCGTCGCGGGCCTCGTCGCCTTCGTCTTCGCCCGCGTCCTCGCCGAGCCGCTGATCGACCGGGCGGTCGACTACGAGTCCGCCCGCGACGACGCGCAGGCAGCGCTGGACAGGGCGGCCGGCCTGCCCGTCGAGCACGAGCACGCCGACATCTTCAGCCGTGGCATCCAGGCCAACCTGGGCATCGGCGTGGGCGTGGTGCTGTTCGGCCTCGCGATGGGGACGCTGTTCGCCGTCGCGTACGCCGTCTGCCTCGGCCGTGTCGGCGGCGTCCGGCCGCGCTCGCTGTCCCTGCTGCTCGCGGCCGGCGGCTTCGTCGGCGTCTACCTCGTGCCGTTCCTCAAGTACCCGGCAAACCCGCCGTCCATCGGCCACGAGGACACCATCCAGCAGCGGAGCGCGCTCTACCTGGTGATGGTGCTCGTCGCGACCTTCGGGCTCGTCGTCGCCGCCGCGGTGGGCCAGCAGCTCGCCCCGCGGCTCGGGACGTGGAACGCCACCGTCGTGACCGTGCTCGGCTACCTCGTCGTCATCGGCGTCGTCATGGCAGTCCTGCCCTCGACGGGCGAGCTCGGAGCGAACGTGCGCGAGTACGGCCGCCACGCCACCGAGACCCCGCAGCCGCTGCGTGACGGCGGCGGCAGGATCGTGTTCCCCGGCTTCCCGGCCGACGACATGTTCGCGTTCCGGCTCTACTCGGTCGGCGCCCAGCTGCTCCTCTGGACCGTGCTCGGCGTGGGCTTCGCGCCGCTGGCCGAGCGCGTGCTGCGCCGCGGCGGTGCTGCGCCGACCGCGCCGGTGTCCGTCTCCGCGCGCTGAGCCTGCCGGTCCGTACGCCGCGGGTCGGCACGCGCTGGGGGGAGCAGGGCCTGGCCGCCGGGCCGTGCGTGCTCTCCTCCGCGGTCCTCCGGCCCCCGCGGCGCGTGCCGTCGTGGACGGCGATGAGCAACCCGCCGCGACGAGGGGCACACGACGTACGCGCCGCGGCGTGTCGCTCCTCGTCGCGCGACACGCGCCCGGGGGAGCAGGACCTCGCCGCGGGGACCGCGCGTGCTCCCCTCGGCGGTGCTCTGGTCCGCTCGGCGCGCGTTGCCGGACCACCGGAGGACGTCCGGGTTGCCGCCATACCCCCAGGGGGTACGCTGGACTCGTGACCGACAACCCCGCACCCGGCTACTCCGGCAGCAAGGAGGCGCACCTCAAGCGGCTCCGCCGCATCGAGGGACAGGTGCGCGGGCTGCAGCGCCAGGTGGAGGGCGACACGTACTGCATCGACGTGCTGACCCAGGTGTCGGCGGCGACGCGGGCGCTCGAGGCCTTCGCCCTGGCCCTGCTCGACGAGCACCTGCACCACTGCGTCACCGACGCCATCAGCCGCGGCGGCGAGGAGGCCGAGGCCAAGGTGCAGGAGGCCTCGGCCGCGATCGCCCGCCTCGTCCGGTCCTGAAGCACCCCCGAAGAGCGAGGAGCACCATGAGCACCACGACGTACGACGTCACCGGCATGACCTGCGGGCACTGCGTGAGCGCGGTGACGCAGGAGCTGCGCAAGCTCCCCGGCGTGGAGGACGTGCAGGTCCAGCTCGTCCCCGGCGCGGTCTCGTCCGTCGCCGTCACCAGCAGCGCCCCGCTCGACCCCGCCGCCGTCGCGGAGGCCGTGGACGAGGCGGGCTACGAGCTGGCATGAGCACCGCGACGGGCACGGACGAGCGCACGGTCGAGCTGGCCATCGGCGGCATGACCTGCGCGTCCTGCGCTGCCCGGGTGGAGAAGAAGCTCAACCGCATGGACGGGGTCACGGCCTCGGTGAACTACGCGACGGAGAAGGCGCGCGTCACGTACCGCGCCGACGTCGCGCCCGAGGCGCTCGTCGCCACGGTCGAGGCGACCGGGTACACCGCCGCGCTGCCGAGCGCGGAGCCCGTGGAGGAGCGACCGCCGGGTCCCGACCGGCTCCGCGTCTCCGCCGTCCTCACCGTGCCCGTGCTGCTCCTCGCGATGGTCCCGGCCCTGCAGGTCGACGGCTGGCAGTGGCTCAGCCTCGCGCTGGCGACACCGGTCGCGACGTGGGGGGCGTGGCCGTTCCACCGGGCGGCGCTGACGAACCTGCGCCACCACGCGGCGACGATGGACACGCTGGTCTCGGTGGGCGTGCTCGCGGCGTACCTCTGGTCGCTCTACGCCCTCGTCCTCGGCGGCGCCGGCGAGATCGGCATGACGATGCGCTTCGAGCTGCTCGCGCGGCGGGGGAGCAGCGACCAGCTCTACCTCGAGGTCGCCTCCGCGGTCACGGTGTTCATCCTCGCGGGGCGCGCCGCCGAGGCGCGGGCGAAGCGCCGCTCGGGTGCCGCGCTGCGCGCGCTGCTCGACCTCGGCGCGAAGGACGTCGCGGTGCTCCGCGGCGACCAGGAGGTCCGGGTCCCGCTCGCCCAGCTCGTCGTCGGCGACGCGTTCGTCGTACGCCCCGGGGAGAAGGTCGCCACCGACGGCGTCGTCCTCTCCGGCAGTTCCGCGGTCGACGCGTCGATGCTCACCGGCGAGAGCGTGCCCGTCGAGGTAGGGACCGGTGACGAGGTGACCGGCGGCACCGTCAACGCCAGCGGGCGCCTGCTCGTCCGCGCGACCCGCGTCGGGGAGGACACCCGCCTGGCGCAGATCGCGCGCCTCGTCGAGCAGGCACAGCACGGCAAGGCGCAGGTGCAGCGGCTCGCCGACCGCGTCGCCGCCGTCTTCGTCCCCGTCGTCATCGCGCTGGCGCTCGCGACCCTGCTCGGCTGGCTCCTCGCCGGCGCCGCGCCCGAGGCGGCGTTCACCGCCGCCGTCGCCGTGCTCATCATCGCCTGCCCCTGCGCGCTCGGGCTCGCGACGCCGACGGCCCTGCTGGTCGGTACGGGCCGGGGCGCCCAGCTCGGCCTGCTCATCAAGGGCCCTGAGGTCCTCGAGTCCACCCGCCGCGTCGACACCGTCGTGCTCGACAAGACCGGCACGGTCACCACCGGCCGGATGTCGCTCGTCTCGACCGCGGCTGCTGCAGGGCAGGACCCGGGCGAGCTGCTCCGCCTCGCTGCCGCCGTCGAGCACGCGTCCGAGCACCCGGTGGCGCAGGCGGTCGCGGCCGCGGCACCCTCCCCGCTCCTCCCCGTCGAGGGCTTCACCAGTGCCGGCGGCCGCGGGGTGTCCGGGGTGGTCGAGGGGCACGCCGTGGTCGTCGGCCGTCGACTGTGGCTCGAGCAGGAGTGGGCGCTCGTCCCCCCGGCGGAGCTGGTGACGGTGGCGGACGAGGCGGAGGCCCTGGGACGTACGCCGGTGTGGGTCGGCTGGGACGGCGCCGTCCGCGGCGTGCTCGTCGTGGCGGACACCGTCAAGGCGACGTCGGCCGAGGCGGTCAGCCGGCTGCGGGCGCTCGGGCTGGAGCCGGTGCTGCTGACCGGCGACAACGAGCGCGCCGCCCGTGCGGTCGCCGCCCAGGTGGGCATCGACGACGTGGTCGCCGAGGTACTGCCGGAGGACAAGGCCGCGGCCGTACGCGAGCTGCAGTCCCGCGGGCGCGTCGTCGCCATGGTCGGGGACGGCGTGAACGACGCGGCGGCGCTCGCGCAGGCCGACCTCGGGCTCGCGATGGGGACCGGCACGGACGTCGCGATGGAGGCGGCGGACCTCACGCTCGTCCGCGGCGACCTCACCGCCGCGGCGGACGCGATCCGGCTCGCCCGGCGGACCCTCGCCACGATCAAGGGCAACCTCGTCTGGGCGTTCGGCTACAACGTCGCCGCGATCCCGCTGGCCGCCGCCGGCCTGCTGAGCCCGCTCGTCGCCGGCGCGGCGATGGCGCTGTCGAGCCTGTTCGTGGTGACGAACAGCCTGCGCCTGAGGACTTTCTCCTGACCCCCTGCTCGTGATCATGCACGTCCCGGTCCCCCTGTCCGTGATCATGCACATCTTGGGCATACAGGACGTGCATGATCACGGGGGAGAGGTGCGGCCCAGGTCGTGCATGATCACGTTCAGGGGGTGGAGGGGCGCGGCTGCAGCAGGCCGTCCTCGAGCATCCGCTCGAACAGCGTGAAGGTGGCCTCCATGTCGACCTCGTCAGGGGCGAGCAGCCACTGCACCTGCAGCCCGTCCATGACCGCGAGCATCAGCGTGGCCGCGAGCACGGTCTCCTGGGTGGCGAGGTGCCCGTCGCGCTCGAGGTCGGCGGCGATGCGAGCGCGGAAGCGCGCGTAGCGCTCCCGGAAGAACTGCTGAGCCGGGTGGTCCTCGGTCACGCTCTCCGCGGCCAGCACGGTGAACGCCTGGACCAGCCCGGGCTGCCCCACGTTGTGGGCGACGACCGCCCGGCTGCGCTCCAGGGCGGTGTGCAGTGACCCGTCCCGCGGGAGGGCCTGCTCGACAGCCGCCTCGTCCTCGCGGTCGCGCTCGGCCAGCACGGAGATGAGCAGCTCCTCCTTGCTGGCGAAGTGGTGCAGCACGCCGGCGTTGGTGAGCCCGACGCGGGCGGCGACCTGCCCGAGCGACGCCCCGCGGAAGCCGCGCTCGGCGAACAGCTCGAAGGCCGCCTGGACGATCTGCGCGCGCCGCTCCATGCGGCAACCCTAGGCGGCGGAGCCCCGGCTGGGTCACAGTTCGGTCTCGGGACTACCGACCAACCGGTTGGTCGGTCTAGGTTGCCTCGGGATCCCGAACCGCCGGCGGCCCGCCGGCGCGACACCGCCGTCAGGAAGGACCACGCATGCGCGACGCACGACGCGACCGCCACGCCGTCGGACGCAGGACGGGCCGGAGGTGGGTGCCCCTCACCGCCGCGCTGGCCACCGCGCTCGCCGCGGCCGGCTCGGGGGCGGCCTCCGCCGCCACGACGGACCCGAACCCGGGCCCGCTCGAGACCGCGAACGCCGCACTCTCGCGGCACGCCGCGACGCAGGGCATGGTGCTGCTCGAGAACCACGACAGCACGCTGCCGATGGCGCGCGGCGGGAACGTCGCGCTCTTCGGCGTCGGCGCGTACAAGACGGTGAAGGGCGGCACCGGGTCCGGCGACGTCTACAACCGCTACACGATCAACGTGCGGCAGGGCCTGGAGGGGGCCGGCTACACGGTGACGACGAGCGACGCGTACTGGAACGCGATGACCAGCGCGTACGACACGAAGTACCCGGCCAGCGCAACGGGCCAGATCTTCGGCCCGGCGGTCGACTACTCCTCGGTCGAGCAGCTGCTCACCCCGGACAGCGTGAAGCCGAAGGCTCCGACGAGCACGGCGATCTACGTCGTGGCGCGCAACTCCGGCGAGGGCGCGGACCGGTCGGCGACGGCCGGCGACTACTACCTCACCGACACCGAGAAGGCGGACCTGGCCCTCCTCGGCCAGAGCTACCAGCACGTCGTCGTCGTCCTCAACACCGGTGGCGTCATGGACACGGCGTTCTACAAGCAGATCAACGCGTCGGAGAAGGACCCGAGCGGCGGGACCGCGCTCGACTCCCTCCTGCTGATGAGCCAGGCGGGCCAGGAGTCCGGCAACGCGCTCGCCGACGTGCTCGACGGCGCTGTCGACCCCTCGGGGCACCTCACCGACACCTGGGCCTCGGCGTACTCCTTCTACCCGGCGTCGGCGACGTTCGGGGCCAATGACAAGAACACCGCGACAGAGCCGTACGCCGAGGGCATCTACGTCGGCTACCGCTACTTCGACTCGTTCTACAAGACCATCGATGCCGCGAACCCGGCCGGTGTCGTCGACTACCCCTTCGGCTACGGCCTGAGCTACACGACCTTCCGCGACGACGTCGTGACCGTCCAGTCCAAGGCGTCGAAGACCACGGTGAAGGTGAAGGTCACCAACACCGGGACGCGCAGCGGCAAGCAGGTCGTGCAGGTCTACTTCTCCGCTCCGCAGACCGGTCCCGACAAGCCGTACCAGCAGCTCGCGGGCTATGCGAAGACCGACGAGCTCGGCCCCGGGCAGTCCGAGCACGTCGACATCGCCTTCGACACCACGCAGATGGCGTCGTACGACACAGCGCGCGCCGCGTGGGTCCTCGATGCCGGTGACTACCTCATCCGTGTCGGCGACTCCTCACGCAGCACCCACGTCGCGGCGCGCTTGACGCTGCCCTCGACGGTCGTCACCGAGCAGGACCACAACGAACTGGCCGACGACGAGCAGCCGAGCTCGGAGCTGCACAGCGACCCGAGCAGCTTCTACAGCTACGCCGGCGAGCAGGCGGAGATCGCGAAGGCGCCGCACCTCACCATCGGCGGCAAGTTCCGCACGGTGCAAGCGGCTTCTCCGTACGAGCAGTCCGTGCCCGTCGACCCGACGTCGCCCTACTACGCGGTCGACGGCAGCCTCATCTCGAGGACCACGGCGTACGTCGACCCGGCGCAGAGCGACTGGGCTGGTACGGGTGCGCCGTACGCGCCGAAGACCGGCGAGACCGTCCAGGCCGTGAAGCCCGTCCCCGGCGCGACGCTCTACGACGTCGCCAAGGGCACGGTGTCGATGCAGCAGTTCGTCGCCGGTCTCAGCCTCGACCAGCTGTCGAACATCGTCGAGGGCGCCAACACCCCGGGTTCGACCCCGACGGCCGTCGGCGCCGCCGGCTACACGACCGCGAAGTACGAGTCCCTCGGCATCCCGGGGACGACGGAGTCCGACGGCCCCGCGGGTCTGCGCATCACGCAGCAGATCCCCACGACGCCGACGACCTACCAGTGGACGACGGCCTGGCCGATCGGCACGCTGCTCGCGCAGACGTGGGACCGCGACCTCGTCCAGCAGGTCGGTGACGCGGTGGGCAAGGAGATGACGGAGTACGGCGCGACGCTGTGGCTCGCCCCCGGCATGAACATCCACCGGGACCCGCTGAACGGCCGCAACTTCGAGTACTACTCCGAGGACCCGCTCGTCGCCGGGCTCACTGCGGCGGCGACGACCAAGGGCGTGCAGAGCAACCCCGGTGTCGGCGTGACGCTGAAGCACTACGCCGAGAACAGCCAGGAGGCCAACAGGAACGCGGACGACGCCGTCGTCAGCGAGCGGGCCGCGCGCGAGATCGAGCTCAAGGGCTTCGAGATCGCCGTCAAGTCCGCGCAGCCCATGGCGATCATGACGTCGTACAACAAGATCAACGGCACCTGGGCGTCGCGGAACTACGACCTGGTGACCGACATCCTCCACGGTGAGT